>DATMJI010000034.1:0-22541 GCA_035553895.1 Acidimicrobiales bacterium | reverse complement strand
CATCGAGGGGGCGGGAGAGGAGGTGGAGCTCCTCGCGCACGGCGAAGCCGGCCTCGATGAAGCCCCGCTGCTCGCTGGCGCCGAGGGCCCCGGTGACGGCGGTGTCGAAGCCCTCGTCGGCGAGGATGCGGCAGCAGTGGTTGACCAGCCCGGGCGTGGCCGGCGGGGTCTCGGCCACCGGCGCCAGGTAGGCGAGGCGCTCGTCCCCCCGCCAGGGCCCCACCCGGAGGCGCTCAGTCCCCCAGCGGACGACCCGCAACCCCGACATGGCCTGTGAGGGTAGTGAGGGCCGGGCCGGTGCGGGCCCCACCCCGCTCGGGGCCGCTCCGGGCCGGCGGGTGTCGGCGGATGATCGCCGGCGTAGGCGAAAACGAGAACGAGCCGCCGGGGGAGGGCGGCTCGTGCTCGCACGGTGGTGCGTTCGGGCGGGACCGGGCCGGCTACCTCGGCTGGGCGGGGTCGCCGTGCAGCCGGTCCCGGTCCCACCTTCTGCACTCAACATCGGACGGCACCAGAGACGACTTGAGACATTTTTCGGCCCGCCGCCGAGAACTAGCCTCACCCCGTGGCCGGTCCGGTGATCTCCGTCCGCGGCTTGGTCAAGCGCTACGGGAGCCGGGAGGTCGTGCGGGGCATCGACCTCGACGTGCGGGCCGGGGAGGTGTTCGCCATCCTCGGTCCCAACGGTGCCGGCAAGACGACGGTGGTCGAGATCCTCGAGGGCTACCGCACCCGCACGGGGGGAGAAGTGCGGGTCCTCGGCGTCGATCCGGCGGCCCCCACCCGGGCCTGGCGCCAGCGGGTGGGGATCGTGCTCCAGTCCAGCCGGGTCCAGCCCGAGCTCACCGTGGGCGAGACCGTCGCCCTCTACGCCGCCTACTACCCTGACGCCCGGCCGGTGGCGGAGGCCATCGAGGTGGTGGGGCTGGCGGCGGAGGCCGGCCAGCGGGCGGGCAAGCTCTCCGGGGGCCAGCAGCGCCGTCTGGAGGTGGCGGTGGCGCTGGTGGGCCGGCCCGACCTCCTGTTCCTCGACGAGCCGACCACCGGCTTCGATCCCGGTGCCCGGCGCTCGGCGTGGGGACTCATTGCCAGCTTGCGCGACCTCGGCGCGACGGTCGTGCTCACCACCCACTACCTGGAGGAGGCCGAGGCCCTGGCCGACCGCGTCGCCATCATCGTCGACGGTGAGGTGGTGGCCACCGGCGCGCCGGGCGAGATCGGTCCCGGCGGCGACGGCCAGGGCGAGATCCGCTTCCGGCTCCCGGCCGGCGCCCGCCCGCCACCCGGGCTGTCGGCCGTCCCCCGGGTCGACACCGGCGGCGGCGTCCGCCTCCCCAGCGCCGACCTGATCCGGGATCTGCACCGGCTGACGGGTTGGGCCCTGGACCGGGGTATCGCCCTGGAGCGCCTCAGCGTGCGCCACCCCAGCCTCGAGGACGTCTATCTCGACCTCACTGACCGGGCGCCGGGGTGAACGACGGCCGGCTGGTGGCCCACCAGGCCCGCTTCGACCTCCGCACCTTCGTGCGCGATCCCACCGCCACCTTCTTCACCCTCGCCCTGCCGGTCATCTTCCTGGTGCTCTTCGTCAGCATCTTCGGCAGCCAGACGCTCGAGAGCGGGGTAGAGACCACCACCTACTACGTGCCCGGCATCGTGGCCCTCGCCCTGGTCAGCGCCACCTTCGTCAACCTCGCCATCTCGCTGACCCAGCAGCGCGAGAGCGGGGTGCTCAAGAAGGTCCGGGGCACGCCCCTACCGCCGTGGATCTTCATCGCCGGCCGGGTGGTGACCGCCGTGGTGGTGGGTCTGGCCATGGCGGGCGTGCTGGTGGCCATCGGCCGCCTCTTCTACGGCGTGGCCTTGCCGGGGACGGCGGCGGCCGGGTTCCTGGTGGCCCTGGTCCTCGGGGCCGCCGCCTTCTCGGCCCTGGGCATCGCCGTGACCGCCGTGGTCCCCACCGAAGCGGCGGCGCCGGCGGTGGCCAACGCCATCACCCTCCCCCTGTTCTTCATCTCCGGGATCTTCGTGCCGGCAGAGAGCATCCCGGACTGGCTGGTGTCCATCGCCGACGTCTTCCCCGTCAAACCGCTCAACGACAGCCTCTTCGTCGCCTTCGATCCCGCCACCAGCGGGCTCGGCCTGGCGTGGGGCGACCTGGCGGTGCTGGCGGCGTGGGGGGTGGCCGGAGCCGTGGTGGCCGCCAGAGGGTTTCGCTGGATCCCGCGGCGGGGCTAGCGGGCCGGCGCCGGCGACCCGGCCCGGCCCGGCGCCCGCCGCTACCGTTGGCTCGATGGTCCCCGAGCGGCTGCGGCCCGTCCTCGCCGAGGTGGCACCGCTGGCCGGGCGCTTCGCCGCCGCCGGCCATCGCCTCTATCTGGTGGGCGGCACGGTGCGTGACCTGCTGCTCGGGCGCCCCGTCGAGGCCATCGACTACGACCTCACCACCGATGCCCGCCCCGAGCAGATCGAGGCTGTGGTCGGCCCCTGGGCCCACGCCGTGTGGCTCCAGGGCAAGCGCTTCGGCACCATCGGCGCCCGGCGTGACGGCCGGGACTACGAGATCACCACCCATCGGGCCGAGGCCTACCGGCCCGACTCCCGCAAGCCCGATGTCGTCTTTTCCACCGAGGTGGAGGCCGATCTTTCGCGGCGGGACTTCACCGTCAACGCCATGGCCCTCGACCTCGGTGCCGGCGACGCGCCCGAGCTGGTCGACCCCTTCGGTGGTGCCGCCGACCTGGCCGCCTCCCGCCTGCGCACCCCGCTGTCGCCCGAGGAGTCCTTCAGCGACGACCCCCTACGCATGCTGCGGGCGGCCCGCTTCCTGGCCGGCTACCGGCTGGTGCCCGACGGCGCCCTGGTGGCGGCGGTCAAGGATCTGCACCCCCGCCTGGAGATCGTCTCGCCCGAGCGGATCCGGGTGGAGCTCGACAAGCTGCTGGTGGTCGACCAGCCCGAGGCCGGCCTGCTGTTCCTGGTGGAGACCGGCCTGGCCGAGGAGTTCCTGCCCGAGCTGCCGGGCATGGCCCTGGAGGTCGACCCGGTGCACCACCACAAGGACGTGCTGGCCCACACCATCGCCGTGGTGGCCAAGACCCGCCCCGAACGCATCGTGCGCCTGGCCGCCCTCTTCCACGACGTGGGCAAGCCCAAGACCCGCTCGTTCGGGCCCCAGGGGAAGGTGAGCTTCCACCACCACGAGGTGGTCGGGGCCCGCATGACCCGCGAGCGCATGCAGGCCTTGCGCTACCCGAGCGAGGACATCGACGCCGTCTCCCGCCTGGTCGAGCTCCACCTGCGCTTCCACACCTACAAGATGGGCTGGACCGACAGCGCCGTGCGCCGCTACGTGCGCGATGCCGGCCCCCTGCTGGCCGAGCTGAACGAGCTCACCCGCTGTGACTGCACCACCCGCAACCGGCGCCGGGCCGAGGAGCTCGACCGGCGCATGGACGCCCTCGAGGCGCGCATCGAGGAACTGGCGGCCAGCGAGGAGCTGGCCCGCATCCGCCCCGACCTCGACGGCAACCAGGTGATGGCCCACCTGGGGCTGGCCCCCGGTCCCGAGGTGGGCCGGGCCCTCGACTTCCTCCTCGAGCTGCGCCTGGAGGAAGGCCCCCTCGGCGAGGAGGAGGCCTACCGCCGCCTCGACGCCTGGTGGGCCTCGCACTCCTAACGAACCCAACGCTTCTGGCCCCATAGGTGGTCGCCTGAGCGACCACTTATGGGGCCAGAAGCCCGGTGGGCCCAGCCGTCAGCGACTGTTCACCGGGAGGAAACAGCGTCGAAACAACCTTTCGTCACCCTGTCGGTACCACCGAGCGCAGGAGACGGGAGAGCGACATGGACACCGGCGACACCGCCTGGATGCTGACCTCGACGGCCCTGGTGCTGTTCATGACGCCGGGGTTGGCCCTGTTCTACGGCGGCATGGTGCGGTCCAAGCACGTGCTGGGGATGCTCATGCAGAACTTCGCCGCCATGGGGCTGGTCGCCGTGCTGTGGGCCCTGGTCGGCTTCTCCCTGGCCTTCGGTGACCTGGGCAACGGCGGGGTCCTCGGCAACCTCGACTTCATCGGCCTGTCCGGCGTGGGTGGTGATCCGGGGACGCTCATCGAGGGCCTCACCATCCCCCTGGTCCTCTTCGCCGCCTACCAGATGACCTTCGCCGTGATCACCCCCGCCCTCATCACCGGGGCCACCGCCGACCGCCTGCGCTTCGGGCCCTACCTGGTCTTCATCGGCGCCTGGCTGGTGCTGGTCTACGCCCCCGTCGCCCACTGGGTCTTCGCCGGCGGCTGGTTGGCCGACCTCGGTGCCCTCGACTTCGCCGGCGGCGCCGTCGTGCACATCAACGCCGGGGCGGCGGCGCTCGGGCTGATCATGGTGCTCGGCCGGCGCCGGGGCTGGCGCAGCGAGGCCATGCCCCCGCACTCGCTGCCCCTCACCATGCTCGGCACCGGCATCTTGTGGTTCGGCTGGTTCGGGTTCAACGCCGGCTCGGCCCTGGCCGCCAACGGCGTGGCCGCCCAGGCCATCATGAACACCTTCCTGGCGGCGTCGGCCGGGATGCTGGCCTGGATGCTGGTCGAGCGCATGAGGGACGGGCGGGCCACGACCCTCGGGGCCGCCTCCGGCGCCGTGGCCGGCCTGGTGGCCATCACCCCCTGCGCCGGCTTCGTGGGAGGCGTCAGCCCCATCGTCATCGGGGCCGCAGCCGGCGCCCTGTGCCTGCTGGCCATCGGGCTCAAGTTCCGCTTCGGCTACGACGACTCCCTCGACGTCATCGGCATCCATCTCGTCGGGGGCCTGCTCGGTTCGGTGCTGCTCGGCCTCTTCGCCGACACGGCGGTGAACGACGCCGGCGCCGACGGGCTGTTCCTCGGCGGTGGCGGCGAGCTCCTGGTGGACCAGGTGGTGGCCAGTGCCGCCGTGCTCGCCTTCTCGCTGGCGGTGTCCTACGTCCTCGCCCGGGCCATCGATGCCACCATGGGCCTGCGGGTCAGCGAGGACGACGAGCTCGAGGGGCTGGACCGCAGCCAGCACGCCGAGACCGCCTACAGCCTGTCCGACCTCGGCTCCGGGCTCGGAGCGCCGGCCTCCGGCCACAGCGACCGGGCCCCGGTCGCCTAGCCGGCGCCCCCGGGTGTGGGCTCACTGGCCGCCGGGCCCCCCACGGCGGCGCTGCCAGCCGGCGTCGGTGATGGAGCGGGGTTCGAAGAACACGCACCCGTCCGGGCAGGCGAAGGGCGCCTCCTCGCTGGCGCCCAGGCGGCAGCGCTGCACCACGTCGCCTCCCGTCGTGCGGGTCGAATAGTGGCGGCAATCGGTGCGGACACCCATGCCACCAGTGTGGCCGCTCTGCCGGCCGCCGCCCGGTCCCATCCACCGAAGGACGAGGAGCTGCCATGAAGCTGGTCACCGCCGTCATCAAGCCCCACAAACTCGACGAGGTGAAGTCGGCTCTCGCCGACTTCGGCGTCAAGGGCCTCACCATCACCGAGGCCTCGGGGCACGGCCGCCAGAAGGGCAAGACCGAGGTCTACCGGGGCACCGAGTACACCGTCGACGTCGTGCCCAAGACCAGGATCGAGGTGCTCTGCGACCTCTTCGACGCCGAGGACGTGGCCGGCGTCATCGTCGCCGCCGCCCGCACCGGCAAGATCGGCGACGGCAAGGTGTGGATCAGCGAGGTGGACCGGGTCATCCGCATCCGCACCGGCGAGACGGGCGAGGAAGCGTTGTGACCGGGCCTCGCTGGTGGTGAGGGGGGCGGCCGGCGCCGCCGTGCGTGACGCCCGGGCGGCGGTGGTGGCCGACCGCAGCGTGGGGGGCCGGGCGCTGTGCCGGGCGCTGTCGGCCGCCACCGACACCTGGCTGGCGCAGGTGTTCGCCGCGGCGACGGGCGAGACGGCGGCGACCGTGGCCCTGGCGGCCGTCGGCGGCTACGGGCGGGGCGAGCTGGCACCGGGAAGCGACCTCGACGTGTGGCTCCTCCACGACGGCACACTGGACCAGCCGGCGCTCGTCGCCCTGGCCGAGCAGATCTGGTACCCGGTGTGGGACGCCGGCCTCAAGTTGGGCCACGGGGTGTTCACCCCCCGCCAGGCGCTGGCCCTGGCCGCCCGGGAACTGGACACGGCCACCAGCGCCTTGACGGTGCGGCCCCTGGCCGGTGAGACCACCCTGGTGCGGGCCGTGGCGGAAGGCGCCGCCGGCCTGTGGCGCAAGCGATCCTCCAGGTACCTGGCCGAGCTGGCCGAGCGGGTGGCCGAACGGCACCGCCGGGCCGGGGAGGTGGCCTTCCTGCTGGAGCCCGACATCAAGGAGGCCCGGGGCGGGCTGCGCGACGTGCACGCCCTCGGTTGGGCCGTGCGCTCGGGTCGCTCCGTGCTCGCCGCCGGTGACGCCCAAGCGCTGCAGCGAGCCGAGGAGACCTTGCTCGGTGTCCGGGTCGCCCTGCACCGCAGCCTGATGCGACCCAGCGACGAGCTGCTGCTCGAGCGCCAGGACGAGGTGGCCGCCGCCCTGGGCGACACCGACGCCGACGCCCTCATGTCCCGTGTCGCCACTGCCGCCCGCACCGTCGCCTGGATCGGCGACGAGGCCTGGCACCGCCTGGGGTCGACGCTGGCCGGTCCCCTGGGCCGGCGCATCCGCCGGGACCGCCCGCTCGGCCCCGGGCTGGTGCTGCGGGACGGCGAGGTCCACCTGTGTGCCCCCGACGGCGGGCCCGGTGCCGGCGGCGCGGCGTTCGACGTGGCCCTGGTGTTGCGGGCGGCGGCGGCGGCGGCCCAGGCCGGCGTACCCATCGACCGCCGATCGCTGGACCGCCTCGCCGAGGCTGTCCCTGCCGCCCACGGGCCCTGGCCGGAGGGGGCCCGCCAGTCCCTCGTCGAGCTGCTGGCCGCCGGCCGCCCCGCCATCGCCGTGATCGAGGCCCTCGACCAGCGCGGCTTGGTGCACCGGATCCTGCCCGAGTGGGAACCCACCCGCAGCCGTCCCCAGCGCAACGCCTACCACCGCTTCACCGTCGATCGGCACCTGTGCGAGGCGGCGGCCAACGCCGCCGAGGTGACCGCCACCGTGGCCCGTCCCGACCTGCTGCTCGTCGGGGCCTGGCTCCACGACCTGGGCAAGGGCTATCCCGGGGACCACACCGAGGTGGGCATGGGACTGATGGCGTCCATCGGGCCTCGCATGGGCTTCCCCCCCGGCGACGTCGCCATCCTGGTCGACCTCATCCGCCACCACCTCCTCCTGCCCGACGTCGCCACCCGGCGGGACCTGGCCGACGACGCGGTGATCGAGATGGTGGCCGGCGCCGTCGCTTCGCCGGCCACGCTGGAGTTGCTCGCCGCCCTCACCGAGGCCGACTCCCTGGCCACCGGGCCCTCGGCCTGGGGCACCTGGAAGGCCGGCCTGGTGGGGGAGCTGGTGGCTCGGGTGGCCCACGTGCTGGGCGGGGGCGACGTGGCTGAGGTGACCGGCGGCGGCTTTCCCGGTTCCGACGTGCGCCGGCTGCTGGCGGCCGGCCAGACCGTGGTCAGCGGCGACGGCGACGTCCTCACCGTGGTGGCCAGGGACCGCCCGGGCGTCTTCGCCCGGGTGGCCGGGACCCTCGCCCTGAAGGCGGTCGCCGTGCGCTCCGCCGACGCCGTGAGCGCCGACGGGATGGCGGCGTCGCAGTTCAAGGTGGAACCGGGAGCGGGCGGTGTCGACTGGGACGACCTGGCCGGCGCCGTACGCCTGGCCCTCGACGGGCGCCTGGCCCTTTCGGCCCGCATGGCCCAGCGGGGGCGCCGCCCCCGCCGCCGGCCGGCCGGTGACCTCCTGGCCACGCCGCCCCGGATCCGCATCGACAACCACGGCTCGTCGAGCTCGACCATCGTCGAGGTGCATGCCCCCGACCGGGTGGGGCTGCTCTACGGCGTCACCACCGCCCTGGCGGAGCTCGACCTCGATATCCACCTGGCCAAGGTGGCGACCCAAGGCGACGAGGTGGTCGACACCTTCTACGTGCGTACCGCCTCGGGCGCCAAGGTCGTCGAGCGTGACCACCTCCGCGAGCTGGAGCGGGCCGTCCTCCACGGCGTCGAGCGCTGACCCCCCGTTCTTTGTCGGCTTGGCAGTGCCTGGGACGGGCCAGCCGACAACGAACGATGGGGGTTGGGCCGGTACCCTCGCCTGCCGTGTCCAAGGCTCGGCAGCGCCAGAAGCAAAAGGACCGGCGGGTCCGGCGCGAGTACGGGCTGCGGGAGCAGGCCACCGCCGCCAGCCGCCCCCGCCGGCGGATGCTGCGGGCCGGCGTGGGCGTGGTGGCCGCCCTCGCCATCCTCCTGCTCGGTTCCCTGGGCCTGCTCATCAGCGACGCGGCCGACCCGGGCGCCGACAGTGCGGCGACGGCGTCGACCACGACGGCGACGACGGATCCGGATGCGCCACCGCCGCCACCGCCCTGTCCCGCCCCCGACGGCTCCTCACCCCGCCTCACCCTCTTCCAGGCGGCGCCGTCCATGTGCATCGACCCCACGGCGACGTACCGGGCTCGCTTCGTGACCACCGCCGGGGCCTTCGTGGCCGACCTCGATCCGCAGCGATCGCCCCTGGCGGTCAACAACTTCGTCTTCCTCGCCCGCTACCACTTCTACGACGGCTTGCCGTTCGGGCGGGTGGTCGGGGGCTTCTACGCCCAGACCGGTGACCCCCTCGGCCCCGACCGGACCGGTCCCGGCTACAGCTTTCCCGACGATCCCCTGCCTCCCAAGGGCACCTACGGCAAGGGCTCGATGGTCTTCGCCCACGAGCGGGCCGACGACAACGGCAGCCAGTTCCTCATCTGGTTGGGAGACGAAGTGGCCGAGCTCGACCACGTCTTCCCGCTGTTCGGCCAGGTGACCCCGGCCGGCATGGGCACCCTCGACGCCATCAGCGCGAGCGGCGGTACGAGCGAGGACCCGGTTCCCGAAGAGCCCCACCGCATCGAGCGCATCGACATCATCGAGCAGTCCTGACCGGCGGGTCGTCACACCGTCGTCACCTGACCGACACGGGGAGTGGTTGACATCTCGCAGGACCGCCGGTAGACCGGCACGGTCCTTTGGGCGAGCTCTCCCCCTTCGCGGGCGGGGCGGCGCAACGGGCGAGGGGCGGGCGGTCGCCGGGATGGCGGGTGTCAGCCCCGATCTAGCAACCACAGCAAGACCAACCTAACCCTACGAGCATAGGAAAGGAGGTGAATTGGTATATGAGTACATCTCGAAACGGGGGCGCACGGAAGCGCACGGCGTTCGGGTTGTTGTTCACGGCCATGTCGATGGCGTTCTTGGTCCTCTTCGGAGGCATCGCGTCGGCGCAGGAAGATGCTGCGCCCGCGGAGACGACCACCACCACGGCCGCCAGCGAACCCACGACGACGACCGCCGCCCCCACAGAGACTGCAGCGGCAACTGACAACACGTCTGGCAACCAGCCCGCAGCCAACGGCGGCAACACCGCGAACGACAGCAACGGCAACGCCGACGCGGCGACCGGTGACGCCAACGCCACCGGCAGCAACAGCGGCACCGGCGCGACCCAGGGCACAACCGTCCAGGGTCACAACGGTGCCATCGTCATCGTCGGTCAGAACTCCACGGTCACCAACTCTGGTTCCGCGGAGGCCAACACCGGCGGCAACACGGCGACGGGCAACGCGTCGGACAACGACGCCAGCAACGACCAGGCAGCAGGATCTGGAGGAGGAGCGGGAACCTCGGGCGTGGCCAACAACACTGGCTCCACGTCCAACAACTCCAATGGCAGCGCCGGCATCAACACCGGCAACGCCTCGGCGACCGGCAACTCCTCGACCACGAACGTGAACCAGACGGCAGACATCAACGTCTGCGAGGCGGCCAACGGCTGCCTCGGGGCCATCGTGATCATCGACCAGGATGCGAACGTCACGAACGAAGGTTCGGCGACGGCCACCACTGGCGGGAACACGGCCACCGGCAACGCCTCGTCCAACACTGCGAACAACTCGCAGGCTGCGGGCGGCGGCGGCGGTAACGGCAATTCCGTGGCCAACAACACCGGGACGGCGAGCAACAACTCCGACGGCAGCGCCAGCGTCAACACTGGCGACGCCGACGCAACGGGGAACTCGTCGAGCACCGGCGTGAACCAGATCGCCAACGCGTCAGTCAACGGCAGCCTCGGCGGGATCGTCATCGTGAACCAGTCGGCGAACGTCTCCAACTCGGGGACGGCCACGGCTGACACCGGTGGCAACTCCGCCACGGGCAACGAGTCCGACAACGACTCGAACACCGTGCAAGGTGCAGTCTCAGGTGCCGGTCCACCCGGCGGCAACACTGTCGCCAGCAACGACGGACAGGCAACCAACAACTCGGACGGCTCCGCCACCATCGACACCGGTGACGCGACCGCCACGGGGAACCACTCAGACACCAATATCACCCAGCAGTCCAACGTGAGCGTGGCCGGAAGCGGCATCGTTCTCGTGAACCAGGACGCCACCGTCTCCAACAGCGGTTCGGCGTTGGCAAGCACCGGCGGCAATGACGCCACCGGCAACGCGTCGGACAACGACGCTGAGAACGTCCAGGAGGCCGGGACGGCAGGCGGAAACGCCAGCAACTCGGTCGCCGCCAACTTCGGGACCTCGAGCAACTCGAGCGACGGAAGTGCCGACATCACCACCGGCGACGCCACGGCGACTGGCAACCACTCGACCACCAACGTGGTCCAGGGTGCCAACGTGGACACCGATGGTGGTCTCACCTTCGTGGACCAGTCGGCTGACGTCGACAACTCCGGTGACGCCGAGGCGTACACCGGGGACAACGTCGCTGTCGGCAACGAGTCCACCAACACCGCGTTCAACGCTCAGCTGGCAGGTGCCGGTGACGCTGGGGGATCCAGCGTGGCCAGCAGCTTCGGCGAGGCCAAGAACCACTCCGACGGTACGGCCAGCATCGCCACCGGCGATGCCACCGCGACCGGCAACGACTCTGACGAGTCGACCACCATCGCCCAGGTCGCCGACGTCTCCGGCGCCGGCTTGGCCTTCGTCGACCAGGACGCCGATGTCTCCAACGGTGGCTTCGCCATCGCCGACACGGGCCTGAACACCGCCATCGGCAACGCCTCGGACAACGAGGCCTTCAGCGAGCAGATCGCTGCGACCGGTGACGGTGGCGACAACAGCGTCCCCGCCAACTTCGGGAGCGCCAGCAACACCTCTGACGGATCGGCGGACATCACCACCGGTGACGCCACCGCGACCGGCAGCGCCTCCACCACCGACGTCCTCCAGGACGCCAGCGTGGACGGCAACAACATTGCCTTCGTCGACCAGGACGTCGACGTGGACAACGGCGGACGCCAGGGCAACTTCGCCTTCGCCAACACCGGCGACAACTTCGCCGTGGGCAACGCCTCGACCAACCTCGCGGGCACCGTCCAGGACGCCGAGACCGGCGACTCGGACGGCAACGCGGTGGCTGGCAACTTCGGCAGCGCCATCAACACCAGCGACGGCTCGGCCAGCATCGACACCGGTGACGCAACCGCCACCGGCAACGCTGCCACCACGACCGTCGCCCAGAGCGCCGACGTGGACGGCGACGGAAGTGGCTTCACCTTCGTCGACCAGTCCGCTGACGTGCACAACCAGGGCGAAGCCTTCGCCAACACCGGCGAGAACACCGCCGTTGGCAACGAGTCCACCAACACCGCCGGAAACCTCCAGCGGGCGTTCGTGGACGGCTCCGCATCCGGAAACGCTGTGGCCAGCAACGACGGCCAGGCGATCAACCACTCCGACGGCACCGCCAGCATCACCACCGGTGACGCTGACGCCATCGGCAACGACGCAGACGAGTCGACCAACATCGTCCAGGCGGCCAACGTCAGCATCCCTGGCGCCGGCTTCGCCCTGGTGGGTCAGACCGCCTCCGTCACCAACGCCGGCGTCGCCGGCGCCAACACCGGTGGCAACCTCGCCGTCGGCAACGCGTCGTCGAACGTGGCCGGAAACGTCCAGACCGCTGGCGTGAGCGAGGCGGGCCCCGGCTCCCTCGTGGCCGGCAGTGCGGTCGCCAGCAACATCGGCACCGCCACCAACAACTCCGATGGCACGGCCGACGTCACCACCGGTGACGCCACCGCCACCGGCAACCACGCCACCACCAACATCGGCCAGGTGGCCGACGTGGAGATCGACGGCACTGGCTTCGCCATCGTCGACCAGGCGGCGGACGTGGACAACTTCGGCATCGCCGACGCCAACACCGGTGGCAACCTCGCCATCGGCAACGTGTCGGACAACGAGGCCTTCAACCGTCAGCGGGCTGGTGTCCGTGAGACGGGTGCGGGCGACCTCGACGCTGGCGACGTGGTCGCCAGCAACGTCGGCGCCGCCTGCAACTGCAGTGACGGTTCGGCCAGCATCGCCACCGGCGACGCCACGGCCACCGGGAACAGTTCCGTCACCAACGTCGCCCAGGTCTCCGCTGTCGACATCGCGGGGAGCGGGTTCGTCCTGAGCGATCAGGACGTGGACGTGGTGAACGAGGGTGGCGCACAGGCCAACACCGGTGGCAACGTCGCCGTCGGCAACGCCTCCACCAACGAAGCCCGCAACAACCAGCAAGCGCGTGTCGTCGAGCGCGGCGCCGGGGACCTGGATGCGGACGACGTGGTGGCCAGCAACATCGGCACCGCCACCAACACCTCCGATGGCACGGCCGACGTCACCACCGGTGACGCCACCGCCACCGGCAACGAGTCCCTCACCAACGCAGCCCAGCTGGGCCACGGCTTCGTGGACGGCTCGGGCTTCGTGATCGCTGACCAGAACGTCGACGTGCTCAACGCCGGCGAGGCCCTGGCCAACACCGGTGGCAACGAAGCCATCGGCAACGCATCCGCCAACCTGGCCGGTAACCGCCAGCGGGCAGGCGTCCGCGAGCGCGGCGCCGGGGACCTGGATGCGGACGACGTGGTGGCCAGCAACATCGGCACCGCCACCAACACCTCCGACGGCACCGCCAGCATCACCACCGGTGACGCTGACGCCATCGGCAACAGCTCCACCACCAACATCGGCCAGCTGGCCAACACCAGCGTCGGTGGCACCGGCTTCGCCATCTCCGGCCAGTCGGCCACCGTCGCCAACCTCGGCTTCGCTGCGGCCAACACCGGCTTCAACGTCGCCGTGGGCAACGCCTCTGGCAACTTGGTGGGCAACGACCAGCGAGCACGCGTCGTCGAGAACGGCGCGGGTGACCTGGATGCGGACGACGTGGTGGCCAGCAACATCGGCACCGCCACCAACACCTCCGACGGCACGGCCGACATCACCACCGGTGATGCCCACGCCATCGGCAACGACTCGGCTTCGACGACCAACATCGGCCAGCTCGCCGCCACCGACATCGGTGGCTCGGGCTTCGCCATTGCGGATCAGTCGGCCGACGTCACCAACCTCGGCTTCGCCTTCGCCAACACCGGCGACAACGTCGCCGTGGGCAACGCCTCCACCAACCTGGCGGGCAACCTCCAGGAGGCGGGAGCGGGCGGTGGCGGCAGTGACAGCGTGGTCGCCAACAACATCGGCACCGCGTGCAACTGCTCCGACGGCACGGCGACCATCGACACCGGTGACGCCACGGCCATCGGGAACTCGTCCGACACGACGATCGTGCAGGACGCCGACACCGCCATCGGCGGGGCCGGCTTCGCCATCACCGATCAGTCGGCCGACGTGGTCAACTTCGGCGTCGCTGGGGCCAACTCCGGCTTCAACGTCGCCGTGGGTAACGCCTCCCTCAACGCAGCCGGCAACCTTCAGGACGCCGCTGCCCTGGGTGGCGGTGGTGACGTGGTCGCCAACAACATCGGCACCGCCACCAACAACTCCGACGGTACGGCCAGCATCACCACTGACTGCGCCTGCGCCATCGGCAACAAGTCCACCACCAACGTGACCCAGTCGGCGGGAGCCGACATCGATGGCACCGGCTTCGTGCTGGGCGATCAGGACGCCACGGTGGTCAACGTCGGCTTCGCCGAAGCCAACTCCGGCGGCAACGTCGCAGTCGGTAACGCGTCGACCAACCTCGTCGGCAACCTCCAGCTCGCCGCCGCCGGCTCCCTCCTGGGTGCCGTCGACGCCGACAGCGTGGTCGCCGACAACATCGGTACCGCCACCAACACCTCCGACGGCACGGCCACCATCCACACCGGTGACGCCACCGCCGTCGGCAACTACTCCGACACCAACGTCATCCAGGGCACCGACACCGCCATCGACGGCGCCGGCTTCATCCTGGCTGACCAGGACGCGGACGTGGTCAACGCTGGTGGTGGTTTCGCCAACACCGGTCTCAACGACGCCGTGGGCAACGAGTCCCTCAACGTCGCCCTGAGTTTCCAGTTCGCAGGTGCGGGCTCGATCCTCGGTGGCGTCACGGCGGACGAGGTCGTCGCCAACAACATCGGCGCCACGGCCAACGTCTCGGACGGCACTGCGTCCATCGAGACCGGCGACGCCGTCGCCTTCGGCAACGTGTCCACCACCGACGTCGTCCAGGACGTCGACACCGGCCTCGCCGGCGTCGGCTTCGCCCTGATCGACCAGGAGGCCAACGTGCTGAACGCCGGCGATGGCATTGCCAACACCGGCGACAACGACGCCGTGGGCAACGCCTCCGGCAACCTCGCTCTCAACGGTCAGCTGGCCATCGCCGGCACGCTGTTCGGGGGTCTGGTCGCCGACACGGTGGTCGCCAACAACGTCGCTGACACCGTCAACGACTCTGACGGCACCGCCACCATCGACACCGGCGACGCTTTCGCCCTGGGGAACCTCTCGGGGACCAGCGTCTCGCAGGCAGCGGACTGCTCCGGCATTGCCATCTGCCTGGCCGGTCAGGCCATCGGCGTGGCCAACCTCGGCTTCGCCTTCGCCAACACCGGCCTCAACACCGCGGTTGGCAACACATCGGTCAACGTCGCCCTGAACGGCCAGCTTGCTGCCGTTCTCGGCGGTCCGGCCGACGTGGTGGCCAACAACTTCGGCTTCGCCGCCAACCTGTCGGATGGCCTGGCGGCCATCTTCACGGGTGACGCGGTTGCCATCGGCAACGCCGCGGCCACGACGGCCTGCCAGGGTCTGAACACCGACCCTGACTGCCCCGAGGCCGAGCTTCCCGACATCCCGACGCCTCCCATCGAGTGCGAGAAGGATGAGGAGAACCCGCCGGGCGTGACCCCGCCGGGTGAGAACCCGCCGCCGGTCGTGGAGATCAACGAGCCTCCTACCGATGAGGAGATCATCGACGGGGTGTTCGGCAAGGTGCCGGTCAGCGAGCTGGCCGTTACCGGCGTGTCCGTGGCAGTTCAGGTGCTCTTCGGCCTGCTGCTGCTCGCCTTCGGTCTCTTCCTTCGCCGGAAGGGCCAGCAGGCGTAGTTTCAAGCCGTAGCACTCGGAAGGGGGCGGCTCCGGCCGCCCCCTTCTGGCGTTTTCGATCACGTCGATTCGGCTACAGTGACCCGATGGTCGAGAACGCTTTTGAGCCTGGCACGCCCCGATCCAAGCGGGGGACGTCACGCCGGCCGGCGACCTTCGAGCAGGAGCGCATCGTCCGCCGCTACTTGAGCGAGGTCGAGGGCGCCCGAGCGGGACGGAACCTCAAGCGCACCGCCGACGCGGTGGGCAATCGCATCACCAAGGTCGACGAGCTGCTGGTGTCGGCGGATCCCCTGAGCCGCGTCCACCTCACCCAGGAGCGCATCGAGCTCCACGCCGAGTACGTCCGCCTCACCAACGGCAGCCGGGCGGAGCGTTCCCAGCTGGAGCGGGACTTCCTGCGGGTGGTCCGCAGCTACGGCGACCGCCACGGGATCACCTACGCCGCCTGGCGCCAGGTCGGTGTCGACGCCGCCGTGCTGGAGCGGGCCGGGATCCACAAGGCCGAAAAGAAGCCGCCCCCGGCTGCCCTGCGAGCGGCCGAACAGGCCGAACAGGCCGAGCAGGCCGAGCAGGCGGGTACGGCCGGCGGCGCAACCGTCCAGCAGGCGGCGGGGGGAAGCGCCACCGGGCCCGAGCCGGGGGCGGCCAACGGTGCCGCCGAGGGCAACGGGTCGAGTGCGGGCGACGCCGGGGGCGGATCCGTCGACGAGCCGGCGCCGGGCGGCCCGGCCCGGGCCCGGCGCCAGGTCAGCGGCGACCCGGCCGGCGAGCAGCGCACGGCCCCTCGCCGGGCGAGCTCCACCGCTTCGGAGGCCGAGCCTTCGCCGTCGCCGGCACCGTCTCCGGTGGCCGGCGGTGGGTCGGGCACCGAGCCCACCGAGGCCGTGAGTCTCGACGAGCTGGCGAGCCTCCTGGCCGACGCCTCGGAGTCGCCGGCCGCGGCGCCGGCGAGCCAGCCTCGCCTGGGCGAGGATGTCGACGGGCCACCCAGCGGCGGGAGCCCCGCCGCCGGCTGACCGGCCCCGGCCCCGCCTTCTACCCTGGTGGGCGGTGGCCTCCCGACCGGAGCGTGCGCACGAGCTCTCGCGCTGGAGCGAGTCCCTGGCGGCCATCGCCCGAACCGGACTCGCCTTCACCGCCAACCTCTACGAGCGGGAGCGCTTCGAGGAGATCCTGAAAGTAGCCGCGGAGATGAAGGCGGCCGCCGGGTCGGGCGGCACCCCGGCCCAGCTGGTGGAGGAATGGTTGGCCGACGTCGGCGAGGGCGTCGCCGGCTACGTCACGCCGAAGACCGCCGTGGGGGCGGTGGTGGGCAACGGGGCCGGGGAGATCCTCCTGGTCCAGCGGGCCGACTCCGGGGTGTGGCTCTACCCCACCGGCTGGGCCGATGTCGGGTACTCCCCGGCCGAGGTGGCGGTCAAGGAAGTGCAGGAGGAGACGGGCATCACCTGCACCCCCGAGCGCCTCATCGCCGTCCACGACGGGCTGCGCCTGGGTTTTTCCCGGATCCCGCTCTACTCGCTGGTCTTCCACTGCCGCATGACCGGGGGCCAGCTGGCACCCCATCCCCTCGAGTGTGCCGACGTCGGGTGGTTCGCCGAGGACGCCCTGCCCAGCCCGCTGGCCGGGGCCAGCCGGTGGGCGTCCGCCGCCTTCGCCGCCATCCGGGGCGAACCCCTCGACGTCAGCTTCGACCCCCCCCGGTGAGCTGATCGAAGAGGGTGTCGATGATCGACAGTTGGCGCTCCCGCACCTCCCAGGTCCGGGCGATGAGGTCGTGGTCGGCCAGTCCCCAGGCCTCGGGTGCCAGACCGAGGGCGGTGCCGGCGGCCTCGGCCAGCGGGGCGGGCTCGACCTCGTCTCCGTAGGCGCTGAAGGCTTCGAGCCCGTCCCACAGCGATTCGGGAGCGACGGGAAGGCGGTCGCCCTCGGCCAGGGCCAGCGCCACGGCGGGGAACAGCTCGTAGGTGGACACCCCCGGGGGGGCACGGAAGCCCGCCACCGGATGGAGGCGCCACTCCAGGGTGAGCCCGTCGGGGCCGTCGTCGCGCAGCCACACCTGGGAGCCGTTGACGTAGGCGTCCACCGGCTCGCCGAAGCGCTCGTCGAGGGCGGTCACCACCTCGGCTCGAATGCGCCACACACACGTGGCCACCAGCTGCGGCACCGGCCCACGGTAGCCAGCCCGCCAGCCCGCCAGCCCCCCTGCGATCTGGCGGTAGAAGCGGGACCAGAGCGGCACCGCTTCTGCCACCAGTTCGGTCGGCCAGTCGGCCAGCCGGCCGGCCGGTCGGCCAGTCGGCCAGTCGGCCGGTGCGAGACTGGGGGCAGTGCGCCGCGCCCTCTCGCTGCTCGCCCTGGGGACCCTGGTGGCCCTGGCGGCGACGGCGTGCCGCTCGTCCACCGATCCCGGGGCCCTCCCGGCCACCACCGCCGCCACCACCCGGCCGGTACCCACGGTGGGGCCAGCCCCGACCACGACCACGGCGCCGCCGCTGCCTCTGGCCGGGCCCCGGCCCGCTGCCGGCCGGTGCCCGGCGGTTCCGGCCCAGGCCGCCCCCGACCCCGGGCGGCCGGTCTACACCATGAGCCTGCGCCTCGACCTCGAGGCCAACGCCGTCGAGGGCCGCCTCACCGTGCGCTTCCGTCCCGACCTGGACACCGACCGGTTGGTGTTCCGCCTCTGGGCCAACGGCCCCCGCCCGGCGGCCGCCGGTGGCCGGCTGGAGGCGGGGCCGGTCTTCCTCGGCGCCCCCGTGCCCGTGCCCAGCGAGCAGCCCGACCCGACGACGCTGGTCGTCCCCCTGGAGACACCCCTGGCCGCCGGGCGCCCGATCGAGGCCACCGTCGCCTGGCGCCTGACGCTGCCGGGAGCGTCCAACGACCGGCTGGCCGGCCAGGGCGGAGCCGTGCGCCTCGGCTCCTTCTTCCCCGTCCTGGCCTGGGAGCCGGGGGTGGGATGGGCGACCGATCCCCCCACCGGGGCCTTCGCCGAGGCGGCCACCACCCCGGTGGCCGACTTCTCCTACTCGGTCGCCGTGCCCGAGGGCCTCGACGTCCTGGCCACCGGCGAACGGGACGGCGATCGCTGGCGGGCCGTCGCCGTGCGCGACGTGGCCGTCTCCGTCGGCCGCTTCCGCCAGGCGGCGGCCACCACCGCCACCTCACCTCCCGTCGCCGTCACCGTGGGCGTCCACGAGGGCCTGGACGACGATCCGGCGACGTACCTGGAACGGGTGGTGGCGGCCCTGGAGGACTTCAGCCGCCGCTTCGGGCCGCTGCCCTACCCGACCTACACGATGGCGGTGACCCCGGGGCTCTCGGGGGGCATCGAGTACCCGGGCCACGTCATGCAGGGCCCGGGCACCACCGGTCGCACCCTCTCCCACGAGGTGGCCCACATGTGGTTCTACGCCCTGGTCGGCAACAACCAGGGTCGCCATCCCTGGTTGGACGAAGGCCTGGCCACCTGGGCCGAAGGGGGCTTCGAGGGCACCCGGGAGGCGCTGGCGGCCCGGTCCATCCCCAGTGCCGGCCGGGGCCACCTGGGCGAGGGCATGACCTTCTGGGAGACCCGCCAAAGCGCCTACTACCGGGGCGTGTACGTCCAGGGCGCCCAGGCCCTG
Source organism: Acidimicrobiales bacterium (assembly GCA_035553895.1). Classification (GTDB taxonomy): domain Bacteria; phylum Actinomycetota; class Acidimicrobiia; order Acidimicrobiales; family CADCSY01; genus JADDRA01. The sequence continues at coordinate 3,428 of DATMJI010000034.1, read as the reverse complement.
GCCGCCCTGGGCGACGCCGATCTGGTCGACTGCGCCCTGCGCTACTACGTGGCTGCCACCAGCTTCGCCATCGCCCGCCCCGACGACCTGCTGGCGTCGCTGCGCTTGGTGTTCCCCGGCGCCGACGCCACCCTGGCCCGCTTCGGCGCTCCCTGACCCGGCCCACAACGTTCTCGGCGCGTTTCGCCCCCGTTTCGGGGGGCAGACCGCGCCGAGAACGAGGAGTCAGCGTCCGGGGTGGTCCCGCAGATAGCGCTCGACCTCCTCGGCCAGGGACGCGGCATCGCCTTCCCCGCCGTCCTCGTCGAAGCGATCCTCGAGTCCCCCGACGTAGCCGGCCATGTCCTCGTCACCCGCCACCACCTCGCTCACCTGGCGCTCGTAGGCAGCGGCGGCGATCTCCAGGTCGGTGGCCATGACGGGGACGTCGAGGATCTCGGCGCTGCGCTCGACCAGGGCCAGGGCGGCCTTGGGGGACGGGGCGCCGGGGACGTAGGCGGGCACGGCCGCCCACAGGGATGCGCCGTCCACGCCGGCTCGCCGGCAGGCGTCCTGGAGAACCCCGACGATGCCGGTCGGGCCCTCGTAGGTGGAGGGCGCCAGGCCGAGGCGCGCCACCAGGTCGGGGTCGGTGGCACTGGCGACCATCGGGGTGGGGCGGTTGTGCGGCACCTCGGCCAGGAGGGCCCCGAGGGTCAGCACCAGCCGGGCCCCGACGGCCTCGGCCACCCCGATCACCTGCTCGCAGAAGCAGCGCCACCGCAGCTGGGGCTCGGTGCCCACCAGGACCACGGTGTCGACGCCGGCCGCCCGGCCGGCGGTGAAGGTGTTGGCCGGCCAGCGGATGCGCCGGATCTCTCCGTCGTGCTCGACGTGGGGGCGGGTGGCGGTGAAGTCGTAGAACTCCTCGGGATCGATGTCGGCCAGGGGCCCGGGGGCCCAGCGTTGAGCCAGCCACCCCGCCGCCAGGCTGGCGGCGTCGCCGGCGTCGTTCCACCCCTCGAAGGCCGCCACCAGGACGGGACGGTCGAGGTGGGGACGCTCCGCGGCCGCCCAGCGCCCATGCTCCACCCTTCGAGCGTAGGGACGCCGGCCACCGACGGCGACCGGGAGGGACCGCGGGGTCGGCGCCGCCTCGCCGGGATAGCGTGGGCCGAGGTGAGGGCACCGCCGGACACTCCCATTCCCAGCGCCATGCTGGAGGTGCTCTCGGCGGCCCGCCCGTCCATGCGGGGCCGGCTCCACCAGATCGTGTTCTTCCTCAGCATCCCGGCCGGGCTGGTGGTGGTGGCCCTCGCCGGCTCGCCCTCGGCCCGCCTCGGCGCCCTGGTCTACGCCGCCAGCCTGACGGCCATGTTCGCCACCAGCGCCGGCTACCACCGCCTGGCCCGGGGGCTGCGCGCCCGGATGTGGATGCGCCGGGCCGACCATGCCGTGATCTTCGTGCTCATCGCCGGCTCCTACACCCCGGTCTGCCTGCTGGTCCTGGACGGGCCCTGGAGAGCGGCGGCCCTGTCGGTGGTGTGGGCCGGTGCCCTGGTCGGCGTGGCCGTCAAACTCTTCTGTGACCGGGCCATGCGGGGCGGCAACTCCTTGTACCTGGTCCTCGGCTGGGCCGTGCTGGCTCTGGTGCCCCAGCTCTGGACCCGCCCGGCCGAGCTGGCCCTGCTGGCCGGCGGCGGTGTGCTCTACACCTTGGGCACGGTGGTGCTGGCCCGCCGCTGGCCCGACCCCGCCCCCCAGGTCTTCGGGTATCACGAGATCTGGCACTGCCTGGTGGTGGCGGCGGCGGCCTGTCACTACACCATGATCCTGCTGCTGGTCCTCGACGCCTAGCCAGCGGGGGGGCGGCCCGCTCCTAGACTCCCCTGCGTCCCCGACATGAGGAGCCAGGTGAACCAGACCCCACCGTCGCCCCAGCGCGCCGTCGCCGACTTGATGAGCGCGCCGCCGGTCACCGCCGTGGCCGGCGACTCCATGGCCGAGGTGGCGGTGCGCATGGAGAAGGAATCCCTCAGCTGCGTGGTCGTGGTCGACGGTGAGCGGCCCGTGGGCATCCTCACCGAGCGCGACGTGGTGCGCTTCGTGGCCTCGGGGGAGGAGGCCACGTCCACCCCGGCATCGGCGTGGATGACCAGCGAGCCCGACACGGTGGCGCCCGACGCCGATGCCGGCGTCGCCTTCGCCAGCCTGGCCGAACGGGGCTACCGCCACATCCCCGTGGTCGACGGGACCACGCTGGTGGGCGTGGTCTCCATGCAAGACCTCATGCGGGTGGCCCAGATCCAGCCCATGACCCACCCCGGCCAGCTGGAGGCCCCCAAGGGCCTCGCCGGGGTGATCGTGGCCGACACCGTGGTGGGCGACGTGCGGGGCCAGGAGGGCTTCTACCACTACCGCCAGTACTCGGCCCGGGAGCTGGCCGACAGGCGGTCGCTCGAGGACGTGTGGCAGCTGCTCTTCGACGGTGACCTGCCCGACCGGCGGGGCCGGGAGGCCTTCGACGGTGAGGTCCGCCCCCTCCGGGTGCTGCCCGACGAGGTACGCCCGCTGCTGCCGGCCATCGCCGGAGCCGGCGCCGACTTCGTCGCCCTCGACGCCCTGCGCTCGGCGGTGTCGCTGACCACGGCGTCCCTGGGGTACCGGCCCAGCCTCGACATCGACGCCGGCGCCCTGCGGGCCGACGCCCTGCGCCTGTGCGCCCTGGTGCCCACGCTGTGCGCCGCCCTCTACCGCCTGGCCCGGGGCGAGGATCCCATCGAACCCGACCCCGAGCTGGCCCATGCCGCCAACTACCTGTGGATGCTGACCGGGCGCCGGCCCGAGCCCGAGCACGCCCGGGCTGTGGAGCAGTACCTGATCTCCACGGTCGACCACGGCTTCAACGTCTCCACCTTCACCGCCCGGGTCATCACCTCCACCGGGGCCGACCTGGGGGCGGCCGTGGTCGGTGCCATCGGCGCCCTCTCCGGGCCCCTCCACGGGGCGGCACCCAGCCGGGCGCTCGACATGCTCGAAGCCATCGGCGAGCCCTCGCGGGCCGAGGCCTGGATCCGCTCCGAGGTGGAGGCGGGGGGCCGGATCATGGGCTTCGGGCACCGGGTGTACAAGACCGAGGATCCCCGGTCGGCCCTGCTGCGGGAGCTGGCCCAGCGCCTGGGCGGCGACAAGGCCGCCTTCGCCGCCACCGTGGAACGAACCATCGTCTCGGTGCTGGCCGAGCTCAAGCCGGGGCGCGAGCTGTACGCCAACGTCGAGTTCTACGCCGGGGTGGTCATGGAGCGCTGCGGGATCCCCCCGGCCATGTTCACGTCCACCTTCGCCGCCAGCCGGGTCATCGGGTGGTGCGCCAACATCCTCGAGCAGGCCTCCGACAACCGCATCATCCGCCCCAGCGCCCGCTACGTGGGGCCTCCCCCGCCCCAGCC
>DATMJI010000033.1:0-3230 GCA_035553895.1 Acidimicrobiales bacterium | reverse complement strand
TCGCCGCCACCGCTCGCGATCTCGTCCCGTCCCTCGCCCAGCGCGGGCGCCAGGAGCTCGACCCCCAGGTCGGTGCCGCCCGCATGGTGGGCCAGATGGCCGTGGCCCAGGGTCGCAACCAGGCCGAGCTGGCGCAGCGTGGCCTGGGCCTGGGCCAAGGCCCGCTCCACCGCCTTCTCGGCCTGGTTGCGACCCTGGGCCACGGCCATCTGGCCCACCATGCGGGCGGCACCGACCTGGGGGTCGAGCTCCTGGCGCCCGCGCTGGGCGAGGGACGGGACGAGATCGCGAGCGGTGGCGGCGAGGCCCAGGGGGGCGAAGAACAACAGGTCCATGGCGTGGTCGAGCGGGCGCTTGTCGTCGGTCACGCCGGCCAGGCTAGCCACGCCGGGCCAGCATCCCCGCAGCGCGCCCGGCATCAGACGCAGTCCCGGCACAGCAAGGCGTCGGCGTCGGCCAGCTGGCTGGGATGCTTGACCAAGAAGCACGACTGGCACACGAACTCCTCCGGCGCCCGGGGGCGTACCTTGCCCCCCTCGCCGCGGTCGTCGGACTCGGCCGGGTCGTCGTCGTCCTCATCATCATCGTCGTCGTCGGCCACCACCAGCCGGTCCTTCAAGATGGTGTCGAGGTCGGCCTCCACGTCGTCGGGATCGGGTTCGTCCTCGTCCTCGTCCCCCGCCTCGTCCTCGTCCCCACTGCTGGACTTGGCCTTCTTCGTCTTGGTCCGGACAGCCTTGGGCTCCTTGACCTCCTCCTCCGGCTCGTCCTCGTCCTCGTCCTCGTCCTCGTTGCCGGCGTCGACGTCCTCGCCGGCGTCGGCAAAGTCGTCGTCCCCGTCGCTCTGGATGAACTCGTCCTCCTCGTCGAGGGCGTCCTCGTCCTCTGCGAGGTCGTCGAGGTCCTCGTCCTCCCCGGTGCCTTCGTCGTCGAGGTCGTCAGCCATGCGGTCCTTGGGTCGCGGGTCGGGCGGTGCGGAGCCAACCGTCGGCGGACTCTATCCATTCCCGGCGCCGACTCCGTACTCGGGCCGCAGACCTCTCCGAGATGGGCCAGGGAGGTCGCCCAGCTCCGCCTTTGGGGCCGCCGATCAGCCTGTGCGACGCCGACGACGGTGCGGTCGGTGCCAGTGGAGACCGATAAGACGTTTGCTACTAAGCGGTTCGCCGGGCGACCGGCCCCGGCCCTCCACCTCATCGGCTCGGTGCCCGATCCGAAGGGAGGAACCGTCCTTTCTTGCCACGGCCGGGGGCGGGGTGTCAAGGATGGACGCCGGACCAAACGACGGTGCTGACCAGCCCCTACGCGCGTCGAGGCTGGTCAGGGGTAGCCAAAAAAGGCGGCAGGAATTCAGAAGTGGCGGTCGCGGAAGGCAAGGACGTCAGCGACGTATATCCGGGTGGCCGGGAAGACACCAGATGTCCGTACCGCCCCCAGGCCCTGGTAGTAGCCCGCCAGGGCCGTGGCGTGGTCACCGCCCGTGCGGTCGAGGAGCCAGCGCAGGTACTGCGCCGACATGCGGATGTTGTCGCCGGCCACGGCCGGGTCCAGCGGCTGGCCGATGACGATGTCCTCGAGCCAGCGCACCGTGTCGGGCATGAGCTGGCCGATGCCGGCGGCGCCTACCGGGGACACCACGTCGTTCTGCCATCCCGACTCCAGCCAGGTCATGGCCATCAGCAGATCGGCCGGGACGCCGGCGGCCGAGGCCCAGTGCTCGAACGTGGGTACCAGGGCGAGACGCTCGGGCGCGGCCTGGAGCCGGGCCGGGTAGCGGCTGCGGTCACCTCCGCTCGACGGGGCGGCCGGCGGTCGGGGCGCCACCCCGCCCGGCAGGGCCAGCACCTCCCCGGCATCGATGCGGTGGACGTCGGCGATGCCGTTGGCCTGAGCCAGCGCAGCCACCGTGACGCCGTAGCGGCGGGCGATGCCCGAAAGGGTCTCGCCCCGGGCCACCCGGTGAGCGCCAGGGGCACCGCCGGCGGGGACGGTCAGGATCTGGCCGGCCCGGATGCGGTCGGCGTCGGCCAGGCCGTTGGCATCGGCCAGGGCATCGGTGCTGACCCCGTGGTGCTGGGCGATCTCTGAGAGCGTGTCACCGGTCCTGACGGTGTGGGAGCCGGTGGCGGCGGGCCCGGCCACCACCACGCCGGCGACGGCGAGGAGGGCGAGCAGGCGCTGCTTGGGTGCCCGGTGTGTCCTGGCGCGCATCACGTACCTCCGTGACCGCCCGCCGGCCATAGTGTGCACCAGCAACAGCAGCCACAGCAACCCCCAGCGGGAACGTCAGGCCCGGCGGCGCTCGGCCCGGCGCTCGGCCTCCAGGCGTTCGAGGCCCGGATCCCGGTGGTCGACGAAGCGCATCATGCCCGCCACCAGGGGGTGGCCGGCCTCCTCGGCGATGAGGCGGTGCATCTCCTGGCACACCCGGCGGTAGGTGGGATGGCCCTGGGGGGTGGTACGCAACTCGAGCATGTGCATCGCTTCCCGGGCGTTGAGCTGGAGGCAGAAGCGGATCCGGTAGGCCAGGCACACGGCGTAGGGGGCGGCTTCGGCGAAGTCGGTGCAGAGCGCCTCGTAGAGCCGGGCGGAGCGCTCCATGGCCTCGACGAAGAGGCCGGCGCCCCCGGCCTCGGCCACCGCCTCGGGGACGGCGTAGCCCCGGGACGGGCGCAGCGCCTGCCACTCGATGGTGAGCATCCGGTGGCGCTGGAGGTCGCGGAACGCGCCGTAGTCCGACAGGATGTCGAACCGGTAGTCGGTGCGCTCGAGGGCCCGCCCGGGACGGTGGCGCCGGTTCCCCCGCTCCCCCGCGTAGGCGCGAACGACGGCGATCTTGTCGTCGGTCGACATCCGCCGCACCCGCTCGAGCACCGCCTCCTCCGAGAGGTGCGTGTGCGGATACAGCATCGCGGCGACGACCTTGTGCTCGCCGTCGGGATCCCAGTCGACGAGCGCCACGGAGGTCTCCGTCGCAGGGTCGCCCGCTGGTCCGGCGATGTCGTCCGCGAGCAGCTCCGCCGCGACGTGGTCGATCGCCTTCCGGTTGGTCTCGAGGTAGGCCGACCACGCGCCGCCACGATCGGGGAGGTCGACGCGGCGGAGGAAGCTCGGGATGACCTTCCGCAGCTCCCGCAACATCAGGTCGGCGTAGGTACGCGCTTCGGGAAGCGGGTGGGCTCGCATGCGAAGCAGCAGCTGCTCGTAGGCCTGACCCGTGCCGTAGATCC
>DATMJI010000032.1:0-5521 GCA_035553895.1 Acidimicrobiales bacterium | reverse complement strand
CTGGTGCGCATCGGCCCCTTCCCCCCGACCGGCTCCCGGAACGGCCCCGACCCGTGACCCCGACCGTACGAAAGGAATGCATGAGCGAAATCTTCGAACGCCTGGAATCCGAGGTCCGCAGCTATTGCCGGAGCTGGCCGGTGGTGTTCGAGCGTGCCCGCGGGCACCAGCTCGTCGACACCGAGGGCACCCACTACGTCGACTTCTTCAGCGGCGCCGGTGCCCTCAACTACGGCCACAACCCGCCCGAGCTCAAGCAGGCGCTGCTCGACTACATCACGTCGGACGGCGTCACCCACGGCCTCGACACGTCGACCACGGCCAAGGCGGCCTTCCTGGAGCGCTTCGAGGAGGTGGTGCTCGAGCCCCGCGGCCTCGCCTACAAGGTCATGTTCCCCGGCCCCACCGGCACCAACGCGGTGGAGGCGGCGCTCAAGCTGGCCCGCAAGCGCACCGGGCGGAACTCCGTGGTCGGCTTCACCAACGCCTTCCACGGCATGACGCTGGGATCCCTGTCGGTGACCGGCGACTCGATGAAGCGCCAGGGCGCCGGGGTGCAACTGCACAACGCCACCAACATGCCCTTCGACGGCTACCTCGGCGGCGAGGTCGACACCATCGAGTACTTCGCCGCCTTCCTCGGCGACGGTGGCAGTGGGGTCGACGTCCCCGCCGCCGTGATCGTGGAGACGGTGCAGGCCGAGGGCGGGATCAACGCCGCCAGCCCGGAGTGGCTCGGGCGCCTGGCCGGCCTGTGCCAGCGCTACGACATCCTCCTCATCGTCGACGACATCCAGGCCGGGTGCGGGCGCACCGGCCCCTTCTTCAGCTTCGAGGCCATGGACATCGAGCCCGACATCGTCTGCCTGTCCAAGTCGCTCAGCGGCTACGGCCTGCCCCTGGCCGTCACCCTGATGAAGCCCGAGCACGACGTCTTCGCCCCCGGTGAGCACAACGGGACCTTCCGCGGCAACAACCACGCCTTCGTCACCGCCACCGCCGCCCTGGACTACTGGGAGGACCCGGCGTTCTCCGACCGTACCGAGGCCAAGGGAGCGACGGTGGCGCAGGCGCTCGGGGACGTGGCCGACCGCCATCCCGACCTGGAGGCGGAGGTCCGCGGTCGCGGCCTGCTGCGGGGGCTGGCGCTGCCGGCCGAGGGCAACATGGCCCAGAAGGTGTCTCGGGCGGCCTTCGAGCGGGGGGTGCTCATCGAGACCTCGGGGCCCGACAACGAGGTGGTCAAGCTGCTGCCGCCGCTCACCATCGACGACGCCGCCCTGGCGGCCGGGCTCGAGGTGGTGGCCGCCGCCGTGGACGAGGTCGCCGGCAGTCCGGTCGCCGGCGACCTGGTGGGTGCGGTTGCCGGCAACGGGACGGCGCCCGCTTCGCGGACGGCGGGCGAGGGCGTCCGATGATCGTGCGGACTCTGGCCGACGCCCTCGGAACCGAGCGGGAGGTGTCCACGCCGAACTGGACCAGCCGGCGGATGCTGCTGGCGGCCGACGGGGCCGGGTTCTCCCTGCATGACACCCTGATCAGGGCGGGCACCGAGACCTCCATGTGGTACCGCCACCACGTGGAGGCCGTCTACTGCATCGAAGGCCTCGGCGAGGTCGAGGTGATTGACGAAGGCGCCCGTCACCAGCTGCGGCCGGGAACGCTCTACGTCCTCGACGGCCACGAGAAGCACGTTGTGCGGGCCCATGAGGACCTGCGCATGGTCTGCATCTTCAACCCGCCGTGCACCGGCAACGAGACCCACGACGAGCACGGCACCTACCCGCTGCTCTGCGAGGAGGCCACCACATGACCCAGACCCGGACCCGAAGTGATCGCTACCCGTCGAGGGTCGGCACCGAGGCGTCGATCACCCCCCGGGTCGAGCCCGTCGTGCACCCCGGCGGGCCCGTCTCGGTGCTGAGCGACGAACAGCTGGCCGGCTTTGAGCGTGAGGGCTTCCTGCTCTTGGAGTCGGTCTTCGACGGCGAGGAGATGGCTCGCTGCCGGGCCGAGCTGACCGCCATGGCCGCCAGGGCCGAGGTCCGGTCCACGCCCCAGGCCGTCGTCGAGCCCACCAGCCAGGACGTGCGCTCCATCTTCGAGGTGCACCGCTCGAGCGCGGTGTTCTCGGAGCTGGCCCGGGATCACCGGGTGGCCGACGTGGCCCGGACCCTGGTGGGCAGCGACGTGTACCTGCACCAGAGCCGGGTCAACCTCAAGCCCGGCCTGCGGGGCAAGGAGTTCTTCTGGCACTCCGACTTCGAGACCTGGCACGTCGAGGACGGCATGCCGGCGATGCGGGCGGTGAGTGCCTCGGTGGCCCTGACCGACAACACCGAGTTCAACGGGCCGCTCATGATCATCCCCGGCTCGCACCGGTCCTACGTGGCGTGCGGGGGGGAGACCCCGGAGCGCCACTACGAGCAGTCGCTCAAACGTCAGGAGCACGGCGTGCCCGACGCCGGCAGCCTCACCCGCCTGGTGGAGGAGGGGGGGATCGCCGCCCCCAAGGGCGCCGCCGGCTCGGTGGTGTTCTTCGACTGCAACGCCATGCACGCGTCGGGCGTCAACCTCTCGCCCTATCCCCGCAGCAACGTGTTCCTCGTCTACAACAGCGTGGAGAACACCCTGGAGGCGCCCTACAGCGGCCAGCCTCCCCGCCCGGAGTACCTGGGCAGCCGGGATTTCACCGCCCTGGGATGATCTGGTGGTCCGGACAGGCCGCCGGCGGTGCCTCCTGACCACCAGTTCGGTTTGCGGTCAGTCGCCGCCGGGTTCTGGGCGGTAGCGGTCCTCGAGGTCGTAGTGGTCCTGGAGGCCGATGAGCTCGGCGAACTCCTCGAAACCCACCACCAGGTCGAGGTGGTCGCGCAGGCTGCCGTGCTCGGCCAGGGTGGCGAAGGCGACCCTGAGGGCCTTGGTGGCGGCGTAGAGGCCCGAGAGGGGCGAGACGACGAGGCTGAACCCGAGGTCGGCCAGCTCGGCCGGGGTGAGCAGGGGGGTGCGCCCGGCTTCGATCATGTTGGCGACCCGCACCACGCCGGGCACGGCGGCGGCCACCGCCTCGAGCTCTTCGACGGACTCGGGCGCCTCGACGAAGATGGCGTCGACGCCGAGATCGGCCGCCCGCCGGGCTCGCTCGCATGCCTCGTCGAGGCTCACGGCGGCCCGGGCATCGGTGCGGGCCACCACGAAGAGCCGGTCCCGGTGGTCCAGCGCCGCCCGGAGCTTGGTCAGCCATTCCTCCACCGGCACCACCCGCTTGCCCCGGAGGTGGCCGCAGCGTTTGGGCCACACCTGGTCCTCGAGGAAGATCCCGGCGGCGCCGGCAGTCTCGAACAGCTCGACCGTGCGCCGGGTGTTGAGGGCGTTGCCGTGGCCGGTGTCACCGTCGACTACCACGGCCAGGCCGGGAGCGGCCCCGCACACCCGGCGACCGACCTCGGCCATCTCGGTCTGGGTGACGTAGCCGAAGTCGGGCAGGCCGAGCAGGGTCCCGGCGGTGGCGTAGCCCGAGACGAAGACCGTGCCGAATCCGGCCGCTGCCGCCATCCGGGCCGAGAGGGCGTCCCAGACGCCGGGCATGAGCACCGGCCCGCCCGCCAGCTGGCGGCGAAGATCGTCTCCATCCATGGCCGGCGAGCGTAGGCCGCCGCGGCTCGGGCCCGGCCGGCACCGGCGCCTACCCTGTCGCCCGTGCGCATCGGGATCTCGGGCAACGGCGGCGTGGGCAAGACGACGGTCTCGGCCGTGCTGGCCCGCACCCTGGCCCGCCGGGGTCACCAGGTCATCGCCCTCGACTGCGATTCCGATCCCAACCTGGCCGCCAACACCGGGCTCGCCGGGGAGGCGGTGGCCGCCATGCGGCCCTTCCTCGACCAGTCCGGCGCTGACCGGAGGCTGCCGGCGCCCGGCGATCCTGCCCGCTTGCTGGCCGACTACGGCTGGCGCGGTCCCGACGAGGTGACGCTGATGCTGGCGGCCCGGGTGGAGCGGGCCGGCTCCGGTTGAACGGGGAGCTCGCGCGTCACGGTCCGTGACTTCTTCCACGACGTCGAGTCGTTGCTCTCCGGCGCCACCGTCATCGCCGACATGGAGGCCGGCCTGGAGCACCTCTCCTGGGCCGGGGGCACCCTGCGCCATGTCGACCTCCTCTTGATCGTCGCCCAGCCGCAGGTCAAGTCGCTGATGACCGCCGCCCGCACCGCCCGGCTGGCCCGCCACCTCGGCATCCCCCGCCTGGGCCTGGTGGGCAATCGGGCTGACGGCGCCGCCGACACCGGCCGGCTCGGCGCCTTCGCCACCGAGCACGGCATCGACCTGCTGGCGGTCGTCCCCCGCGACGAAGCGGTGGTCGAGGCCGACCGGCTCGGGGCCTGCGTGCTCGACACCCAGCCGGCGTCGCCCGCCGTGGGCGCCATCACCGCCCTGGGAGTGGCTATCCAGTCAGTTGCATAGGCATGCAGCTGGGGCTAGGGTGGCGGGGTGGCCAAGGTGGGGATCGTGGGGGCGTCCGGATTCGCCGGTGCCGAGCTGCTGCGGCTGTGCAGCGCCCATCCCGAGCTCGAGGTGGCATGGGCCAGCGCATCCACGCAGGCCGGGATCCCGGTGGCCGAGCTGTATCCCAACCTGGCCGGAGCCGTCGGCGACCAGGCCTTCACCCGGTTCGAACCGGCTCTGGCCGACGGCCTCGACCTCGTCTTCCTCGCCCTGCCCCACGGGGCCAGCGCCGCCCTCGTCCCCGATCTGCGGGGGCGGGTGCCGGTGGTCGTCGACTTGGCCGCCGACTTCCGGCTCCGGGACCCGGCCGCCTACGAGCAGTGGTACGGGGGCCCCCACCCGGCTCCGGAGCTGCTGGGCGATTTCGCCTACGGCCTGCCCGAGCTGTTCCGGCCGGCCCTCGTCGGTGCCCGGGCGGTGGCCGTCCCCGGCTGCTATCCCACGGCCGCCGCCCTGGCCCTGGCCCCCCTGGTCCGGGCGGGCGCCGTCGAGGCCAGCGGGATCATCGTCGACGCCGCCAGCGGTGTCTCCGGTGCCGGCCGGGCGGCCAAGGCGTCGACCACCTTCTGCACCGTCGACGAGGATTTCCGGGCCTACGGCCTGGTGGGCCATCGCCACACGCCCGAGATCGAGCAGGCGACCGGGGCCTCGGTGCTGTTCACCCCCCACCTGGCGCCGATGAACCGGGGCATCCTCGCCACCTGCTACGCCCGCCCGGTGGCGCCCACGACCACCGACGGGGTGCTGGCCGTGCTCCGGGACGCCTACGCCGGCGAGCGCTTCGTCGTGGTGGGCGAGGCATCGCCGTCGACCAAGGCCACCGCCGGCTCCAACGCCGCTCACCTGACCGCCCGGGTTGACCCCCGCACCGGTTGGGTGGTCGTGCTGTGTGCCCTCGACAACCTGGGTAAGGGGGCGGCCGGCCAGGCCGTGCAGTGCGCCAACCTCGCCCTCGGCTTCGACGAGGGCACCGGCCTCAGCGCCGCCGGGGTGTCCCCGTGAGCCCCTCCCCCCCCTC
>DATMJI010000031.1:0-12851 GCA_035553895.1 Acidimicrobiales bacterium | reverse complement strand
GCAGGGGGGTGGGGTCGGCCACCAGCACCACGGTGAGGGCGGCGGCACCGGGAACGGCTGCCAGTGCGGCGACAGGGACCAGGCTGACGGCGCTGACCACCGCCGCCGACGCCAGGAGCCAGGCGGCGGGCAGCCCGGCGTCGAGGCCGACGAGGGTCCCGGCGTCACCGGGGATCCCGCTGGCGGAAACGGCGGCGGAACCGAAGGCAGCCAGGGTGAGGGCGATCACGAGGGGTCGGGGATCGTTGCGGGGCGAGCGGGGAAGCAGGGCCCACACCCCGGCCACGGTGGCGGCCCCCACCAGCAGCACCACGGCCACGCCATCGCCGGCGTCGCCGAGCAGCGTGGCGACCGGGACGCCCAGGGCCAGGGCGACGGGCAGGAGGATTCCAAGGGCGTGGCGGGGGCGCAGGGCAGCGGCCACGGCGACGGTGACGGTCCCGCCCACCAGGAGCACTCCGGCGTCGGCCGCCAGGGAACCGGAGACGGGGAGGTCCACTCCGCCGGTGGAGGCGTCCAGGCGCAGCAGCCCGGCCGCCACTGCGGTGATGCCAGCGAGCGCAGCCGTGGCGGGACCGAGGCCACCGTCCTCGGGCCGGCGAGCGGCCAGGGCGCCGAGGCCGGCGGCGGTGGCCAGGGACAGCGCCACCAGGGTGGCTCCCTCGTCCCTCGGGGCCAGCGCCAGGGCCGAGGTGGCCACGGCGAGGGCCAGACCGGCGGCGGCGGCCGCCAGGCGCCGGTCGGGACGCCCGGCGGCGGCCAGCACCAGGCAGGCCCCGGCGGCGGCGGGGGCGACAGGGCCCCCGGCCGCCGCCGGGCCGTGGACGGCCGGTCCACCCAGGGCGACGCTGGTCCACAACGCGGCCCCGGCCAGGGCGGCCACCCGCACGATGCTCCGGCTGGTGGCACCGGCCCGCTGGAGGGCTTCGGGATCCTCGCCGGAGGGGTCGGTGCGGGCGACCCCCGTGCTCGCCTCTGCATCCGGTACGGACGTCGCGTCGTTCGAGGCCTCGGTGGCGCCCTCCTTCGGCGCCTTGCTGGCTCGCCGCCCCCGCCTGGGCCCGGTGTGGCGGGGCCGGCCCGACGGGACCAGGGCCGCGGCCAGGGCCCCGAGAACGGGCGCCAGCAGGGCGGCGACGAGCAGGGTGGCCACGCCGGATGTTCCCTAGAGGGCGACGCGGCCGGCGGCCACGCTGGCGGCCAGGGCGGCGGCGACGAGGCCGGCGACGAGGGCGAGGGCAGCGGTGACCTGGGGAGCGCGCAGCGACGCCACCACCATTCCGGCGAGGACGGCCACAACGGTGGCGACGATCCGCAGGGCACCGCCGTCGCCGAAGTCGGGACCGGCGACGGCGGCGGCGGCGGCGGCGCCGAGGGCCAGTGAAGCGGCCAGGGTGCCGCCCGGCGGCCGGCGCCGCCGGGGGCGGTCGGCCGGGGCGGCGCCGGGATCGCCGGCCGGCCGGGGCGTGGCCAGCACCAGGGCGGCGGCGGCCAACCAGGCCGAGGCCGCCGCCGCCTGGGGTCCTACCAGGCCGCCGGCCCCGAGGACCGACTGGGCCCCGGCCACGGCGTCGAGGGAGGGTGTACCCCAGCGCAGGAGGACGGCCGTGGCCGCCAGGACGACGGCGCCCACGGCGGCGGGATGGGCCACCAGTACGGCGAGCACCGCCGCTAGGGCGAGGACGTGGCCCTGGGACGAGAGGGCGATGATGCCGGCGGCGCCGGCGGCCCCTAGCCGGAGGGGGCCGAGCGCGGCGAGGGTGCCGGGGACAGGGGGAAGGTCCGGGTCAAGTGGTTCCAGCTGCAACTTGGGCAGACCTCGACCACGTAGGCGGCGCGGGCGCCGCTTCCCCGGGCCAGCCTGGCCAGCTCCCGGCTCGTCGTCACGCACCGGCCGCTCGCCGGCATCCTCGTCCCGAAGACGTACGTCACGTGCACCAGCTTTGCGTCGTCGCAGATTGGGCACGACTGGCTCGACTCCTCTCCGACGTTGCGGGCGGCCCGGACGAGCTCGGGGTGGGCGTCGCACACCTCGTGGCGGGCGAGGCGACCCTTGCGGTACTCGGCCAGCACGGCGTGGCGGGCGAGACGGTAGTCGACCTCGCCCGAGGCGTGGTCGGTGTCTCCTCCTGGCGTCTCCAGGCCGAACGGCACCGCCCGAGGGTACCGAACCCGAGAGGCGGGCCAACTTCGGCCCGAACCCGAGGCGGTGCCGGCGTCAGCGGTCGTCGACGGATCGTCGGGCGACGGCACCGGTGGTTGCTGATCGATATATCGAGCCGATAGATTGAGGCGCGTGGTCGAGCTCGCCATCCTCGGGATCCTCAAGGAGGCCGACCTGCACGGCTACGAGCTCAAGAAGCACTTGCGCTCGGTGCTGGGGCCGCTGTCGAACGTGTCGTTCGGCTCCCTCTACCCCGCCCTCAAGCGCCTGGAGCGACAGGGGGCGGTGGCCGTGGTGGCGGTGGACGACGGCCCGGCTCGCCCGGCCATGCCCCTGACCGGTTCGCTCACCGGTGAGGCGGCTGCCTTCCGGGCCCGGCGCCGGGCCACACGCGGTCCCCGCAACAAGAAGGTCTACGGCATCACGCCGCTGGGCGAAGCCCGCCTGGGCGAGCTGATGGCCAACCCGGCCGACGACGAGCGCAGCTTCGGCATGAAGCTGGCGTTCTTTCGCTGGTGCGACCGCCCGACCCGTCTCAGCCTGCTGGAGCGGCGCCGGGCCAACCTGCGCCAGCGGCTGGAGGAGACCCGCCGGGCGGTGGCCGCCCAGGAGGGCGACGACCCCTACGTGCGGGCCCTGATCGAGCACGACACCGAATCCACGATCCGAGACATCGACTGGATCGACCGTCTCATCGCCAGCGAGCAGGAGCAGCTGGCGGGCGACGACCGAGACAAGGAACCGACCGGAGGTCATCCATGAGCAGCGTCCCAGGACCCGCCATCCGCCTCGCCGTCGCCGGCGTCGGCAACTGTGCCAGCTCCCTGCTGCAGGGACTGGCCTACTACCGCGACGCCGACCCCGCGGAGGAGGTGCCGGGGCTGATGCACGTCGATCTCGGCGGCTACCACATCCGCGACATCGGCCTGGTGGCCGCCTTCGACGTGGATGCCGCCAAGGTCGGCCTCGACGCCGGCAAGGCCATCTACGCCAGCCAGAACAACACCTTGCGCTTCGCCTCGGTGGGCGAGCTCGGCGTCATGGTCCAGCGGGGCCCCACCCTCGACGGCTTCGGGCGCTACTACCGCGAGACCTGCGAGGAGAGCCCGGCCGAGCCGGTCGACGTCGCCGCCGCCCTGCGCCAGAGCGGCGCCGACGTGCTCGTCTCCTACCTGCCCGTCGGCTCCGAGGAGGCCCAGAAGCACTACGCCCAGGCCTGCCTGGAGGCGGGGGTGGCTTTCGTCAACGCCATCCCGGTGTTCATCGCCAGCGACCCCGAGTGGGCCGAGCGCTTCCGCCGCGCCGGCGTCCCCATCATCGGCGACGACATCAAGAGCCAGGTGGGCGCCACCATCGTGCACCGGATCCTGGCCCGCCTCTTCGAGGACCGGGGCATGGTGCTCGACCGCACCTACCAGCTCAACGTGGGCGGCAACATGGACTTCAAGAACATGCTCGAACGCGACCGGCTGGAGTCGAAGAAGGTGTCCAAGACCCAGTCGGTCACCAGCCAGGTCGAGCACGGCATCGCCGCCGACGACGTCCACATCGGGCCCTCCGACCACGTCCCTTGGCTCGACGACCGCAAATGGGCCTACATCCGCATGGAGGGGCGCAACTTCGGGGACGCCCCCCTCAACGTGGAACTCAAGCTCGAGGTCTGGGACTCGCCCAACTCGGCCGGGGTGATCATCGACGCCGTGCGCTGCGCCAAGCTGGCCCTCGACCGGGGCATCGGCGGGCCGCTGCTCGGCCCGTCCTCCTACTTCATGAAGTCGCCGCCCGAGCAGTACCACGACGACGAGGCCCACCGGCGGGTGGAGCAGTTCATCGCCGGCGGCTGACCGCCCCCCCGGGGCAACGACCGCCGCCAGGTCGACAACATCGACCCCACAACCCCAGGCAACTGGTGGTCAGAACAGGCCACGGGTGGACGCTTGGGACCACCAGAAGCTGGGTTGGTCAGATCTCGGGGTCGGGGTCGGTCGGGGCGCCCACGTGGTCGCCGGCGCCGGCGTAGGCGGGGTGGCGGTTGAGGCGCTGGCGCCGGACGTCTCGGGTCACGATGTCCCGGGTCTGGCGCAGCGTCTGCCTGCGGGGGTGGTCGCCCCGGGCCAGCAACCGGGCAGTGGCAGCCAGCAGCCGTGGTGGGGTGAGGACCTCTGAGGGCGCCACCCGGTGGCTGAAGATCTCCAGGAAGGGGTCGAGATCGTCCTTGCCCGCCAGCGAGGTCAGGATCTCGACCAGGACCGGGGGCACGGTGCCGTCCCGGCCGAGGTCGCCGGCGAACCAGGCCATCTCGGCGGCGTCGCCGTCGCGCCAGCGCCACCACCCGGCCATGGCCTCGTCGAGGTCCCGGCTGCCGTCGAGGCCGGCGACCACCTCACCGGCCAGCCGCTCGGCTTGGCGCAGGGCGTCGCTGATGCCTTGGCCGGGGGTGGGGTCCTTGAAGTGGCCGGCGTCGCCGACCAACACCCAGCCGGGCCCGGCCGACTCCCGCAGGTAGCCCGTCCAGCGCATCATGCGGGTCAGCGGACCCACCCGGCGGGCACCAGCGAGGGCCGCCGCCAGTTCCTCGCAGCGGGCCACGTCGGTGGCGAAGGCGGTGTCGGGGTCCTCCCGGTAGGCCTGCCTACGTTCCAGGGGCGCCAGGATCGCCGCCATGAACAGCCCGGCGTCGGTCGGGCAGCCGAGCACGGCCTCGCGGTCCCAGCGGTGCAACAGGACCGTCGCCGGATCGGCGGCGGCGGCGCTCTCGAAGTAGCCCCAGCACACCAGGCGCTGGTTGGGAACCAGGTTGTAGGCCCGGGCCCCGGCCAGGCGGGCCACGGCTGAGCCGCGCCCGTCGGCCCCGACCACCAGCGGGGCCCGCAGCACACCGGCCGGCGTCTCCACGCCCGCCACGCTCCCATCCTCCTGCACCAGGGCAGTGACGGCCTGGCCGGGGCGCACGTCGGCCCCGGCGGCGGTTGCCGCCGCCACCAGGGCGGCGTCGAGCGCCGGCCGGCGCACGCACAACCAGGGGCCGGGGTCGCCGGCGCGCACGGGCAGCGGTCGCCGCACCCGCAGCCCGTCGATGCGCAGGTCGATCTCCGCCAGCCAGGGTGCCCCCGAGCTCCGCACCGTCTCGAGCACGCCGAGGCGGTCGAGCACGGCCACCCCCTCGTTCTGGAAGACGTGGGTGGACAGGGTGTCGCTTGGGAAAATGGCCCGGTCGACCACGGCGACCGAGAGCCCGGCCCGGGCCAGGAGGACGGCCAGGGAGGCGCCCGCGCATCGGGCACCCACGATCACCACGTCGTGGTCGCCCGCCACGGCTCAGCGCAAGGGGGGGAGGTCCGATGTCACCCGGCGCAGGAGATCGCGCAGGGCGACCTGGTCGGACACCGCCAGCTTGGCGATGCCGGGCGGCGGCACCGACAGGAGCCGGACCGCCTCGGTGCGCACCTTCTCGCCCAGGGCGGTGAGATGCACCGTCTTGGCCCGCCGGTCGGTCCCGTCGACCCGCCGCTCGACCAGGCCCCGCTGCTCGAACTCGTCAACGATGGTGGTGATCCAGGAGGGATCGCAGTGCCACTCCTCGACCATGGCCCGCATGGGCTTGGCCTCGCCGGGGACCAGGTGCATGATCCCCCCCAGCATGCGCGGGGTCAGCCCGAGCGACTCGGCCACGTCGTGGAAGCGGCGCTCGTTCTCGGCGCTGCGGAACAGCTGCACGATGCACCCCCACGCCTCAGAGCCCGGATCGGGTGCCACCACCCCACCATCGTAGAGGTCACTCAACCGTTGAGGTAAGTAAATGGTTGACGATTATCAACGGATGTCGTAGGCTGGCGCCCGTGACCGGAGCCGCCATCGCCCTCGAAGGAGTCTCCAAGCGCTTCGGTGAGGTCCAGGCCCTCGACGGGCTCGACCTGCACGTGCCTGGCGGTACCGTCTACGGCCTCCTCGGTCCCAACGGGGCGGGCAAGACCACGGCGGTGCGGGTGCTCACCACCCTCATCCGCCCCGACGCCGGCCGGGCCCGGGTCCTCGGCCTCGACGTGGTCGACCACGCCGAGCAGGTCCGCGCCGTCATCGGCCTCGCCGGCCAGTACGCGGCGGTCGACGAGAACCTCACCGGCCGGGAGAACCTGCGCCTCATGGGCCGGCTGACCCACCTGCCCCGGCCGCTGGTCGAGGCCCGGGCCGGCGAGCTGCTGGAGCGCTTCGACCTGACCGGCGCCGCCGACCGGCCGTCGCGGACCTACTCGGGGGGCATGCGCCGCCGCCTGGACCTGGCCGCCGCCCTGGTGCACCGCCCGCCGGTGCTCTTCCTCGACGAGCCCACCACCGGCCTCGACCCCCACAGCCGCCGGGAGCTCTGGGGGGTCATCGAGGAGCTGGTGGGTGAGGGCACCACGCTGCTGCTCACCACCCAGTACCTGGAGGAAGCCGACCGCCTGGCCGGGCGCATCGCCGTCATCGACGACGGGCGGGTCATCGCCGAGGGGACGTCCTCGCAGCTCAAGGCCCAGATGGCGTCGACGGTCCTGGAGCTGTCGTTCCACCAGGCCGGCGAGGCCCGCCGGGCCGCCGACCTGGTGGGTCCGGTGGCCACCGCCCCCGCCCTGGTGGAGGGGTCCCGACTGGAGGTGGCCGTCGACGACGGTCCCCAGTCGCTCATCGAGGCCCTGCGGACCCTCGACCGGGCCGGCCTGGCGGTCGCCTCCGTCGCCCTCAGGGAACCGAGCCTCGACGACGTCTTCCTCGCCCTCACCGGCCGCCGGGCGGCACCGGCCGACGGGGGGGTCACCACGGAGCGACCAGGCGGCGGCGCCGTCCTCGCCGGGAGGGAGTGATGACCACCACCGCCACCAGCCCGGCGACGACCTCCGCCGGGCCCCCGGCGGGCGGGTACCCGTCGTCGCCGCTCAGCCGCCTGCGCTGGGCCGTCTCCGACGCCGCCGCCATCACCGGGCGCAACGTGTTGGCCTACGTGCGCCTCCCCCAGCTGGTGGTCTTCTCCACCATCCAGCCCATCATGTTCGTCCTCATCTTCCGCTACGTCTTCGGCGGTGCCATCCAGGTGCCGGGGGAGTCCTTCGTCAACTACCTCATGCCCGGGATCTTCGTGCAATCGGTCGCCTTCGGGGCGGTCGGCACCGGCATCGGGTTGGCGACCGACATGGGCACCGGGCTGGTGGAGCGGTTCCGGTCCCTGCCTATGGCCCGCTCGGCCGTGCTGGCCGGGCGTACCTTCGCCGACCTGCTGCGCAACGTCTTCGTGGTGATCCTCATGGTGGTGGTCGGCTACCTGGTCGGCTTCCGGGTCCAGACCTCGGTGCCGGCCTTCGTCGCCGGTCTCGGCGTGCTCCTCATCTTCGGCTACGCCGTCTCCTGGGTGTTCAGCCTGGTGGGAATGAGTGCCAAGAACGCGGAGACGGCCCAGGCCATCGCCTTCCCGACCCTGTTCCCCCTGGTCTTCGCCTCCTCGGCCTTCGTGCCGGTGGAGACCATGCCCGGATGGCTCCAGGCCTTCGCCGAGAACCAGCCCGTCTCGATCACCGTCGACGCCGCCCGGGCGCTGATGCTGGGCGGGCCCACCACCTCCCCGGTACTGCAGTCGTTGGCCTGGAGCGCAGGCATCCTCGCCGTGTTCGGCACCCTCGCCGTGCGCCGCTACCGCCGGGCCTGAGCCGCCCCCCAGGTCCGCCGGCCCCGGCCGGCCCGGACCTAGGGTCGCGCCCGTGGACCAGACCGCTCCGCTCCTGCCCAGCGAGGTGGAGTCGGAGATCTCCATGGCCCGGGAGTGGCGCATCCAGCGCCTGGGACGGGCGGCGCTCGTGGCCCTCATCGCCGGGGCCCTCGCCGGGCTACTCGGTCCTGGCCCGCTGAGCTGGTCGGATGCCACCACGGCCGACGGCACCCTGGAGGTGGAGTACTCCCGTTTCGCCCGCCAGGGCGCCGACATCGCCCTGCGGCTGCGGACCAGCGCGGCGGCGGCGGCGGGCGACGAGCAGGTGTCGGTGGTCCTCGGGCGCGACCTCCTCGACGTGCTCGAAGTACGCCAGGTCTCGCCGGAGCCGGAGGCGCAGCGCTCGACCAGCGAGGGCGTGACCATGGACTTCGCCGTGGCCGAGGGAGCGGCCCTCGAGGTCACCGTCGCCGTCACCGTCGAGGCCATGGGCTGGCACCGGGGCAGCATCGGCTTGGCCGGCCAGCCGCCCCTGCGCCTCGGCCAGTTCTTCTACCCCTAGGAGCACCCAGGCCATGGACGCGGTCCTGCGCACCACCACCATCTACCTGTTCCTGCTGGTGCTGTTCCGCCTGGCGGGCAAGCGCACCCTCGGCGAGGTCACCCCCTTCGAGTTCGTCCTGCTGCTCGTCATCGGCGAGGGCACCCAGCAGGGCCTGTTGGGTGACGACGTCTCGGTGACCAACGCCCTGGTCGTCGTCTCCACCTTCATTGCCTTGAACGTCGGGTTGAACCTGGCCAAGCACCGCCTGGCCTGGCTGGAGCGCGTCGTCGAGGGTGTTCCCGTGGTGGTCTTCGCCGACGGCCAGCCCGTCCGCCAGCAGATGGACCGAGCCCGCATCAACGAGTCCGACATCCTCGAAGCGGCCCGGGAGAAGCAGGGGCTCGAACGCCTCGACCAGATCAAGTACGCCGTCCTCGAGCGCTCGGGTGGGATCTCGATCATCCCCCGGTGACCCGGATCCCGTCCCGCCGGGTCACCGGTACCGGGGTCCTCCCGGTGGGGAGGGCCCGGGCGGTAGCGTCGGGCCATGAGCGAGCGCATCCGCCGCGCCGGCCAGCTCTCCTGGGCGGTGGTCGGGCTGGCGGCGCTGCTGGCGCTGGTCGGGCTGGCGGCGTGGTCGATCCGGGTGGTGTGGCCGCCGCTCATCCTGGCCGGGGCCATCGTGTTCATCCTCAACCCGGCGGTCACCGCCCTGCAGCGCCGCCACGTCCCCCGCCTGGCGGGGACCGCCCTGAGCTACCTGGCCTTCTTCGCCGGCGTGGGACTGATCGGGCTCATCGTCGCTCCCCTGGCCGCCTCCCAGACCGAGGAGCTGGCCGACGAGTTGCCCCAGCTGCGGGCCAACGTCGAGCGCTGGATCAACGACCGGGCCGAAGAGAGCGAGCAGTGGATCATCTCCCTGCCCAGTGTGGGCGAGATCGAGGACGAGGTGGGGGGCGGCTCCGGCACCGGCCTGAGCGACACCCTCGACACCGTGCGCGACGTCGGGGGCCGGGTCTTCCACGTGCTGCTCATCGTCGTCCTGGCGCCCATCATCGCCTTCTACCTCCTGGTCGACCTTCCCCGCCTCACGGCCGTGACCCGCTCGCTCGTCCCCGACCGGGCCCGCGAGGAGGTCTTCGTCCTGGCCGGGCGGCTCAACCGGGCCGTGGGCGGCTTCTTCCGGGGCCAGCTGGTGGTCGCCCTCATCGTCGGGGTGATGATCTCCGTCGGCCTGGCCATCATCGACCTTCCGTTCTGGCTCATCGTCGGCATGTTCGCCGGGCTGTGCAACGTGGTCCCCCTGGTGGGACCGTGGGCGGGCGGCATCCTCGGCGTCCTCATCGCCCTCACCACCCGCGACGTCTCCACCGCCGTGTGGGTGGTGGCGATCATGGCCATCGCCCAGCAGATCGACAACCACCTCATCAGCCCGCTGGTGATGCAGCGGGCGGTCAAGCTGCACCCGGCCATGGTGATGCTGGCCCTGCTCGTGGGGGGGACGACCTCAGGGATCTTCGGCCTGCTCGTGGCCGTGCCCGCCGCCGCCGTCCTCAAGATCCTCGTCGGCCACCTGTGGCACACCTACGTGCTCGACGAGCCCCTGGAGCAGGTGGTGGCCCGGGCCGAGGCAGCCGAGGAGGTGCCGGCCAGCGCCGGGCTGCTGCGCAAGGTCGGGGCCGAGCCCCAACCCGACCCGGACGAGGCGCCCACCATCGCCTCGTCCTAGCTAGCGGGGCCCCTCTGGGCCAGGGGCGGGACCCAACCCGGCCCGGTCGAGGGCGACGGCCAGGACCGCCTCGGCGTGGGGGGCGAGGTCGGCCAGGGGCCGGTTGCGGTGGCGGCGCCGGCCCAGGTCGACCTGGACCATGGCCTCGACACCCACCAGCTCGGCCACGTCGATGAGCACGCCGAGGTCGACGCCGTAGCCGGGGGCGAGGTCCAACTTCTCCAGGACATGCCGTCGCCCGGCGTACTCCCCGGCGAGGGGCTGGGTGAAGCCCCGCAGGTGGGGGAAGAACCGGGCCACCAGGGGCCGGGCCACCAGCTCTGTCACCCGCCCCCCCTCGCCGGCCCGACCCTCGAGGTCGCGCCGGTAACACGCCTTGGTGAAGGCCACCACCGGCGAGGCCAGCAGGGGCTCGAGCAGCCCAGTGACGAAGATGGGGTCGAAGGCGACGAGGTCGGCGTCGCACCACACCACCAGCTCACCCGACGAGGCGGCCAGGGAGGTCTGCAGGGCCCCGCCCTTGCCCAGCGGCTCCGGATGGGAGACCACCCGGGCTCCCGCCTCGCCCGCTACCCGGGCGGTGGCGTCGGCGGAGCCATCGTCGACCACCACCACCTCGTCCACCAGCGGCTGGCGCTCGACCAGCTCCGAGACGATGGCGGCGACGATGGGGCCCACGGTGGCCGCCTCGTCCCGAGCCGGCAGGCACACCGAGACGGTGGCGGCACCCTTGGTCGCCACCAGCCGGGCGGCGCCGGCCCGGTCGGCGACGACCGTGGCCGGTGGCGGCGGGGCCGGGGGCAGTTGCGAGCGAGGCCGGAGGATGGTTTCCTGGTTAGCACTCGGCCATCGAGAGTGCTAACGCAGTCCCACCGAGCACAGCCAGCCAGAAAGTCCAACCCCCCGGGGCCCCGGCGCCCGATCCGGGCGCCACCCGACCAGAGTTCCAACGGAGGAGCAAACGTGGCCAAGCTCATCGCTTTCAACACCGAGGCCCGGCGCGGCCTGGAGAGCGGCATGAACCAGCTCGCCGATGCCGTCCGGGTCACCCTCGGCCCCCGCGGCCGCAACGTCGTCCTGGACAAGAAGTGGGGTGCTCCCACCATCACCAAGGACGGCGTGTCGGTGGCCAAGGAGATCGAGCTCGAGGACCCCTACGAGAAGATCGGGGCCGAGCTGGTCAAGGAGGTGGCCAAGAAGACCGACGACGTCGCCGGTGACGGCACCACCACGGCGACCGTGCTGGCCTGGTCGATGGTGCGCGAGGGTCTGCGCAACGTGGCCGCCGGCGCCAACCCCATGGGCCTCAAGCGAGGCATCGAGCAGGCGGTGGAGGCGGCGGTGAACCACCTCCACAGCGTGTCCCGGGAGATCGACGCCAAGGCCCAGATCGCCCAGGTGGCGTCCATCTCCGCCAACAACGACAACGAGATCGGCTCGATGATCGCCGACGCCATCGACAAGGTGGGCAAAGACGGCGTCATCACCGTCGAGGAGTCCCAGACCTTCGGCATGGAGATGGACCTGGTCGAGGGCATGCGCTTCGACAAGGGCTACATCTCCCCCTACTTCGTGACCGACCCCGAGCGCATGGAGGCGGTCATGGAGGATGCCTACATCCTGCTCGTCGGCTCCAAGATCTCGGCCGTGCGCGACCTGCTGCCCGTGCTGGAGAAGGTCATGCAGGCCGGCCGGCCCCTGGTCATCATCTGCGAGGACGTCGAGGGCGAGGCCCTGGCCACCCTGGTGGTCAACAAGATCCGGGGCACGTTCAAGTCGGTGGCGGTCAAGGCGCCCGGATTCGGTGAGCGCCGCAAGGCCATGCTCCAGGACCTGGCCATCCTCACCGGCGGCCAGGTGATCACCGAGGAGGTCGGTCTCAAGCTGGAGAACGCCACCCTCGACCTGCTGGGCTCGGCCCGCAAGGTGGTGGTCACCAAGGACGAGACCACCGTGGTCGAGGGCGCCGGCTCCGACGAGGACCTCAAGGGCCGGATCAACCAGATCAAGGCCGAGATCGAGAACACCGACTCCGACTACGACCGGGAGAAGCTCCAGGAGCGCCTGGCCAAGCTCTCCGGCGGGGTGGCCGTGCTCAAGGTCGGCGCCGCCACCGAGGTGGAGCTCAAGGAGAAGAAGCACCGTATCGAGGACGCGGTGAGCACCACCAAGGCCGCCGTCGACGAGGGCGTCGTGCCTGGCGGTGGGGTCGCCCTGCTGCGGGCCCAAGCCGTGGTGCGAGAGCTCGCCACCAAGCTGGAGGGCGACGAGTCCACCGGTGCCCGCATCGTGGCCCGCTCCCTGGAGGAGCCCCTCAAGCAGATCGCCCTCAACGCCGGCCTGGAGGGTGGTGTGGCCGTCGACAAGGTCCGCAACCTCGAGGGGGCGTTCGGCCTCAACGCCGCCACCGGCGAGTACGAGGACCTGCTGGCCGCCGGCGTCCCCGACGCCACCAAGGTCACGCGCTCGGCCCTGCAGAACGCGGCGTCCATCGCCGCCCTGTTCCTCACCACCGAGGTGGTCATCGTCGACAAGCCCGAGAAGGAGGAGCCCGCCGGCGCCGGCGGGGGCATGGACGACTACTGATCCGCCACCGGAACGGCTGAACAGCGCCGGCCCTCGGGCCGGCGCTGTTCAGCCGTTCCGGTGGCGGATCAGTAGTCGTCCATGCCCCCGCCGGCGCCGGCGGGCTCCTCCTTCTCGGGCTTGTCGACGATGACCACCTCGGTGGTGAGGA
>DATMJI010000030.1:0-5058 GCA_035553895.1 Acidimicrobiales bacterium | reverse complement strand
TGGGTGCCTCGAGGGCGACCACGACCGGTCCGGCCTGGCCGGGGGGTGCCTCGTGGATGTGGGCGGCCCTGACGGGCAGGGCGACGTCGTCGACCTCGATGACGTAGCAGATGCGCCCCTCGTCGGGGTAGAGGGCGATGCGGGCGAGGCCCGAGCCGTCGGGATCACCCGGGTTGGGCGCCTCGGCGGCACCGGTGAGGGGAACGGTACGCAGGTGGGCGGCCTGCGCCGGTGCGGACGTGACAAACAGGGTGCCGATGGTTCCGGCAGCGACGGCAGCAACAGCAAGGCGGCGTCGGATCACGGTATGGCCTCCAGAGGGGGTGAGGGGATGATTCGGGGTGGTTCGAGAAGCTTACGTCACCGCCCGTTGCCCTGGATGACGAGTCGGTCACCAGGCGATGAGGGCGACGGGGATCCCGAGCAGCACCAAGGTGAAGCCGGCCAGGCGGGAAGGCGAGCGCACGGCGGCGCCGGCGACCCCCAAGCACATCCGGCGCAGGCTGGGATAGACGAGGGCGAGCAACAGCAAGGTCCACGACGCCACCGCCAGGGTCACGGCCACGACCACCCGGACGCCGTCCTGGTTGCCGAGCAGCACGGCGGCGACGAGGGTGTCGACCAGGGTGGTGATGTTCGCCCCGGCGATGTAGGGCAAGGTGTTGGCCCTTCGCAGGTAGCCCTTGGCCACGAGGGGGACGAGCAGGGTCAGCGACACCGACACCGACAGGGTGAGCACCGTCACCCCCAGGCCCAGGGCGAACATCGGCCAGGTCCGGGTGTACCAGGCGTCGGCCCGGTCTTCGAGCTGGTGGCTGCCGATGCTCGGCAGCACCCGGTCGAAGAGCTGGAACCCGGCCAGCAGGACGACCACCCCGACCGGGAACAGCGCCCAACCGGGGAGGGCATCGGCCAGGAGATCAACCGTGCTCCCGAAGAGGGCGTCGGTGAGCGAGGTGAGCCGGGGCGAAGTCCCGATGTCGAAGCCCTCCAGGACCCCCCCGTCGAGAAGGGCGAAGCCGATCAACGCACCCGGGACGTAGACCACCGCGGTCATGAGCAGGGCCAGGATCCCGATGGAGATGGGTGCCCGGCGGCCCCCCGACCCCTTTCGGCGCAGGGCGTAGACGACCCCCACCACCAACACGACGAAGGCGGCACCGAGGCGCGACCCGGTGAGCATGGTGAAGGCCTGGGTCCGGGTGATGGCGCCGCCGTCGAGCAGGGCCAGGGCCGACGCCGCCACCGGCGAGCCCGACAGGACCACGCACGCACCCAGCCATCCCAGCCCAAGCGTGCTCCACGCGTTGTCGGTGAACACCGAGCCCTCCAGGGCGGGGATGAGCTCGGTGGCTCCCCGGCGCATGAGCCCGAGGGCGGCGACGAAGAGCCCGATGCCGGCGACGAGGAAGACCAGGCGCACGACGGGCGATCGGCGGGGCACCTCGGGCACGAAGACGTCCTCGGGCGGGAGCTCCCGCCCGGCGATGTGGGTCACGTCGGGTTCAGCGACCTCCCGGCTCGTTCTTTGTCGGCTGGGCCGTACCTCCGGCGGCCCAGCCGACAAAGAACGGTCGTCCTGCCGTTCGTCCGCGCCCACAGCCCTATGTCATCCTTTCCCATCGGAAAAGTCAAGAAAGGCGAAGGCCGGGGCGGCGGTACTGTCCTGGGGCATGGACGGGCATCACCGCGACGCTCAGCTGGCAGAGCCGGCCGGGAGTGCCGACCCGTCCGCCGAGCTCGACCGGGCCGAGGCGGCCCTCGTCGGCGTGGAAGCCGCCCTGGCTCGCCTCGACGACGGCACCTACGGCACCTGCGAGGTGTGCCGGACCCGCCTCGACGACGCCCTCCTCGCCGCCGACCCGCTCGCCCGGCACTGCCCAGGCCACGCCTAGGAGGCTGGTGTGGAACACCGCCTCCCAGGGTGAGACGGAGGCGGGTCCGGCGGTGACGGCCAAGCGCCCGGTGCGGGCCGGGGCCGGGGCGCTGGCCGCCGCCGGCATCACCGCCGCCGGGCGGTGGCTGGCCGACCCGGTGCGCCGGACCCACCTGCGCCGCACCGTGCGGGTCTGGCGCCTCACCGCCCGCCGGGGCCTCTTCTGGTCCTGGCTCAAAATCCGGGGCCGGCGGGCCGGCGAGGCCCGGCGGGCGGCCCTGGAGGAGGCGTTCGCCATCCGCACCGCCGAGGACGTGGCCCGGGAGCTGGGCAACATGAAGGGGGTGATCATGAAGGCGGGCCAGATGGTCTCCTTCATCGCCGAGGGTCTGCCGCCCGACGCCCGGGCGGCGCTGGCCACCCTCCAGGCCGATGTGGCCCCGATGGCCCCGAGCCTGGCCGAACAGGTGGTCCACCAGGAGCTGGGGGACACCGTGCCCCGGCTCTTCTTGGACTGGGATCCCGTCCCCGTCGCCGCCGCCTCCATCGGCCAGGTCCACCGCGCCGTCCTGGCCGATGGACGCCGGGTGGCGGTCAAGGTGCAGTACCCCGGCATCGACGGGGCCATCACCAGCGACCTCGACAACGCCGAGCTGCTCTACAAGCTGTTCTCGTCCCTCGCCCTCAAGAGCCTCGATGCCAAGGCCCTGGTCGACGAGCTGCGCGACCGCATGGGCGACGAGCTCGACTACCGCCTGGAGGCAGCCAGCCAGCAGGAGTTCGCCGTCCGCTACCGGGGCCATCCCTTCATCCACATTCCCGAGGTGGTACCCGAGCGGTCGAGCCGGCGGGTGCTCACCAGCGAGTGGGTAGAGGCCAGCCGGTGGGAGGAGTTTCTGGCCGAGGCCGGGGAACCCACCCGCCAACGGGCGGCGGAGGTCCTGTTCCGCTTCGCCCAGGGATCGGTGCACCGCCACCGGGTCTTCAACGGCGATCCCCACCCCGGCAACTACCGCTTCCATCCCGACGGGGCCGTGACCTTCCTCGACTTCGGTCTGGTCAAGCGGTGGCGCCCGGGCGAGCTGGAGCAACTCACGCCCGTGCTCGACGCCCTCCTGGCCCACGACCCGCCGGCCACCGTCGAGCGGCTCGTGGCCGCCGGCTTCCTGGCCCCCGACCACGGCCTGGACCCCGAGGTGGTCTGGGACTACGTGTCGAACCCCTATGCCCCCTACCTGGCGGACACCTTCACCTTCAGCCAGGCGTGGACAGCCGGGGCCCTGAGCCGGGCCCTGGACCTGTCCGGACCGGCGGCCGAGGTGATCGAGCGCCTCGACATGCCGTCGTCGTTCGTGATCCTCGACCGGGTGGTCTGGGGCATGTCGGCGTTGCTCGGACGCCTGGAGGCCCGCAACCGCTGGCGGGCCATCCTCGACGAGTACCGCAAGGCAGGACCGCCGGTGACCGAGTTGGGCGAGGCCGAGGCGGCCTGGCGGGCCGCCCGGGCCTGACCGGCCGGCGGGGCTCAGAGCTGGCGGGGGACGGTGACCGCGACATCGGCCTGGTCGACCAGCACCACCCGGGGACCGGCGGTCATCGTCCCGTCGTCGCCCACGTCCACCCAGACCCCGCCGAGGTTGGGGAGGGGCTCCGGTTCGACGCCGAGGTGACGCTCGAGGCAGCGGATGGCGCCCCCGTGGGTGACGGCCAGGGTGGTGGCGCGATGGGCCCTGGCCAGATGCTCCACCACCGCCACCACCCGCCGACGCAGCGCCGTGGCGCGCTCGCCCCCGGGAGGGTCCCACTGGCGGTCCAGGGCGCCGGGCCAGCGCCGGAGGATCTCGGCACGGGTCAGACCCGTCCACTCGCCCACGTCGCGCTCGCGCAGCCGGGCGTCGGTGCCCTCAGGAACCAGCCCCAGGGGCTCGGCCAGCAGGGCCGCCGTCTCCACTGCCCGGCGGAGGTCGGACGACACGACGACGTCGATGCCCTCCAGGTTGGCCACCGCGGCGCGTGACTGCCGGCGCCCCAGCTCGGTGAGCGGCGGGTCGGCCCAGCCCTGCCAGCGGCCCGCGGCGTTCCAGACCGATTGCCCGTGGCGCACGAGGAGGATCCGCACCGCCCGGACGCTACCGGGAGGCCGGCGCCGTCAGGCCAGGCGGTAGCCTCCGGAAACCATGTCCCTGACCGATGCGACCCCGGCCCCGCCCGCGGCGTGAGCATGGCGGTGCTGCGCTTGTTCGCCGCCGCCCGGGAGGCCGCGGGCACCGGGCGGGACGTCGTCGCCGGCGCCACCGTGGGCGCCGTGCTGGGCGAGGCCCGCCGCCGCTACGGCGACGACTTCACCCGCCTGCTCGGGTCCTGCCAGGTGTGGCGCAACGGTGAGCCGGCGTCGGCCGGCGACGCCGTCGGCGACGACGACGAGCTGGCCGTCCTGCCCCCGGTCTCGGGTGGCTGAACTGGCAGCCGCTCCCGGCCGGCGGCTGCCGGTCCAGCTGCGCCGCGCCCCGCAGGGGCTGGCCCTGGTCCACGACACCAACGGACCCCGG
Source organism: Acidimicrobiales bacterium (assembly GCA_035553895.1). Lineage (GTDB taxonomy): Bacteria > Actinomycetota > Acidimicrobiia > Acidimicrobiales > CADCSY01 > JADDRA01. The sequence continues at coordinate 633 of DATMJI010000030.1, read as the reverse complement.
GTCCGCTGGGGCATCGTCTGGTTCCTCGTAACGGTGACCGCCGCGGCCGTGAGCCAGGCCGTGCTCGGGCTGGTGATGGCCCTGGCCGCGGCCCTGGCGGCGGACCAGATGATGCGCCTGTGGGACAGCGACGCAGCCGCCGTGTACGGCAGCCGGCCCCGGGGACTGCTCACGGACCCCAGGCGCCTTCCGGCCCTGCTCGGTGCCGCCGCCCTGCCCCTGGCGGCCGGTTTCGGCGCCGACGCCCGGGCGGTGGCGGCCGCCCTGCCGGCCCTGGTGGTGCTCACCCTGGCCCAGCGGCTGGTGACGTCGGCCTGGCAGCCTCCCCACGGCCGGGCCACGCCCGACACCGCTTTCGCCGTGGCCGTGGCCACGGCCCTGGGGCTGGCGGCCGCCGCCCCCGTGCTCGCCCACGGCTTCGGGGCCCAGGCGGCGGTGGTGGTGGTGATCCTGATCTGCGTCTACGACGCCGGCGACTTCATCGTCGGCAGCGGATCGACCACCTGGTGGGAAGGCCCCGCCGCCGGCGTCGCCGCCGTGGCGGTGGCGACCTTCGCCATCTCCGTCGCCCCCCTCAGCCCCGTGGATGCGCCCGCCGCCTACGCCCTCGGCGGCCTCACCGCCCTCCTGGCC
>DATMJI010000029.1:0-23968 GCA_035553895.1 Acidimicrobiales bacterium | reverse complement strand
TCACTGCCCCGGCCCAACCAGCGTCCCACTCCCCGCGCCGGCCGCCGGGACTTCCTGCGCCTGGCCGGTACGGCCGTGGGGGTCATCGCCGTGGCCGGCCTGGCCGGGCGGGGAGTGGGACGCTGGTTGGGCCGGGGCAGTGACCCGGCCGAGGTCACCCTCGCCTTGGTGCGCCAGCCGCTGCTCGCCCCGCCACCGGGCGCATCGCTCGACTTCGAGGGGCTCTCTCCACTGTTCACGCCCAACGCCGACTTCTACCGCATCGACACCGCCCTGGCCGTCCCGCGTGTGGATCTCGAGTCCTGGCGCCTGCGGGTCACCGGCATGGTCCAGGAGCCGACGACCTACGGCTTCGAGGATCTCCAGGCTCTTCCCCAGGTGGAGGCCGACGTCACCCTGGCCTGTGTCTCCAACCAGGTGGGTGGCGACCTGGTCGGCACCGCCCGCTGGCAGGGGGTGCGCCTGCGCGACCTGCTGGAGCGGGCGGGCGTGCAACCCGGCGCCACCCAGATCGTCGGGCGCTCGGTGGACGGCTTCACCGCCGGCTTCCCCACCGAGGTGGCACTCGATGGGCGCGAGGCCCTGGTGGCGCTGGGCATGAACGGCGAGCCCCTACCCCTCGACCACGGCTTCCCTGCCCGCCTGGTCGTGCCCGGCCTGTTCGGCTACGTCTCGGCCACCAAGTGGTTGTCGGAGATCGAGCTCACCACCCTGGAAGACGTCGACGGCTACTGGATCCCCCGGGGTTGGTCCAAGCTGGCGCCCGTCAACACCCAGGCCCGCATCGACGTCCCCCGCTACGCCGCCCGGCTCCCGGCCGGCCGCCACGCCGTGGCCGGGGTGGCGTGGGCCCCCACCCGGGGCATCTCGGCAGTGGAGGTCTCCGTCGACGGCCGCCCCTGGCAGGAGGCAGCGCTCTCCGTGCCCCTCAGCGACGACACCTGGCGCCAGTGGGTCCTGCAGTGGGACGCAGCCCCGGGGCGCCACGAGATCCGGGCCCGGGCCACCGACGGGTCCGGAGCCGTCCAGACGGCCGAGGAGGTCGCCCCCCGCCCCGACGGGGCCAGCGGCTACCACACCATCGCCGTCACCGTCGCCTAGCCGTCACCGGGCCGGCCGGGCCAAGCTCGTCAGGAGACCGGCACGTTGCCGGGAGGGGTGTCCGGCGCCTCGGGGCGGGGCTCGGCGGGGGCCCGGGTCTTGGCCAGCTCGAGGGCGTCGCCGATCTGGTCGAGGCGCTTGTCGTCGAGAGCCTTGCGCACCTCCGGGAAGAGCTCGCCCTCCTCCTCCTCGACGTGGTGGCGGACGCTCTCCATGAGCACCGACACCTTGGCCACGAAGCGCTCGTGTGACGGGTCCATGTCCTGGAGCTCCGACAGGGTCCACTTCACGATGTGGTGCTCCTCCAGGCCCTCGAGCACGTCGTCCTCGGTCTCGGGCACGGCCTCCCGGACCGCCGGGTAGAAGACCTGCTCCTCGATGGCGGCGTGCACCGAGAGCTCCTCGATCATCTGATCGACCAGCTGGCGCAGGGTCTGGTGGTCCGAAGTGTCGGCCTCCTCGAAACGGGTGAAGATGTCCTCGACCGTGCGATGGTCGTTCTCGAGCAGGGTGATGGCGTCCATGGTGGAACCTCCCGGTGCGGATGGGGCGAGATGTTGGGCACAGTCCTCCCCGGCGGGCCCCGCCGCTAACCGTCGCCTGGCGGCCGGCGGGGTGCGCTAGACCTGGCCCCGTGGCACCACCCACCACCTTGGACCGGATGGCCGGGATCGCCTGGCGGGCCCTGGTCGTCGCCGCGGCGGTGGTGGCCGCCGCCGTGGGGCTGGCCCAGCTGCGAGTCGTCGTCCTGCCGGTGATCCTGGCCCTCATGGTGACCACCGTCCTGGCGCCCCCCGCCGCCCGGCTGCAGCGGGCCGGTCTGCCCCGCCTGGTGGCCACCTGGCTCCCCCTGCTGGGGGCCATCGGGCTGGTGGTGGGCCTGGTGGCGCTGCTGGCCCCGACGGTGGCCGACGAGTTCAGCGATCTGGGACCGACCCTGCAACAGGGCGTCGACGAGATCGAGCGCTGGCTGGTGGAAGGCCCCCTCGGCCTGTCGGCCCAGCAGGTCGAGGACTACCGTAGCCAACTCGGCGAGCAGCTGCGGGCAGGCGGCGAGGGCCTGGCTTCCGGACTGGTGACCGGCGCGGTTCTCGCCGGGGAGATCGTCGCCGGGCTGCTGCTCGCCCTCGTCCTCGTCTTCTTCTTCGTCAAGGACGGCGAGCGGATGGCCGGCTTCGCCCTCGCCCAGCTGCGGCCGGCTGACCGGGAGGTGGGCCAAGCCGTGGGCGAGCGCATGTGGTCCACCCTGTCGGGCTACGTGCGGGGCCTGGCGGTGGTGGGGCTGGTGGACGCCACCATCATCGCCGTGGGTCTGTTGCTCATCGGCGTCCCCCTGGTGGCGCCCCTCGCCCTGCTGGTCTTCTTCGGCTCCTTCTTCCCCCTGGTCGGAGCGGTGGTGGCCGGTGGGGTGGCCACCCTGGTGGCCCTGGTCAGCGGGGGCCCCACCGATGCGCTGCTCACCCTCGGCGTGGTGGTGGTGGTCCAGCAGGTGGAGGGAGACGTGCTCGCCCCGCTCGTGCTGGGGCGAGCGGTGCGCCTGCATCCTGTGGTGATCCTGAGCGCCCTGGCCGCCGGGGCGGTGATCGGGGGCATCGCCGGTGCCTTCCTAGCCGTGCCCCTCACCGCAGTGGTGGTGGCGGCCGGGGGCGAGCTCAAGGCCCGGGGGATCATCGGACCAGCGTCGGGAGCCGCTTCAGCCGGCGATGTCCCCGACCAGGCGGTCGAGGGCCGATCGGTCGCCAGCGGCACCGGTGCGCCGGACGATTCCGTCCCCGCCCACCACGACCACGAAGGGCGGGGCGACGACGTCGAAGGCGGCGAAGGTGGCGGCTGAATCGTCGTCGAGCTCGACGGCGTGGAGGGCGAGACCGGATCTTCCCCGGTAGCCGGCCAGGGCCGAGCGCAGGCCGTCGCATCCCCGGCAGCCCGGGGCGAGGAACGCCACCAGCTGCGGCCCGCCGCCACCGCCCGTTCCCGCCGGCAGCGGTGGGGCCACGCTGCCGGGGCGGGGGCCCTGGCGCCGCCCGAGCCGCGACGGGCGGCGAGTGGCGGCCCGGACGGCGGCGGCACCGAGAGCCGAGGCCCCGCCCACCACGGCCAGCGCTCCCGGCGAGGGCAGCACCGGACCGTTCGAGGTGGCCGCCAGCCCGGCGGCGGCGGCGAGCAGGACGTTGCGCAGGACCTCGGCGTCGCCCATCGGGGCGGGGTGGGCCGAACCGAAGCAGCCACAGCCCTGGACCCGGCCCCGGGCGACGGCCGAGACAACGAAGGCGCTGAAGCCGGCGAGCACGGCCAACGCCACCACCGCGGCCCATTCGGGCACGGCGACCAGACCGGCGGCCAGGACCAGCTCCAGGACGGGGACGCCCACGGCCAGGGCCGGTGAGGAGCCCAGGCCGAGGGCGGCGAAGGCCCGGGCCGTCACCTCCCGGCGGGCGAGCTTGGCGGCACCGGCACCGGCGAAGACGGTGGCCAGCATCAGGGCAGCGGCGTAGGCGGCGCCCTCCACGGCCGCCCGTCAGCCGGCCTCGTCGCCGGTGCCGCCCGGCGTCCCCGATCCGGCCCCGCCGCCCCGACGATGCCACTCCTTCTCGGCCCGGCGGACCACCTCAAGCAAGGGCAGGCCGAGCTGGCGAGCGGCGGCGGCGGCATCGTCGTGCTCCACCTTGGCCCGCCGGCCGCCGGCCCCCGACAGCTTGAGCCGGATGGGTTGGCCGTCGACCTCGACCAGGGCCGCCGATCGGGGCTCGGGCCAGCGGGAGAGCTCGGAGTACCGCACGCCGAGGGTGCCGGTCTCGGCCGCCAGCAGAGCGGCCAGGCGCCGGGCGTCGGCCGGATCGGCCAGGACGCCGACCACCTGGGCGGGACGGCCCTTCTTCATGATCACCGGCGTGATCCAGGCATCGTGGGCCCCGGCCTCGAGGAGCTGGCTCAAGGTGTGGGCCAGCGTCTCGCCCGAGACGTCGTCGACGTTGGTCTCGAGCACGACCACCGGCTGGCCCCCCGACACCGCCGCCGCCTCGGTGCCCAACACCACCCGGGTGAGGTTCGGCAGCTCGTCCAACTCCTGGCTGCCGGCGCCGAACCCGCTGGCCGTCACCGTCATGGGGGGCAGGGGACCCCAGCCCTCGGCCAGGGCCGCCAACAGGCCGGCACCCGTCGGGGTAGTGAGCTCGTGGGCCACGTCGGTCCCGTAGGTGGGGGCACCGGCCAGGAGCTCGACGACGGCCGGGGCCGGGTTGGGCAGCAGGCCGTGCTGGGAGCGGACCATGCCGAGCCCGGTGGCCACCGGGCTGGCCGTGACCCGGTCGACCCCGAGCACCTCGAGGGCGGCGGCGACGCCGACGATGTCGACGATGGCGTCGACCCCGCCCAGCTCGTGGAAGTGGACCTGCTCGACGGGACGGCGGTGGAGGCGGGCCTCGACCGCGGCGATGGCGGCGAAGGTGGCGGTGGCCCGCTCCCGGACCCGCGACGGGAGCTGAGCCTCTTCGAGCAGGGCGTCGATGTGGGCCCAGGTCCTGGTGACGGTTGTGGCCTCGACCTCGACCACCGCCCGGGAGGCGGCGATGCCGCCCCGGCTGGTGGGCTCGACGTGCAGGGCCCAGCCGGGCAGGGAGAGCCGGTGGAGGATGGCCTGCACCTCGTCGAGGTCGGCCCCGGCGTCGAGCAGGGCGCCCAGGGCCATGTCCCCGGAGATGCCGGCGAAACAGTGGAACCAGGCGACCGCCGACGGGCCGGTGGGGCGGGGGGTGTCCACGTCAGGGCCGCCCGAGGATGCGGGCGGCGGCGCAGGCGGCGCCGAAGCCGTTGTCGATGCCGACCACGCACAGCCCGGCGGCGCAGCTGGCCAGCATCGACAACAGGGCGGTGACGCCCTCGAGTCCGGCCCCGTAGCCGGTGCTGGTGGGCACGGCCACCACCGGGGCGGCGGTGATGCCGCCCACCACGCTGGGCAGGGCGCCGTCCATGCCGGCGATGACCACCACCACGTCGGCACCGGTGACCACGTCGACGTCGGCCAGCAGCCGGTGCAGCCCCGCCACCCCGACGTCGTCGAGGCGGGTGACGTCCACCCCGTAGGCGGCCAGGGTGGCCTGGCACTCGTCGGCCACCGGCCCGTCGGCGGTGCCGGCCGAGACCAGGGCGACGGCGGCGGGGCGGGGCGGAGCCGGCCGCCACACCACGGTGGCCGCGGTGCGCCGGCCCCCGGGGGCGGCGGTGCCGGCCGCCTCGATCTGCTCGGTGCTCGCCCGGGTGAGCACCACCGGCCCCCCCGGCTCGGCCAGGAGCTCGGCCACGATGGCGGCGCACTGCTGGGGGGTCTTGCCCGGCCCGTAGACCGCTTCGGCCACGCCTTGGCGCAGGCCGCGGTGGTGGTCCACCCGGGCGAAGCCGAGATCGGCGAAGGGCAGCCGCCGTAGGCGACGCACCGCCTCCTCGGTGTCTAGCTCGCCCGAGCCCACCTCGACCAGCAGCTGGCGCACGGCAGCCTCGTCCACGGCCCTCATCCTGCCCGACGGCGGCACCCGAGCCACAGAGGGGCCCGCCACCCCGGCCGCCGGGCACGGCCGGGCGCCGGGCGGCGCCGGGCGGTCCCCCGTAGCCTCACGCCCATGGCCACCCCGCCCCGTGTCGGCTACCTCGGTCCCCCAGGCACCTTCACCGAACAGGCGCTGCTGACCCAGGGCGACCTGGCGGGAGGCGAGCTGGTGAGCATGGCGTCGATCTCCGAGGTGCTGGCGGCGGCCGCCGGCGGCGAGGTCGAGCTCGGCTTTGTACCCATCGAGAACGCCATCGAGGGCAGCGTCAATCTCACCCTCGACACCCTGGCCTTCGAGACCGACCTGCTCATCCAGCGGGAGGTGGTGGAGCGCATCCAGCTCAACCTGCTGGCCCCACCGGGCACGACGTTGGACGACATCACCACGGTGGTGTCCATGCCCCACGCCACCGCCCAGGTGCGGGGGTTCCTCCAACACCGCCTCGACGGGGTGGCCACCCGGGCGGCCAACTCCACGGCCGAGGCCGCCCGGCTGGTGGGCGAGGCCGGGGAGGCGGGGCTGGCGGCGGTGGGCACGTCGCTGGCCGCCGAGCTCTACGGCCTCGACGTCCTAGCCACCGACATCGAGGACCACCCCGAGAACCAGACCCGCTTCGTGGTGGTGGGCCGCCAGCGGGTGCAGGCCCCCACCGGGCACGACAAGACCACGGTGGTGTGCTTCCAGCAGGCCGACCGGCCCGGCAGCCTGCTGGCCATCCTCCAGGAGTTCGCCGCCCGGGCCGTCAACCTCACCAAACTCGAGTCCCGGCCCACCAAGAAGGGGCTGGGCGACTACTGCTTCGTCATCGACTTCGAGGGCCACGTGGCCGAGGAGCTGGTGGCCGACTGCCTGCGCGACCTCAAGGCCAAGCTGGCCGACGTGAAGTTCCTGGGCTCGTACCCGGCGGCCAGCCACCACGGCGAGGCCCGCCGGCGTGACGCCGTGGCCGCCTGGCGCCAGGCCGACCAGTGGGTGCAGGACCTGCGCGGGCAGTTGGGCGGCCCGCTCTAGACGCCAGACGCCGCTCGTTTGTGGTCACCTCTGGACCCGGGAGGTACGGGGGTGACCACAAAGCGGGGTCGTCGGTGCGAACCGGTCCCCGACGACGCACCGGCGGTAGCCTCGCCTGCGGAGGGATGGCAGAGCGGCCGAATGCGGAGGTCTTGAAAACCTCTGGGCGTGAGCCCCGCGGGTTCGAATCCCGCTCCCTCCGCCCACGCTGACCAGCACTTTCGTGATTCGGGCCGTTTCGGGCTCCGGTCCGAGACCCCGTTTGCAAACGGTTTGCTCTACGTCGCCAAGTACCAGCTCGAGCTCGGCTTCGGGTTCATCGACGACGCCGATGCGCTGCGGCGCCTGCGCAAGCAACAGCTGCGCTCGCATCTGGAAGCGCCGTGGGCGACCGAACGGACAATCGAACACCCCGCGCTGGACGAATTCTCGCCGCCTATCTCGCCAGTGACCTCCGCAGCAAGGAAGCCGGGCGGGTGTTCCGGATGATCTGCGGCTACTTCGAAGACATGTCCGCCGTCCTCGCAGGGCTTCGCACCGTGCTACACCCGGGCTCCATGACCGCCCTCGTCGTAGGCACGCAGGTCTTCGGCGGTGAGCACCTCCCCACCGACCTCCTCGCGGACATCGCCGACGCGCATGGGTTCGCGGTCAAGGAGGTCTGGCTCGCCCGCACCAAGGGGATGGCCGTCCAGCAACGCAACACTCCCCTCGGGCGGTCGCTTGCAGCGAGGTCGTCCTGATCCTCGCGGCGTGATGTCGTTCGGTCGCTCAGTCTGCGCAAGCGCGTAAGTAAAGCTACAACTTGGACTGGAAGAAGGGCTAAGCACAGATCGCGTCCCGCTAGCGGCCCGGGCCTTAACAGCCTTCGCCAAGGGTCGTTGTAAACATCTTGCTAACGGAATACCCGGCACGGCCTGATACAGGGGCGGACCGGCCGGACAGCCATAGCGCGAAACCGCAGGCCACACAGTACGTATGCAGAATAGACGATACGTGTCAGCACCAGTATCAGCGGCTTGTTCGCCCCCCTTGCGCTGCGGAGGAACGGGACGAACGACTCGCTCGACCGGCGGCCCTCGAGCACCTCGCCCGTCGGCCCGACGGGCCCACCTCGAAGTGGGACCCGGAAGGGAAGTACGGCGAGTTCAGGATCGGGTTCGCCAGTCGCTCCACCGAGGTCACCCCCACGACCGTAGGACAGCGGGGACCGGCTGTCAGGCAGACGCTGCCTCTCCGACAGTGACGTCACGCCACTCCCCAGTGGAGCTCGGATCGAGGAATATCGACACTCGCTCTGGTCTCGCCACTCGGCTCGACGTAGATAGCGTCCTCGGGCCCAAAAACGGCGCAACTTCGCCTGTCGATCCTGCCGGAGAGCTCTGACAGGCCTGCAACGACACATCCTCGACGACCCTCCGCTAATCCATCTGCTGCCGGCCTGGCGAGGTACACCAGGAAGACGTTGTCGGTCGCTGCAGGTGGGGGCGCGTCGATGACGAACTGCACAGAGCGTCGCTCGTAGACAGCGGGAAGGTGGCGGATGACCACATAGGGAAAGGCCGGTTGATCAAACAGCCGGTCACGCTGCGAGCTGGCAGCGTCGCCATCCTTGTCGCTCATCGTCCCTCCTCATCGATCCTGGCGTTGTCAGCCTGGCACGAACTCGGTTGCCAGGCCCTCGGAATGCGGCCTGCCCTGATCAACCCGCCGCGCACTCCCAGCAGCCCCGCCGTACCACCTCCTCTTCGACGCCTGGGCCCATGATCGCCAGCGCGTCGAGACGGGCGATGTCGGCACTGCTGAGAGGGGAGGCGACCAAACGGGGTCGGGCGGCGCCGAGCAGTGACATGAACACTCTTTCGGGCTCTGCCTCGTTGAGTTCCGCGTCGATCAGCGTCTCGTGGAGCTCCTCGAGCGGGAAGGTCGCTTCGATGCTCCAGTCACCGTCGACTTCGACGACCAAATCAAGGCACTGGCGGACGTAGTCGACACGAAGGAACAGGCTCGGGTACCACGAGTAGCTGTCGGCACCGAACCCGTCGGCGGCCAGGCAGTGGAAACGGACGACGGGCTGGCCCATCAGGTCCAGTTCATATTCGGCCCAGCTCGCCGTTCGGTTCGGATCCCAGAAATCAAGGTCCAGCGCAAACAATCCGAAACTGAACGTCAGCGATCCGGCCCTTTCCCTCATACCTGGCGCGCCTTCCTGATACCAGCTGAAAGCTCAATGAGCCGCCCTTCTAGATCGATCAGCTTTGCAATGGTATAGGTTTCCCTCGTGCCTGAGCACGGGTGCATCACCCAGTTGCGAAAGCGGGTTAACGAACCTGTCACGCTCTTCCATCGATTATAGGAGTACCCGAGACGAATGGCCTTTGTCTTTCCAGCTACTGTGGCAAGGTCACAGAACTCAAAGTAGCTTACGACGTCAGCATCCAGGTTCTTTTCACGGTCCGACCGCAGCCTTGCTTCAATCCGTTCCCGGCGGTCCTCAGCGAGCAAGTGCAAGGCTTCATCGACCGCCTCGAAGTGACTACTGATGAGGCGGGCCAGGCCCACTTCGACCTGGGAGACCAAGAGGTAGAAGTAAGACCGCGCTGCATGCTTGTTGGTGTCCGCAGGCGTCACGAATCCGGTCAGGCGATTGCCCTCCAGGACGAACAGGAAGCCAGCGTCCAGCCAGCGAAGCAGCTCGGAGAACGGTGCGTCACCACTCACGATGATCCCGTCTGTGATCGGGCGGAGCCGTGAGCGCACCGGATCATCAGCGTCCGCTTCGAGATCCTCTTCCGCGACGTAGCCCTGAAGCTTTCCCTCGAAGTGCACGGGTGCGTAGTCGAATCCCCCCTTGCGTAGGAGCTTCTTGGCCTTCCCTTGCGCCTCGCCGGCGTCGAGGCAGGTGGCCTCGTGCAGCCTCGTCTGGAACTGGCGCACGCGGATCCCACGGCTCAACTGCACGTGTTCCAGCTCTCCGATCTCGGCGGATGGACCCGGTCCATCGTCGGCAACGACGTCGGTCATGGCAAACCTCTCCCTCTGGCGCCCATCGCCGGCGCGCGTCAGATACCAGATGTCCTCCTGGCTATCGGCATCGACGCGGTGAACCTGAAGATCCGTCCTGCAGGGGTCCGATTGGGCTTGTACGATTCGTACATGGACCAGCTCGCCGTAACTCAGGCCCGGGATCACCTCGCCGACGTCATCGACGAGGTCCGGCGCTCGGGAGAACCTGTCTACGTCACACGGCGAGGACGTCGAGTGGCGGTGATCGTCGACGTCGATGCCTACGACCGAATCGTGGAAGCAGCCGAGGAAGCGACCGATCGACGGGAGCTCCAGGCCGCTCGCGATGAGGATGACTACCTGCCCTGGGACGAGGTCAAAGCTGACTTGGGCCTTGGTTGACCTACAAGGTCGAGATCGCCCGCCGAGCGGCCAAGGTGCTGGCCAGGCTGCCCCGCAAGGAGCAGCAGCGGATCCGGGTGGCGGTCGACCTGCTCGCCGAGACGCCCCGCCCTCCGGGCTGTATCGCCCTCGTCGGGGAAGCCAACGCCTACCGAGTCCGTGTCGGCGACTATCGCATCGTCTACGAGGTCTACGACGACCGCCTGGTGGTCCAGGTGGTCCGCATCGGGCACCGGCGGGACGTCTACCGACGGTAAGCAGAGGCCGTCCTGCCAGGGCGAGCTTGCAAACATTTTGCGAACGGAATCTCTGGAGCGAGGCGGAACGGGGGCGGACCGCACGGACGCAGCGAACGCGAAAGCCCTGCTCAGGGCGCATTCCTGTACCAGCCGACACTGGACAGCACGGCGATCTCCGGCTTGAAAACTCTGGGCGTGAGCCCCGCGGGTTCGAATCCCGCTCCCTCCGCCCCCTTTGATCAACATGTTGGTGGTGGCCGGTCGCCCTCGGCCAATCCCGTGGACAACGTGCAGCTCTGCTCGGCCCAGGCGCTCGAAGACGCAGAGCGGCTGGGCACGCTCTCCACCAACCCGGAGCCGCGGGTCCGCCCGCCGCGGTGGCCGAGCGCCCCAGAAACTCCTGACAAATCGGTCGTACCGTGATAGATATACGTGCTGTCGCAACCAGCTGCGATGGCGAGCTATCGCAGGGGGCTGTTCGAAGGGGTCGGGGCGTTGCCCCGACCTTCGGTCAATAACTGTCTGCTGCATATACCACAGTCGGAGACGCTCAGGTAGCTCGCCGTGCTTTGCGGACGAACGGGCGGTGGATGACCAACCTGGCAACGGGAGGAGCGACATGATCGGAAAGCGGTTCTTGTCGGTCAGGAGGGTGGCGGTCGGGTCGGTGGTCGGCCTGGGAGTGACGGCAGCGGGGATCGCTGTGGGAGGGGCAACGCCGGGTTCCGGATCGTCGAGCACCCTCATCGGCCGCGCACCCGTGTCGGAGGAGGTCGATATCAACACGGGGGCGATCAAGCTCAAGACCAAGGAGCCGTTCGATGTCATCACCCAGACGGTCACCATCCAGCCCGGAGGCACGTCCGGGTGGCATGGCCATCCCGGGCCGGTGTTCGTCGTCGTGAAGACAGGGGCGGTCACCGTCTACGACCAGAGTTGTACGACGCGCCGGTACTCGGCGGGACAGGGCTTCGTCGAAGGACCCGATCCCGCCGTCGTCAGGAATGAGGGCAGCGAGGTGTCGGAGAGCGTTGCGACGCTCTTGGTGCCCCAGGGCCAGCCGGCCCGTATCGACGCCGCCAGCCAGTGTCCCGGCATCCTCTGAGCAGCGCCGGCCCGCCGCCGAGGTGACCCCCTAGCGCTCGGGCGCATCCCGCTCCCCCGGCCCACCAAGCCAGGCCGGTCGCCACCCGCCGAGCCGAGCCTCCTAGCGGTCGGTGGGAATCGCCACCTCGCCCTGCTCGTCCATCAGGCGCTCCAGGACGTCGTCGGGCATCCACGTGCGGTGCGGGTAGCCGCGGCCCCACGAGTTGAGGATCGGCACGGCCCCGAGCTCGTCGGCCCGGTCGTTGCCGAGCACGGCGTGGACCTCGTCGACCGAGCGGGCCCAGCGAAACCGGCTGATGCCGTAGTCCGGCACCGGGGCGTAGGTGTCGCGCTCGACGTGGTCGTCATCGGCGTAGCCGCCCTGCCACCCGACATGGCCGAGCTCAGCCAGCACCTCGGCTGCCGCCCGCACCGAGGTCCCGTCGTCGTCGCCGGGGTTGGTCTCGGGCCACTGGTCACGCTTCTTGGACTGATCCCAGAGCCATCGCGCCGCGTACAGCTCCTGGTTGAGGATCGACATGCAGCGCGACCACCCGAACCCGACACAGGCGCCCTCCCGGCCCTGGTCGTAGAACTCCCACCAGGCCTCGGGGTCGGGCTCCCCACCGGGCTCCAGGCACACGCAGTGCCCCCCGCGGATACGGGTGAGGGACGACGCTCCGCTTCGGGCGACGAAGTACTCGCCGGTCGCTTCGTCGCGCTCGGGATCGTAGAACTCGGCGTACCAGTTGACGCCGATCACCACGGGCACCCGGGCGGGTCGGGCTTCGGCGGCCAGCGCCGCCAGCGGGTACTTCTCGACGTGGCCCCAGTCGTCGGGGATGAAGCGGCCGAGGCGATCGTCTTCGGGCTCGCCATCGAGGGGTCGGTAGCGCATGGGTACCTCCAGTCGACCGATTTGGGAGGTTCATCCTGTGCCCCACCGGGGCCGGCGCGCAAGCGGCGATGTCGCCCGTCCGGGGTGGTGCCGATCAGCGGTCGCCGGGCCGCATGTCGGCCGGGCCGGCCTCCCTGCCAGGGACGGGGCCGCATGTCGGCCGGGCCGGCCCCTGCCACCCTCCACCTGTCCCAACTGGTGGCAGAAGCGGGACCACATCGGCGTCACTGCTGCCACCAGTTCGCAGGCGGCGGTCAGGAGGCCCAGCGCAGGATGGCCCCGATCCCTCCCTCGAGCCCGGCGTCGGCGGGCACGATGCGGATGCCGGCACCGGTGCCGAGGGCGGCCCGCACGGCGACGTCGGCCAGCGGCGCCTGGCCGCCATCGGTGACGCCCATGGCCTCCAGGTCGCCGGGGTCGAGGGCGACGAGGGCGGGGTCCTCGGAACCGAAGGAGGCCAGGCGATCGTCGTCGGGACGGTGCTCGACCAGCAGCACCTCCACCTGGCCGGCGGCCAGGGCCGCCAGGGTGGCTCCGGGCCCCTCGGCGGCGCGGTCGGACTGGCCCCGCTCCTCGGCGAACTTGGCGACCAGCCCGGCCGTGTCGGCCTCCACGGCCGCGTCGACCAGCCGGTCCACCTCGGTCGCCACCTGGTCCACCCCGCCGTCGGCGCTGCGGCTCCCGTCGATCACCTGGATCCGATCGGCGAGGGGCGGGGGCACGGCGCCCTGGAGCAGCTCCACGGCCCGGACGTCTCCGCCCACCGCCACCAGGCGGGGGGCGAAGCGCTCGACCAGCTCGGCCAGCTGGTCGGCCACGTCGCCGGCGTTGTGCTCCCAGGTCTGCTCCGCCCGCCGCTGGAAGCGCGCCTGCGACCACCCCCCTGGTGCCGACTTGGTCATCGGATGGTCGTCGCCGCCGGCCTCCCGGTGCACGTCGGGACCGGCGGAGCGGAGCACCACCAGGTCGGCCCCGCTACGGTCGGCCAGGACGGCCAGGCACGTCGGCGACGACTGCCGCCAGGCCAGGATGGGGACCAGGGACGGGAGCGGCGCCCACGCCGCCCGATCGGCCACCGGCGGTTCGGGCGAGTGCTCGACGTGCACCGGGGAGTTCGAGCTGGCCACCAGGGCTAGGCCGTCCCCGGACCGGTGGGCACCGGTGACGGGCTCGTCCATACGCTCCAGAAGATCCCCGGGTGCCCCGGCGGCCTCGAGCTCGCCTCGCTGGGTCTTCCAGCGAGCCTCGAGGCGCGGGGCGGCGTTGTCGATGCCACCCTCGGCCACCAGGTACACCGAGGCGAAGGGCCCGGGATGGCGCACCAGCTCGGCCAGGTCAGGGGCGGCGAGCGCGCCCGGGGGGGTGGTTCCGCTTCGCTCCATGGCCGGGGTCCTTCCCGCCCGGTCGCCGGCCGACACCCCGGGGGGCCGTGGATCTCCCGCACTCGGCCTCCGCCACCCTTGGCCGTTTCCCGGATCGTCGGGTTGTGGCAGGCCGGGTGGTTCCGGCAGAGAGGACCGGAGGCCGGTCTTATGATCGGGCAACCGAGAATGATTCCTTCAGGTGCCGGGTGGGGTGCCGATAGACCAACCGTCAAGGAGGGCAGGCGTGCGCCGAGGAGGATCAGCTGCGATGGCCAACCGTTCCCGCGCGACCCCCGGCCGGGTCCGTGTCGCTGCCGTCGCCGCCGCCATCGCCCTGGTGGGCGCCGCCCTGAGCGGTCCGGCCTGGTCCCAGGCCAGCGCCCAGGCGCGTGACATCAGCGCCTTCGCCTGTCCCGGCAACGAGGTGCCCGAGGACGGCTTCGCCGACACCGATGGCACGACCTTCGAGGCCGACGTGGACTGCATCGCCTGGTACGGCATCAGCTCCGGGCAGTCGAGCGCCTCGTTCGCTCCCACCGGCACCGTCTCCCGCAGCCAGATGGCGACGTTCGTGCGCAACCTCGTCGACTACGTCGACGGCGATGCCCTGGCGGCCCGGGACGACGGTTCCCCCGCCTTCGCCTGCGCCTCCAACCCCGGTGAGCTGGCGGGCGACGTGCACGCCACCAGCATCGAGCTCCTGGCCGACGCCGGCATCGTCCAGGGAGGCCCGGGTGGCCTGCCCGAAGATTGCTTCGGTCCCCGTCACACGGTGAGCCGGGCCCAGATGGCGACCTTCATCGCCGAGGCCCTGCGCTTCCTCGGAGCCTCCCTCGGTCATCCCGTGCCCGGCGACTACTTCGACGACGACGGCGCCAGCGTCCACGAGGCCAGCATCGACGCGGTGGCGTCGGCCGGCATCGTGGCCGGGACCGGCACCCGCACCTACGACCCCGGGGCCGAGATCCGGCGGGGCCAGATGGCGGCGTTCCTGGCCCGCACCCTCGATCACCTGGTCGAGGTGGGTGCCACCGGCCGCCCGGCCCCGGCCGGTGCCGATCCCGCCGCCGCCGCCGAGCAGCGCTTCGTCCAACTGATCAACCAGGAGCGGGCGAACCACGGCCTGGGGGCGCTGACCGTCGACCCCGCCATCACCTCGGTGGCCCGCAATTGGAGCGCAAAGATGGCCGGCAGCGGTGGCGGGTGTGGCTCGTCAGCCCTGGGCCACAACCCCGACTATCCCTCCCAGATGCCCCCGGGCTGGATTGAGGTGGCGGAGAACGTGACCTGCGGACCCAGCGTCGAGTCCAACCACGAGGGGCTGATGTCGTCGCCCAGCCACCGCGAGAACATCCTCGCCGGCCAGTTCACCCACGTCGGTGTGGGTGTGGTGGTCGGCGCTGACGGCCTGCTCTGGGTCACGCAGAACTTCGGCCAGTACTGACCGCCCCCTGGGGCCGCGGCTCCAGGTGATGGGGATGGGCCCGGCTGTAGCGGTGGGTCGAGCGGTAGGCCCAGAGGGCGAAGGGCAGGAGGAGCCAGTACGTCGCCACCCGCGCCGTCACCACGGCGACACCGGCCACCCCGGGGTCGGTGTCGATCACCAGCCCGGCATAGGTCAGGGCCTCGACGGCCCCCACCCCCCCAGGAGCCGGCAGGAGGGAGGCCACGGCCAGGGCGCTGACGGCGATGGCGACCAGGGCCTCGGCGCTCGTGCGCACCCCCACCGACCGGGCGGCGAAGACCAAGGCGCTGCCCTGGCCGATGCGCACGGCGACCCACCACAGCGTCGCCGGGGCCAGGCCCGCGCCGCGGAACGACGGGGGCCGGTGCGGGCGCAGCCACACCCGCCGCAGCTCCCGGGCCGTCGGCCCGAACCGGATGAGCAGCAGCTCGACGCCGGCCAGGGCGATGCCGCTCGCCACCCCCAGACCGATGCCCTGGAGGTAGCCGCGACTGACCCGCATCGATGCCGCCACCAGCCCGGCGGTGAGGAGGGGCGCACTGAGGAGCCCGGCCACCATCCACGTCACCGCCGCTCGCTTGGCCGTCAGCGCCGGGGCCCCGGCGTCGCGGGCGGCGTCCGAGAGGACCCGGTTGGCCCACGACCAGTGCCCGGGCGCCGTCAACGGCACCTCGGCGGCCAGGACGCCTCGCAGGCACGACCGGAACGGGGTGCGCCGGCCCGACGCCGCCCGGAAGGCCCCCGCCGAGAGCATGGGGACTGAGGCCCCGATCCCGATGGCGATGGCCAGCGACCCCGCGTCCACGGCGCCCAGGCGCTCGGCCAGGTCGTCCTCGAGGATGACCGCCGCCAGCGTGTAGACGCCGACCGCCAGCAACCCGGCACCGGCCAGGCGGGCCGGGCTCAGGCGACCGAGGGGCTCGTACTCGGCGGGCGTGTGCCCCGTCACCCGTCCCACCTCCTCGCGCAGGGCGTCGAGTCCCCCGGCGCTCGCCGTCGCCTGGCGGGTGGCGCTGCTGAGCGCCAGCGGGTGCAGCCAGTCCCGGGCCCGCTCCAGCACCCCGGCACCGACGCCCTGGAGGGCGAGGCGGACGGCCCGCTCGACGCCGATCACCGAGCTGGTGGCGGCGAGCACCTCGGCCACGTCGGTGTCGAGGAGCTGCTGGCCGGCGCTCAGCTCGGCGAAGCTGAAGTCGAGCACGGCGACGCCGCCATCGTCGCCGAGGAACACGTTGGCCAGCCGGAGGTCCCGGTGGGCGATGGCATGGGCGCGCAGGCCGGCCACCTCGGCCCACAGGGCGGCCATCACCTCGTCGGTGATGTCCTCGGGCGCCACCGTGTCCAGTGACCGGCCGTCGAGGCGCTCGTAGACCAGGGCCACCTGGTCGTCGCCCGCCTCGGCCACGGCCAGGAGGCGGGGCGTGGGAACCCCCAGCGAGCGAGCGTGATGGGAGATGAGCGCCTCGTGCTCGACCGAGCGGCGCAACGAGACCTCCGGAGGGGCGTCACCGGCCCGCCGGAGCCGCAGCCACCGGGCGGCCCGGAACAGCAGGTCGGCGGCCCGCTGATCGCTGCTCAGCGCCTTCACGAACACCCTCCGGCCGTCGGGCGTCTC
The DNA here is from genome assembly GCA_035553895.1 of Acidimicrobiales bacterium. Classification (GTDB taxonomy): domain Bacteria; phylum Actinomycetota; class Acidimicrobiia; order Acidimicrobiales; family CADCSY01; genus JADDRA01. The sequence continues at coordinate 7,237 of DATMJI010000029.1, read as the reverse complement.
GCCCAGCCACGGTACGCAGCCCCGGGCGTCGACGGCCGCCGGCCCCAGGGAGGCGATCTCGAAGCCGCAGCGGTGGAGGGCGGCCACCAGGACCTGTTCGTCGGGCTGCAGGTTCGGCGTCTTGGCCACCAGGGCCACGAGGGATCCGCCCACCATGCCGGCACCCACGTCGAGGATGAGGCCGAGGTACGGCGGCGCCTCGGCGATGGCCAGGTTGTGGGCCAGCCACACGGCGAAGGCCAGGTAGACGCTCGTGCGGATCCGCCCGGGAATCCAGGGACGGGCGAGGACGAGGGCGGCGACGACGCCGGCGACCACCGGGCTGGTGGGAAGCGTGCGGGGGGCCGTGTCCGCCAGGTTCTCGAACAAGGCCCGGGTGGCCGGCTTCTGCACAGCCAGCAGCAGCGCGCCCGCTCCGGCCGACAGGGCGATGCCGGCCACCAGCGCCAGGTAGACCAGGACCAGCCGCCGCAAGCGCCGGGCGCTGAGCAACCAGACGTGGACCAGGAGGAACCCGGCGATGGCGCCGAGGGCCACGATGGTCCCGGGGGCGTTCTCGGCCCAGTCCGGCAGGGGCTGGAGCGTCTCGGAGATGTCGGCGGCGCTGGCCACGAGGCTGGCGTCGAACACGGTGGCCGCCAGCCACCCCAGCACCCCCAGCAGGGCTCCGGTGACCAGGGACAGGAGGTAGACCGGCGAGCGGGTCAAGCGGGGCCGTGGTGGCGGCCCGCTCGCCATCAGCCCAGCACCGCCGAGTCCGGGACCACCCGGGCGACGGCCACGGGCAGCCAGACAAGCAGCACCTGGCTGAGGATGGCGGCGGTCACGGCCACGTCCACCGGTGCCCCCACGACGCTGAACCCGGCGGCCAGCGCCACCATCCCGAGCCCGGGACCTCGAGCCACCGGCCCCACGTAGGCGACCACCTGCGCCAGGGCCGCCACGGCCGCGGCCCCCACCACCGAGGCACCCCCGCCCATGGCCTCGACGACGGCCACGGTGGCGATCACCCGGCTGGCCAGCTCCACCCCCCCGGCCACGAGCAGGACCCCGAGGTTGGTCCCGCTCCAGCTCGGGATGCCACACGCCAGCTGGCGGGGGGGCCAGGGCCACGGTCGGTCCCGCACCACCACCTCTCCGGCCAGCACCACGGCGGCGAGCAGGACCAGGACGGGCAGCTGGCTCGGCACCGAAAAGGCGACGCCCGAAGCGGCGGCGGCCGTGGCCAGGAGGCCGGCGATCACCAGGGCGGCCAGGCGGGTCACCTCCCTGCGGGCCCATCCCCGCGTGGCCTCGGCCTCGCGCACCCCGGCCCGCTCCAGGTAGTCGATGACCCCTACCCGCCCCTGACGGCGACCCTCGAAGATCTCCCGGCGACGCTCGTGGAGCAGGACCAGAGCGGTGCGCCCGAGCGCCAGGCGCCGATCGATGGCGGCGAGGAGCATCGACGCCCCGGCGATGGGCGCCACCACCGAGCACAGCACCGCCAACCCCAGCCAGCGGAACCCCGGTGCCGCCAGCTCGCCGGCCACCGATGTGGGGCCGGCCACGGCGATCAAGGCACCGCCGGCCCCGAGGGTGGAACCGGAGGCGACCATCCGCCTGAGCCGCCGCTTCGCCGGAGTCACCGGAGCCGGCGGCGGGTGCTCGAGCGCCACCCGCTCGGTGACGGCCTGCCGGAGCTCGTCGAGCAGGTCCTCACCCTGGCGGAGGCGCTCGCGGGTCTCGGCGGTGAGGACGAAGGGCTGCAGCTCGGGAAGGGCGGCGGCCAGGGTTTCGGCGCCCAGCACGGCGGCGGCACCGTCCACCGCCCGCTCGACGCCGACCACCAGTGCCGTGCTGGCCAGCAATTCGGCGACGTCGTTGTCGAGCTCGTGGCCTCCCGTCCAGCTCTGGGCGTGGGCGAAGTCCACGATCCACACCCGCCCCCCGTCCTCGAGGATCACGTTGGAGGCGACCAGGTCCCGATGGGCGATGCGGGCGTCGCGCAGGAGCCGCACCTGGGCGAAGAGGGACTTCAACACGCCGTCGCTCACCTGCTCGGGCCCGGCCCGGTCGAGGGAGGTGCCGGCGACGTACTCCTGGACCACCCACACCCGGTCGCGGTGGGCCTCGATGCCCTGGATGGCCGGTGCGCAGACGCCCCGGCTGCGGGCCAGCAGCGCCATGGCCGCCTCGCGGTGCGCCTGGGCCGGCGCATCGGCGATGGCCGCTTCGTCACGCACGTCGCGGAAAGCGAGGAACCGCGCCGCCCGGTAGATCCAGTCGCGGTCCCGAGGCTCGGGATCGAGAAGCTTGACGAAGACGGTGCCGCCGGCCACGTCGGCCACGAAGGGGAACGAGCCCCGGGGGGTGCCCGGTACCCGCTCCACGGCGCTGGCCGGGGCGCCCGCCGCCTCCAGCACGGCAGCGGCCTCGTCGAGCTCGGGCACCCGGTGGGGTGCGCCGAAGATCAGGTGGAAGCCGCTGCCGACGACCCAGCCGAGGGCGGCGCCGCCGACGATGTCCAGCGGGAGGTGCACGCCGTAGAACACACGGGCGGCGCCGACGAGCCACGGCAGGATCCACAGCGCCCGCCGGAGCCGCCGGGGCAGGTACGGCGCGGCGGCGGTGACGATGGCGGCGGCCACCGCCGTGTGGCCGGAGACGAAGCCCAGCCCGGGGCTGCCGAGCAGGCGGTTGATGTCGTCGATGAGCCCGCTCGGCCGGGGCCGCTCCACCAGGCTCTTGACCACCCGGGCGGCCAGCCAGGCGAGCGTTCCCCCCACGGTGATGTCGATAGCCACCCGCCAGCGGTGGCGCAGCACCACCAGGGCCACCGCACCGAGGACGGGGGCGGCGAGCACGTTGCCCAGTTGCATGATGGGCCCGAGGACCTGGGCCAGCCACGACGGGAGGTTGTTGACCAGGCGGAAGACGTCGGTCTCGAAGGTCGACAGGTCGTCTCGCTGCACGGCCAGCAGGGCGACCAGCAGGGCGGCCAGCCCGAGCGCCACCCGTACCGCGTCTCCGGGATGGCGGGAGTTGCCAGCCACCAGGGCCGGCGTCATGGGCGGCGGTGGCGGGACGGGCTCGGCTCGGGGACCAGGGCGGAGACGAGCAGGGCGCCGGCGGCGGCGCTCACCCCCATGGCCGCGCCGCCGACGAGGTCGAGGGGCAGGTGGGCACCCACGTACATCCGGCCGAAGCCGACGACGAGCACGAGCGCAACCGACAGCTCCCGCCACGGTCGACGGAGGTGCATCACGCTCAGAGTAGCGATGGTGGCGGCGACGGCGGCGTGGCCCGAGGTGTAGCCCAGCGAGCCCGGGGCGAACTCCTCCCGCCGGTTGAGCACCTCCACGAACGCACCCGGCCGTCCCCGCTCCACCAGGAGCTTGACCACCCGGGCGGCCAGGTAGATGCCGACACCGCTCAGCGCCAACAGCACGGCGAAGCGGCGGCGGCGGCGCCACCAGGCCAGGGCGGTGGCCACCGGGATGGTGAGGAACACGCCGTACTGCATGAACGGCCACACCAGCACGTACACCCAGCCGGGAAGCTGGTTGGCCCAACGAAAAAGGGCCAGCTCCCAGGCTGCCGGCGGGCCGGTGGCAGCCACCGCGGTCGAGACGGCGAACAGCGTGGCCGACACCGCCAGCACGCCGAGCAGCCGGCGGCGGGCCCGGGGTGGGCAGGTGGCGGGGGACCTCACGGCGTGGCCACCGAGCCCAGGTCCAGGGCCAAGGTGCCCCGGCTGTCCGGCTGGTGGCGCCAGCTCCTCGCCCGCTGGAAGGCGACCCACGCCCCGGCCCCGGCGACGATGGGCAACACGTAGGTGATGGCCCGGAACACCAGGACGGCGGTGGCGATCTGGCTGTCGAGCCCCTCCCCGGTGCCGGTGGCGAGGAACCCGACGTAGCCGAGCTCGACCACCCCGACCCCCCCTGGCGTGATCGGGACGGCGGACAGCAACCGCACCAGGGCGAAGCCGACCAGCACCTTGGCCCAGCTGGCCTCGCTCTCGGAGACGCCCACCGCCCGCAGCGAGACCAGCAGCACGAGATAGAGCGACAGGTGGCTGACCACGCTGGCCAGGCTGAGGCGCAACCCCGATCGCCGGACGATCTCCAGGGTCTGGCAGCGCATCTGGAGCAGCCACCGGGCGACGCCCGGCTCCCGGGGCCGGCCCAGCCGGCGCCCGAGGCGGGAGAGCAGGCCGTCGATCCATCGACCGGCCCGCTCGGTCGTTCGCTCGGCCCGCAGCACCACGGCGGCGATCACCACCACGGCCACCAGCACACCCGCCCCGACCGCGGTGAGGGCCACGAAGGAGCCGTCGAGCTCGCCGGTGGCCGCCACCGCGACGATGCCGGCCACGGGCATGCCCAGCTTCACCAGCTGGTTCCACATCCCCGTGACCAGGGCGTGGTTGGCGATGGACTGGCGGGTGAAGCCCCACTCCCGCAGCATGCGGTAGGTGACGCCGAAGGCGATGGCACCGCCGGCGGGCACGGTGTTGGCCACCGCCGTGCTCGCCTGGTTCACCACCGCCGCCTCTCGCAGGCGCAGGCCCGGCAGGGCCAACATGATGACCGGCCAGTAGGTGAACAGGTTCCAGGCGCCGGCGAGAGCCAGCACGGACAGCTCCAGCGGCGACATCTGCTTGGCCGTCCGCCACGCCTCGCCGTAATCGGCCGTGCTCGGCAACACGAAGCCGAAGACCACGACCAGCACGACCACGGCGACGGCGGCCCGCACGGCCATGGAGCGCCGGCTCCGCCCCGCGGTCTGCTCGTCCGCCATCCCTCCCCCTCCTGCGGATCGTCCTCGATGGCCGGGCCCGCGCTGGCGGGCGGTGGCGATCCTGCCAGTCTCGCGCCCGGGACCGGCGTGGAGCCCCGGGCGCCGGCCCGCGGGAGGCTCAGGGGGCGGAGGAGCGGACGCCGCCGGCGTGGCCGGCCTGCACCTGGACCAGGCCGCCGTCGACCAGATCCAGCGCCTCGGCCAGCAGCGCCACCGGGTCGGCGGCACCCTCGCCCTCGAGCCAGATGCCGATCGCCACCCGCAGGGCGGCGACCACACTCGCCGCCACCACCCGGGCGAGCAGCGACAGCGCCGGGTCGGCGCCCAGACGCTCGGCCACCATCGCCGCCAGCTGGACCTCGAACTCCAGGATCCGCCTGGCGCTGCCCGCTCGGAGGGCCGGGACCGAGTTGATCACCCGAGCCTGGACCAGGAAGGCGTCACGCTGGGGGGCGAAGTCTGCGGCCATGGCCAGCAGCGAAATGCGCAGGGCACTGACCACTGGTTCACCGGCCGGCCGCTCGGCGAGCAGGGACCGGAGCCGCTCCAGCTGGGCGTCACCGGCGGGATAGAGCGCATCCTCCTTGGTAGGGAAGTAGCGGAAGAAGGTCCGGGCCGAGACCCCGGCCTCGGCGGCGATGTGCTCGACGGTGACCTCGTCGTAGCCCCGCTGGCAGAACAGCGCCAGGGCGGCTGCGGCCAGGGCGTCATGGGTGCGCTGCTTGTTGCGCTCCCGCCGTGAAGTCCCGGCCGACCCAACCCGGTGCCCGGTGGCCATGGGGTACAAGCTAGGACATAGCCCCCTCTTGCCGGCATCGCCCTCCCGGCCATCCCCATCCAGGGCCCGATGGCACTGGCCGGCCGGCATCGGCTAGGACAAAGTCATGCCCACCAGCGTCGATCGCCGCCAGGTCCAGCGCCTCATGGACGAGGGCGCCACCGTGGTCGAGGTCCTCGAGGCCTCCCAGTACCGGGCCGCCCACCTGCCCGGCGCCGTCCACGTCCCGGCCTGGGAGCTCACCGAGGAACGGGCGGCCGCCTTCGACCGCCGGACCCCGCTGGTGCTGTACTGCTTCGACACCCAATGAGATCTCAGCCCCCGGGCAGCGTGGCTGCTCGAGCGCTACGGCTTCGAGAAGGTCTACGACTACGTCGACGGCAAATCCGACTGGATGGCCTTCGGGCTGCCCACCGAGGGCGAAGGCGGTCCCTTCGCCGGGGAGGGCTTGGCCGCCGCCGACACCGCCGGTCCCGACGACACCGTGGCCGCCCTGGGTGAGCGCTCCGGCGGCGGCAGCGCCGGGCCGGTGGTGGTGGTCAACGAGGGCGGCGTGGTGCTCGGCGCCGTCGGGGTCGAGCAGCTGGCCGGGGCCGGCAGCGACGCCACCCTGGCGTCGATCATGGAGCTGCTGCCTTCCACCGTGCGTCCCAGCGTGGAGCTTTCGGGCCTGGAGGAGGCCGAGGAGGCCGTGCTCGTCACCACCAGCGCCGGGGTGCTGCTCGGCGTGGTCCGGCCGGGGACGGCGGGCGGCGGCGGCGAGGGCGGTGGCGAAGACGAGGGCGGCGAGGAGGATGACCAGGAGATGGACGAGCTCCAAGGCACCTTCTTGGAGATCGCCCACGCCGTGGAGGAGCACTTCGAGGGCGAGGACCCGAGCGAGGAGCAGGTGCGGGCCTTCCTGCGGGACCGGCTGGTGGCCGAGGGTCGCACCCCTGAGGAGGCCGACGCCTACCTGGCGGCCATGGACAGCTCCGGCGAGTCGTAGCGGCGGCCGGCCCGGGGCGCCGGCGGCTTCGGTAGGGTGAAGGCCGGGAGAGGTGCCGGAGTCTGGTTGATCGGGGCGCCCTGCTAAGGCGTTGTGGGCCGCAAGGTTCACCGTGGGTTCAAATCCCACCCTCTCCGCCGGCCGATTTGTTACCGGCGGGTTGCGCTGGTGTAACGTCAGCTTCACCAGCCGACAACCAGCGACCCTGTGTGTTCGCGCGTGGGTGACCCTCCCCCCGCTTGCTGACACTTCCGGCATCGGCGTCGACGCTCTCTCTCGAGCGATGGCGCCGGCGCCGATCTCACACTCCGTTACGGCGCTCCGTAACGCCCAGGGCGCGGAGGACTCATGCGACTTGAACGTCTGGCGCCCCAGGGCGCCGTACGGACCAGCCTGCTCATCGCCCCGGCCGTGCTCCTCGCCGCCAACCTCGGGGTCGTCGCCCTCACCCAGCCCGACGAAGATCGCGCCATCAGGCGCGTGTCCGCCGACTACCAGCTCAGCCGGTCTCCTGACCAGGTCTCCTCGGCCGCGTGGAACGGGGGCCTGGCGGCCACATCCCCCCGCTATCGCCCCAGGGCCATCCTGGAGCACCCGACCCTCCCGGCGATGATCCGGGCGGCGGTCGAGGCTCCGCCGCCCGGATCATCGCCGGGAGGGTCGGGTGCTCCAGGATGGCCCTGGGG
>DATMJI010000028.1:0-10701 GCA_035553895.1 Acidimicrobiales bacterium | reverse complement strand
CCCCGAGACCTGGCAGCGGGTCGCCTCGCCGCCGCCCTGGCCCTGGCGGGCGACGCCGTACCCACCGTCGTGCGCCTGCGGCGGCCCTGACGTGGTCATCTGCCACTGCCGGGCCGTCGACGGGCTGGTCCGCCGGGCCGTGCACGAGGGAGCGGCCAGCGTCGACGCCGTCATCCGTCGCTGCGGCGCCGGCTCTGTCTGCGGGGGGTGCCGGCCGGCGATCGTCCAGCTCCTCGGTGAGCTGGCCCCGGTGAGCATCACGCCGGTGGCCATCGCCGCCTGACGCCTACCATCGCCACCCTACCTGGAGGGGATGCCCAACCTCCAGCGGCTGGGCTCGGTCCGGGTGGGCGAGACCGTTCCCGAGCAGTTCGGCCTCGACCTGGCCGTCGAGCACGAGGCCATCGAGCGCTTCAACCGGGGCATCGCCCTTGCCCGCGACACCGGCGACAACGGCACCCGGGAGCTCCTGGTCCGCATGCTGGTCGAGGAGGAGGACCACACCGACTACCTCGAGACCCAGCTGGCCCTCATCGAGGCCATCGGCGAGGCCCACTACCTGGCCCAGCACCTGGGATGAGGCCGGGCTCCGGCGCTCGCCGGGCCTGCCTCCCGCAGCTTTGTGTGCACAACATGGTGGTAGAGCCATCATCGGCGCACACAAAGGCCGACGCCGGGCCGCGGTGGCGTCCGTGGAGGTGGCGGGAATCGAACCCGCGTCCTTCAGCTTCTCAGCCAGGCTTCTCCGAGCGCAGCCGGTGGCAGGTTGTCGGGCGGTCGCACGTCACCGGCACTCGGCGACCGCCGTAGCCAGCTCGGTGTCCCCCCCGGGCCGCTGGCCCTCCCGGGAGGTGAGCCCCGCTGGATGACGCCCGGTTCCGCTCCGCGGGGCGGGGAGCGGGTGGACGTCGCTCAGGCTACTTACGCAGCGAGAGCGAGGTCGACGTTGTCGTCGGCATGTGTTGTTGTTCCCGACTCTTTTACGTGGATCCGGGGACCACGGCTCGCTTCACTGGCGTCGACGACCGAAGTCGAAACCGATCACCCCCTTGGTAGGGAACGCCAGTCTACCGGCCGCCGGCCGCCCTCAGCGCCGCACCCGCTGGCCGGCCATGGCCCGGTCGACGTCGCGCCGGGCGTCGCGCTCGGCGATGGCCCGGCGCTTGTCCTGACGCTTGCGGCCCCGGGCCAGGGCCAGCTCCAGCTTGGCCCGCCCGCCGGTGAAGTAGACGGCCAGGGGGACGAGGGTGAGGTGCTCGGTCTCGACCCGCCGGGCGATCTGGTCGATCTGGTTACGGTGGAGCAGCAGCTTGCGCTCCCGTTCGGGGTCGTGGCCCCCGAAGCCGGCGCTGTGGGAGTAGGGGGCGATGTGGACGCCCTTGAGCCAGGCCTCCCCCCGGGTGACGTAGGCGTAGCTGTCGGCCAGCTGGACCTTGGACGTCCGCAGCGACTTGACCTCGCTGCCCTGGAGGACGATCCCGGCCTCGTAGGTGTCGAGGATGTCGAAGTCGTAGCGGGCCCGGCGGTTGCTGGCCACCACCTGGCGGCCCCCTCGCTCGGTGCCGGTGGCCACGGGCCGAGGGTACCCTCGCCGCCGTGCTCCAGCTCCGGCGCCGGCAGTGGCTCGAGATGGTCGGCCACAGCTTCGACCACCTGCCCGAGGAGGCGTGCGGGCTGCTGGTGGGTGTGCCCGGCGGCCCGGTGTCGGGCTTTCGCCCCACCACCAACGCCGACCACTCGGCTCGCACCTACAGCATCGACGGGCGGGAGCTGCTGGCCGTGGAGCTGGCTTTGGAGGCCGAGGGGACGGGCCAGGAGATCGTCGGGGTCATGCACTCGCATACCCACACCGACGCCTACCCCTCGCCCACCGACGTGGAGCGGGCGGCCCTGCTCGGCGACTGGCACTTCCTCATCGTCTCGCTGCGCCACGCCGAGGCCCAGGCCCGCTGCTACCGCATCACCGAAGGAAACGTCACCGAGGAGCCCATCGATCTCCTCGGAGGGTAGAATCCCTAGCGGATCACTCAACTTTGGCCGTGTACGAGAGAGAAGGGCTCCCACGTGTCCGTCAGTGTTCGCCTGCCCACCATCCTGCGCACCCACGCCGGAGGCCTCACCGAGGTCTCGGCGGAGGGGGGCACCATCGGCGAGGTGGTCGACGACGTGGTGCGCCAGTTCCCGGGCACCTCGAGTCACCTCAAGGCGCCCGACGGTGGCCTGCACCGCTTCGTCAACGTCTACCTCGACGACGAGGACGTGCGCTACCTCAAGGGCCTCGACACCCCGGTCGACGCCGGGGCCAAGATCTCCATCGTGCCCGCCGTGGCCGGCGGGTCCGGCTGAGGTCCCGGGAGCTGCGAGCCACCGGTGCCCGCCTTCGACTCGGTCCTCGACCTGATCGGCAACACGCCCCTGGTCGACGTCTCGGCCCTCAGCCCCAAGGCCTCGGTGCGCATCCTGGCCAAGCTGGAGGGCCAGAACCCCGGTGGTTCGGTCAAGGACCGGGCGGCCAAGGCCATGATCGAGGAGGCCGAGAAGGAGGGGCGGCTGGAACCGGGTTCCATCGTGTTGGAGTCGTCGTCGGGCAACACCGGCATCGCCCTGGCCATGATCTGCCGGGTCCGGGGCTACCAGCTCACCGTCGTCCTGCCCGAGAACGTCTCGCCCGAGCGGCGCCAGATGCTCGAGGTGTGGGGGGCCCGGATCATCCCCTCGCCCGGGTCCGAGGGCTCCAACGGGGCCCTGCGGGCCGCCCGGGCCCTGGCCGAGGAGCATCCCGACTGGTACTTCCCCTACCAGTACGCCAACCCGGCCAACCCCAAGGCCCACTACGAGGGCACGGGCCCCGAGATCTGGCGTGACTGCCCCGAGGTGACCCACTTCGTGGCCGGCCTGGGCACGGCCGGCACCCTCATGGGCGTGGGCCGCTTCTTGAAGGAGCGCAACCCCGGCATCCAGCTGTGGGCCGTCGAGCCCCCGTCGGGGGAGACGGTGGACGGCCTGCGCAACCTCGACGACGGCTTCGTCCCCCCCGTCTTCACCGACAACCAGGGCGACCAGCTCCTCGACCGCAAGATGATCGTGCGCTCCCGGGAGTCCATCGAGTGGACCCGCCGGCTCACCGACGTCGGCATCTTCGCCGGGCTGTCCGCCGGCTCGGCCGTGGCGGCGGCCGTGAAGGGGGCTGCCCACCTCGACGAGGCGGTCATCGTGGCCCTCATCGCCGACGGCGGCTGGAAGTACCTCTCCACCGGAGCGTGGACGGCGGATCTCGACGAGGTCGCCGACCGGGCCGGGAACCTCATCTACTTCTGATCTCCTTCTGACGGCCCTGCCCGCCATCTGGTGGTCCGACCGGGCCGGGAGCGACCGGTCCTGACCACCAGAACGGGAGGGGGCTCGGGCCACTACCCTGCGGGAGCGGGATGGACCGATGACCCCCGCCTTCACCATCCTGGCCGCGGCCGGTGACGAGGGAGCCGACGAGGTCCTGGCCGACGCCCTCGAGGGCCTCGACGCCGGCGACTGGATCACCGCCGGGATCATCCTGCTCGGGTCCGTGGTGCTCAGCCGCCTGGTGCAGCAGGTGGCCGCCCGGCTCATCCAGCGGGGCGACGGCGCCGGCGGGGACGCCTCCCGGTTCGTCGGCCGGGTGCTGGCCGCCCTGGTGGTGGTGGCCGGCTTCGTCTACGCCCTCCAGGTTCTCGGGGTGGGCATCAGCCCCGTGCTCGGCGCCCTCGGCATCGGTGGCCTGGCCCTGGCCTTCGCCGCCCAGACGATCCTCGAGAACGTCTTCGCCAGCGTGCTCCTCCAGAGCCGGCGCCCCTTCCGGGTCGGCGACCAGATCTGCACCAACGACATCGAGGGCACCGTCGAAGACGTCAACTTCCGCACCGTGGTGCTGCGCACCTACGACGGCGAGAAGGTGCTCGTGCCCTGCTCGCAGGTGCTCAACGCGCCCATCGTGAACTTCACCGCCAAGGGGACCCGGCGCACGACCTTGCCGGTGGGGGTGGCCTACGACACCGATCTGGCTCTGGCCCAGCGCCTCCTGCTCGAGGCGGCGGCGTCGGTGGACGGTGTCCGCCCCGAGCCCAAGGTGGAGGCGTGGGCCGAGGCCTTCGGCGAGTCGAGCATCGACTTCGCCCTGCGCTACTGGCACGCACCCGACATCGCCACCTTGTGGCAGGTCCGCTCGGGGGTGGCCCTGGCCGTCAAGGCCGCGTTCGACGACGCCGGCATCACCATCCCCTTCCCGCAGCGCACGCTCGGGTTTCTGCCCGAAGCCGAGGTCGGGGTCCGCCCGCCCGGAGCCGCCGGTGGAGGTGGAGCCGGAGATGACGGCGGTGGTGACGGCGGCGGTGGTGCCCCGGCGGGGGCCCGCTGAACGCCGACGCCCCCCTCGGCATCTTCGACAGCGGCTTCGGGGGCCTCACCGTGGCCCGGGCCGTCATCGACCTCTTGCCGGCCGAACACCTCGTCTACGTGGGCGACACGGCGCGCTACCCCTATGGGCCCCGTCCCCTCGACGAGGTGCGGGGCTTCGCCCGCCAGATCTCGGCGTACCTGGTCGAGCACCACCGGGTCAAGGCGGTGGTGGTGGCGTGCAACACCGCCGCCGCCGCCGCCCTCGACGACCTGCAGGCCGAGGTCGACGTCCCCGTGCTCGGGGTCATCGAGCCGGGGGTGCGGGCCCTGGCCTGCGCCACCCGCAACGGCCGGGTAGCCGTGATCGCCACCGTGGGCACCATCGCCTCCGGCGCCTACCAGCGGGCGGTCGCCGCCACCGGCGCGTCCCTGGAGCTCACCTGCGCCGCCTGCCCCGGCTTCGTGGAGTTCGTGGAGCGGGGCGAGACCCGCTCCGACCAGGTCCACGTGCTGGCCGAACGCCTGCTGGCCCCGGTGACGGGCGCCGGGGTCGACGCCCTGCTGCTCGGGTGCACCCACTACCCCTTCCTGGCCCGTACCATCAGCGACGTGGTCGGCCGAGACGTGGTGCTGGTGTCGTCGGCCGACGAGACCGCCTTCGAGCTGCGGTCGCTGCTGGCCCGCACCGGATTGGCCCGCCCGGCTGCATCCGGGGCCGGGCGCCACCGTTTCTTGTCGTCGGGCGACGTCGCCGCCTTCGAGGCGCTGGGCCGGGCCCTGCTCGGGCCCGAGCTGGGCGGCGCCGAGCCGGTGACCTGGGCGTGAGCCTGGCCGTCACCGTCCTCGGCTGTGACGGCTCCTACGCTGGGCCCGGCGGGGCCTGCAGCGGGTACCTGGTCGAGGGCGACGGGGCGGCGATCTGGCTCGACGCCGGCCCCGGCACGCTGGCCAACCTCCAGCGCCACCTCGACCTCGACCGCCTCGACGCCGTGGTGCTCACCCATGCCCATCCCGACCACTGGGTCGATGTCCTGCCCTACCACAACGCCGTGCGCTATCTCCGGCCCCGCACCGGCGTCAAGGTGTTCTCGCCGCCCGCCGTGCGCCGCCTGGCCGCCGAGGTCAACGGCACCCTGGAGCCGGCCCTGGACTGGACGGACGTCCACGACGGCTCCCAGGTGGCGGTAGGGGGGCTGGCCCTGCGCTTCTCGCGCACCGATCATCCGCCCGAGACCCTGGCGGTGCGCGTCGACACCGCCGCCGGCGCCTCGGTGGGCTACTCGGCCGACACCGGACCGGGGTGGTCGCTCTCCGAACTGGGCACCGGGCTGGACCTGGTGCTGTGCGAGGCATCGCTCGCTCCCGGGGACGAGCGCCGGGTGCAGCATCTCAGCGCCGCCCAGGCCGGCACCTCGGCCCGGGCCGCCGGCGCCCGCCACCTGGTCATCACCCACCTCCAGCCCGGGGTCGACCCCGAGCGGTCCCGGGCCGACGCCAGCGAGGCCTTCGGCCTGCCCGTCGACCTGGCGGCCATCGGCCGGCGCTACGAGGTCTCCGGGTGACGGCGGCCGACGGGGGACCGGTCGTCCGCCACGACGGGCGGGCGGTCGACGAGCTGCGCCCCGTGACCTTCGAGCGCGACTACACCGAGCTGCCGGCCGGATCCGTGCTGGTCTCCTTCGGGCGCACCCGGGTGCTGTGCACCGCCTCGGTGGCCACCGACGTCCCCCGCTGGTTGCGGGGCAGCGGCCGGGGCTGGGTCACCGCCGAGTACTCCCTGCTCCCCGGCTCCACCGGCGACCGGGTGCCCCGGGAGGCGGCCAAGGGCAAGCAGAGCGGCCGGACCCAGGAGATCCAGCGCCTCATCGGCCGCTCGCTGCGCTCGGTCACGGACCTGGCGGCCATGCCCGACGTGTCGGTGGTGGTCGACTGCGACGTGCTCCAGGCCGACGGCGGCACCCGCACCGCCTCCATCTGCGGGGGCTTCGTCGCCCTGACCGACGCCTGCTCCCGCCTGGTGGCCGCCGGCCGGCTGGCCACCCACCCGGTCCGGGAGGCGTGCGCGGCGGTGTCGGTCGGCGTCGTCGAGGGCTTCCCGGTCCTCGACCTCGACTACGTGGAGGACGCCGCCGCCGGGGTGGACATGAACGTGGTCATGACCGCCGGGGGCCACTTCGTCGAGGTCCAGGGCACGGCCGAGGGCGCCACCTTCGCCCGGGGTGAGCTGGACCGTCTGGTCGACCTGGCCGAGGGGGGCATCGCCCGCCTCCTCGCCCTGCAGGCGGAGGTGCTGGCCTCGCCACCGGCTCCCCACCCCCAGTTCTGATGGTCGGGACCGGCCGGATCCGGCTCCTTCGGACCACCAGAAGCGGGGGTTGACGCCGGTGGCGCTGCGGTTGGTGGTGGCCACGGGGAACCCGGGCAAGGCGGCCGAGCTGGCCGACGTCCTGCTGGCTGCGGAGGGGCTGGGCGACCTGGAGCTGCTGGCCCGGCCCGCCGGCCTGCCCGAGCCCGAGGAGGACGGCGCCACCCTGGCCGACAACGCCCGCATCAAGGCCCGGGCCGTGGCGGCCGCCACGGGCGAGGCGGCGGTGGCCGACGACACCGCCCTGGAGGTGGCGGCGCTGGGGGGGGCGCCGGGGCTGCACACCGCCCGCTACGCCGGCGCCGGTGCCTCCCCCGACGACAACATGGCCAAGCTGCTGGCCGAGCTCGAGGGCGTGGCCGACCGGCGGGCCCGGTGGCGCACCGTCGCCCTGGTGGCCTTTCCCGGCGGTGCCGAGGTGGTCGCCGAGGGATCCTGCGAGGGGACGATCACCGGGTCCCGCCGGGGCTCCGGGGGCTTCGGCTACGACCCCGTCTTCGTCCCCGCCGGCGGGGACGGCCGCACCCTGGCCGAGTTGGCGCCCGCCGAGAAGAACGCCCTCTCCCACCGGGGCCGAGCCTTTCGCGCTCTGGCAGGTCGTTTGGCCACTTTCTGCGCCGGGGGGATGGACGAGAGGGCGCCTTTGCCCTAACGTGGGTCCCCTGTGGAGCGCATCGAGACTTGCAACAGCGTCTGGCTGGTGGACCGCGCCCTCATGCAGTTCTGCCGGATGCCCAAGGACGTCGACCCCTCGGGGGCCGTCTCCGGTCACTGGCAGGCCTACTACCTCTGGCACGACGATCCCGATTCGGGCGCCTTCCGCGTGGCCCTGGACGAGGCCCACACCCGCTGGTTGAGCTCCACCCGCCACGTCGACCCCTGCTCCCGCTGCGGCGAGGAGGCCACCCGCGAAGTGGTGATGGCCCCCGCCGCCCCGGCACCACCGCCGGACTGAGCCAGGCGCGGCGGCACCGGCCGGCGCCGCTCAGGGAAGGCGGTTCATGCGCAGGTGGACGGCCGTGCCGTCGCCGGTGGGCACGAAGGTGACGTCGTCGACCAGGGCCCGGATGAGCTGCAGGCCCCAGCCCCGCTCGGGCCCCAGCTGGCCCGAGTCGCTCACCAGGGGGCGGGAGGGGACCCTCGCCGGGTCGAAGCCGTTGCCCCGGTCCTCCACCTGGATCTGGAGCACGTCGGGATCCACCAGGCAGCGCAGCACCACCCGCTGATCCCGCTGCAGGGCCTGGTGGGCCTCCACCGCGTTGGTGCAGGCTTCGGAGACGGCGATGCGCAGATCCTCCAGGCGGTCGTCGTCGATCCCGGGGATCGAGGTGGCCACTGCCGCCACCACCGTGCGGGCCACGCCCACGAAGGCGGGAAGGGCTGGGATCTCCAGCCGCACGAGCTCGTCTGGGGGGTTCATGATACGGCCACCAAACTAGTGCAGACCGCCCCGCCGCCGGGTTCTGGCCCCCCGGCCCCGCTCGACCGGCGGCCGGGAGGCGGTGTTAGCTTGCCCCCGGAGGCCGTGCGAGAAGGGACCGGTGGCGTGATCGGGGACGGAGAACAGGTCAGGCTCGTCATGCCGGCCACGCCGGAGCTGCTCCGGGTGGCTCGGCTCACCGCGGCCGGGCTGGCCAGCCGCCTCGGGTTCAGC
Source organism: Acidimicrobiales bacterium (assembly GCA_035553895.1). GTDB lineage: Bacteria > Actinomycetota > Acidimicrobiia > Acidimicrobiales > CADCSY01 > JADDRA01. Next base: position 2,311 of record DATMJI010000028.1, on the reverse strand, counting down.
TTCGACGAGATCGAAGACGTCAAGATCGCCGTCGACGAGTTGTGCTTCGCCCTGGTCGGCACCAAGGGTCGGGACGGCTCGCTGACCCTCGTCTACCAGCTCCAGGCCGACAGCCTGGTCATCGAGGGCACCGGGGAGTTCCCCGGCCAGGACGTGCAAAGCACCACCAGTGAGCTGTCGGAGCTCATCCTGTCGGCCGTGGTCGACGACCACGAGGTGTCCCATGCCGACGGATCCGTCCGGTTCCGGCTGATCAAGCGGCGTATCCCCCGGCCGTGACGCTCGACCGTTCGGACAAAGAGGAGCTCCAGCGCACGTTCGAGGCCTTCGCCGCCGAGCGCGACCCTCGCCTGCGCGACGAGCTCATCGAGGCCCACCTCGGTCTGGCCGAGTACCTGGCTCGGCGCTTCACCAACCGGGGCGAGCCCCTCGACGACCTCGTCCAGGTGGCCTCCCTGGGGCTGGTCAAGGCGGTCGAGCGCTTCGACCCCGCCAGGGGCCTGGAGTTCACCACCTTCGCCACCCCCACCATCGTGGGCGAGCTCAAGCGCCACTTCCGGGACAAGGGCTGGGCCGTGCGGGTACCGCGCCGGGTCCAGGAGCTGCACCTGCGGGTGACCGGGGTGGTCGACGACCTCCAGCTCGAGCTGGGGCGCTCGCCGACCGTGGCCGAGATCGCCGTGCGGGCGGGGACGAGCGAGGACGAGGTCATCGAGGCCGTCGACGCCGGTTCGGCCTACCGGTCCACCTCGCTCGACGCCGGGCGCAGCGACGACGAGGAGAGCCCCGGCCTGCTGGGCCAGCTCGGCGACGTCGATCCCGAGCTCGTCCGGGCCGAGAACCGATCGGGCCTCAACCCGCTGATCAGCCAGCTCCCGTCGCGCGAGCAGCTCATGCTCTACCTGCGCTTCTACGAGGGAAAGACCCAGTCCGAGATTGCCCAGCGCCTCGGTATCAGCCAGATGCACGTGTCCCGCCTGCTGGCCCGCAGCCTCGATCGTCTCCGGGACCTGGCCGACGTCAGGGGCTGACGGGCCGGGCCGCGCCCACGCCGGGCGGCCCGGTTGGGGCACGCTGTCGCCATGGCCGCTCCCCACGCCCACGTCCCGGGTGAGCGGGGACCGGCGAGCCGGCGGACCCGGGGCCTGCTGGCCGTGGTCCTGGTGCCGTTCCTGGTCGCCACCGGGCTCGGGCTGGTGGCCCTGTGGCCATCGGGCGACGAGGTCCCCGAGCTCGACACCTCCCTCGGTGCGCCCCGCGACCTCTACGACGCCGAGGTGGTCTCGGTCGATCGGGGTCCGTGCACGGGCACCGCCCCCGACGCCGGCATCCGCTGCACCCGCAGCCGGGTGCGCCTGCTGGAGGGCCCCGACGACGGCCGGGTCATCTCCCTCCAAGAGCAGCCCGACGTCGGTGCCGGGGTGCGCCTGGAGATCGGCGACACCCTCGTGCTCGGCTACTTCCCCGGAGCCGGCGAGGGCTTCGAGTACAGCTTCGCCGACCGCCAACGCCGGACCCCGCTGCTGGTCCTGGCCGCCCTCTTCGGGGTGGCGGTGATCGCCCTGGGCCGCTGGCAGGGGCTGCGGGCCCTGCTGGGCCTCGGCGCCAGCCTGGTGGTCCTCACCACCTTCGTCCTGCCCGCCGTGCTGGCCGGCTCCAATCCCCTGGCGGTGGCGCTGGTCGGCTCCGCCGCCATCGCCGTCGCCGCCCTGTACCTGGCGCATGGGATCAACGCCTGGACCTCCACCGCCCTCATCGGCACCCTGGCCAGCTTGGCCCTGGTCGGCGTCTTGGCCACCGCCTTCGTGGAGGCGGCCAGCTTCAGCGGCCTGGCCGACGAGGAGGCGTCGTTCCTCCAGATCACGGCCGGCCAGGTCGACCTGCGGGGGCTGCTGCTCGGGGGCATCGTCATCGGCGCCCTGGGCGTGCTCGACGACGTCACCGTCACCCAGGTCTCGGCGGTGTGGGAGCTGCGGGCGGCCAACCCCGGCTACCGGCGCTGGGCCCTCTACCGCGCCGCGCTGCGCATCGGCCGGGACCACATCGCCTCGACCGTCAACACCCTGGTGCTGGCCTACGCCGGCGCTTCGTTGCCCCTGTTCCTGCTCTTCACCCAGGCCGACCAGGGCCTGGGCGACATCCTCAACGGCGAGTCGGTGGCGGTGGAGGTGGTCCGGGCCCTCACCGGCAGCCTCGGCCTGGTGGCCTCCGTGCCCCTCACCACCGCCCTGGCCGTGCTGGTGGCCACCTCGGGGGAGAGGGAGCCGGCACCGGCGGCCGCCCGGGCCCCCGCCCGCCCCAGCGGCGACCC
>DATMJI010000027.1:0-10000 GCA_035553895.1 Acidimicrobiales bacterium | reverse complement strand
TTGGACCCCGCTCGACTTGCATGTATTAGGCACGCCGCCAGCGTTCGTCCTGAGCCAGGATCAAACTCTCCGTCGAGATCGTCAGGCTGCCCGGCGAACCGGCCAGCCCGGAGATCGGTGGAGAGCCGGTGACGTCCTGGTTTGGCCGTCACCGACTGGCACCAAGACGGACAATGGTTGTCCATATTGATGCAAAATTGCATTGAACTACGAAGGTTGTGAACGCCCGTGCACCCGGATCCGTGGACCCGTGCGCCCGCGCGCCCGCACTCGCTTTGAACCTTCCTCTGTTCCGTTATCAAGGAGCACCTGATCGATGGCACACGTCTCCCGGGGGAGCCGTCGGTGCCAAGTTGCCCCGGAGCCTGTACTGGCTCAGCGGTCCCGTATCGGCATGGAGCCGACCGTAGGAGCCACCATCAGGGCGGGTGGTTACCCTACCGGCGCCCTCCGGCAACGTCAACCCCGGCTGGCGGTTTCCACCCGGACCAGGCGGTGGTCCCGCTTCCCCCGGCGCAGGAGGGCCCAGCGACCGTGGCGGAGGTCGCCGGCGCCGAGGGTGGCATCGGGGTCCTGGCGGCGATCACCGTTGACGTAGATCGCCCCCTGGGCCAGCTGGCGCCGGGCGTCGCTGCGCGAGGCGCACAGCCCGGTGTCGACGAGGAGGTCGACGAGGGCGATGCCCGCTTCTCGCTGCGGGTCGCCCACGACGGTGGTGGCCACCTCGCCCTCCAGCGAGCGGTAGGCGCCTTCGGGGACGTCGTCAGGGTGGCGCCCGAAGAGGATCTCGGTTGCCGCCTGGGCGGCGACGGCCTCTTCGGGCCCATGGACCAGGGCGGTCACCTCGAAGGCCAGCCGGCGCTGAGCGTCCCGGCGCTCGGGGCGGTCGCCGTGGGCCGCAACCACCTCCCGCGCCTCACCGACGGCGAGCAACGTGAGCTGGAGCAAGAGGCGTTCGACCTCGGCGTCCTCCACTTGCATCCAGTGCTGGTAGAAGGCGTAGGGGCTGGTACGGCGGGCGTCCAGCCAGACGTTGTCGCCGGCCGACTTCCCGAACTTGGTGCCGTCGGCCCGGGTGAGCAGGGGCCAGGTGAGGCCGTGGACCCGATGGCCGCGGCGCCGGCGGATGAGGTCGACGCCGGCCACGATGTTGCCCCACTGGTCCGACCCCCCGACCTGCAGATCACAGGCCATGTGCTCGTGCAACCACAAGAAGTCGTGGGCCTGGAGGAGCATGTAGCTGAACTCGGTGAAGGAAAGGCCCTCGGTGCTGCCCAGACGGGCCCGTACCGACTCCCGGGCCAACATCTGGTTGACGCTGGCGTGCTTGCCCACGTCGCGCAGGAAGTCGATGAGGCCGAGCCCATCGGTCCACGACGCGTTGTCGACCACGGCCACCTCGGGCTCGGCCGCGGCGGCGGGCAGGAGCCGCCGCAGCTGGGCCTCGACGGAGGCCAGGTTGGCGGCCAGGGTCGGGCGGTCGAGCAGCGTGCGCTCTTCGGAACGGCCGCTCGGGTCACCGATCATGCCGGTGGCCCCGCCGGCCAGGGCGAGAGGCCGGTGGCCGGCCCGCTGCAGGCGGCGCAGCACGAGGATCCCCAGGAGGTGACCGACGTGCAGGCTGTCGGCGGTGGGGTCGAAGCCGCAGTAGACGGTCACGGGGGGCTCGGCCAGGCGCCGGGCCAGGGCCTGGCGGTCGGTGCTGTCCTGCACCAACCCCCGCGCCTCGAGGTCGGCTAGGACATCGACGGCTGCAGGCGGACTCACCCGGCCATGGTCGTCGCCCCCCGCCGCAGGGTCCAGCCGGTGTCCGGGCGTCCCGGCGCCGGCCGGGCTTGGCGGGGATCGGCCGGGACCTTTCCGGTACCCCGGCGGCGCCCCGTCGCCGTTTCCGCAGCCGGAGACGCCGGGTGGCGCCGGCGGATCATCGCCGGCGCGAGGAAACCGCGCTCTCGCCGGCGACGTACCAGCGCCAGGGCTCGTCCACCGCCACCGAGATCCCCACCCGGGTGGTGCACACCACGTCGGCCGGAGGCCCGGGACCCTCGTCCACGATGGTGACGCCCCCGGCCCCGGTGACCAGGTCGGCTCCGTCGTGGGCCCGGTCGAGCCCGAGGGCCTGGCACAGCCGGGCGGGGCCGGCGCACAGGTCGCGCTCCCGGCGGGCTGCCGGGCGCCGGGCCCACATCTGCTCGAGCCCGGCCAGCGGCCGCAGTCCCCGCAGGAGCACGGCCACCCCCTCCCCCTCCTCACCGCACACGGCGTTGGCGCACCAGTGCATGCCGTAGGAGAAGTAGACGTAGAGGTGGCCGGGGGGGCCGAACATGGTGGCGTTGCGACGGGTGGGACCCCGGAAGGCGTGCGAGGCGGGATCGCCCGATCCGCAGTAGGCCTCGGTCTCGACGATCAGGCCGGCGCAGGGCCCGGCCACGAGGACCTGATGGAGCAGGGCGGGCGCCACCTCCCGCGGATCGCGCCGGTAGAACTCACGGGGTAGGGGGGGCACCGATCCTCTGGCGATCCTCGGCCAGGCGGCGCCGGAAGCGCTCCATCTGGGCGGCCACGGGGCGGGGACCGGCGCCTCCCGGGGTGGTACGCCGGGTGACCGCCACACCGGGACGGAGCAGGGCGGCGGCCTCGGGCCCCAGGTCAGGGTGGGCGGCGACCAACTCGGCCAGGTCGCCGCCGCCACTGCCGTCGAGCCACCGGCGCACCAGCCCCCCCACCACGCCATGGGCCTGGCGGAACGGCATCCCGGCGCTCACCAGGTACTCGGCCAGGTCGACGGCAGCGGCGGCGGGGCTGTCGGCCGCCCTGGCCATGGCGTCGGTGCGCAACGTGGCGCTGGCCAGCAGGCCGGCGAGGGCGGGCAGGGCCAGGCGGAGTTGGTCGACAGCGTCGAAGAGGGGCTCCTGGGTCTCCTGCAGGTCGCGGTTGTAGGCCAGGGGCAGGCTCTTGAGGGTGGCCAGCACGCCACTCAGGTGGCCGATGAGGCGCCCGGCCTTGGCCCGCGCCAGCTCGGCCACGTCCGGGTTCTTCTTCTGGGGGAGCATGGACGAGCCCGTGGCGAAGGCGTCGTCCAAGCCCAAGAATCCCACCTCGTCGCTCGACCACAGCACCACCTCCTCGCCCAGGCGGGACAGGTGGACGCCGAGCAGGGCCAGGGCGAAGAGGGCCTCGGCGACGAAGTCGCGATCGGAGACGGCGTCGAGGCTGTTGTCGAAGGCGGCACCGAAGCCGAGTTCGGCAGCCACGCCCTCGGGATCGAGGGCCAGCGACGACCCGGCCAGGGCGCCGGCGCCGAGAGGCGAGACGTCGAGACGGCGGCGGGCGTCGAGGAGGCGGTCGACGTCGCGGGCCAGGGCCCAGCCGTGGGCCAGCAGGTGGTGGGCCACCAGCACGGGCTGGGCCCGTTGCAAATGGGTATACCCCGGGAGGTAGGCATCGCCGGCCCCCACCGCCCGGTCGAGCAGGACGTCCTGGAGCGCCATCACCGCCTGGGCCACGGCAGCCAGCTCCCGCTTGCACCACAGGCGCAGGTCGGTGGCCACCTGGTCGTTGCGACTGCGTCCGGTGTGCAGCTTGGCCCCGGCGGGTCCCGCCAGCTCGGTGACCCGGCGCTCGACGGCGGTGTGGATGTCCTCGTCGTCGGGAACAAAGGTGAGCTCCCCGGCCGCCAGCTCGTCTCCCACCTGATCCAGGGCGGCGAGGACTGCCGCCACCTCGTCGTCGTCGAGCACGCCGGCCCGGCCGAGGCCCCGGACGTGGGCGCGCGAGCCGGCCACGTCGTCGGCCGCCAGGCGCTGGTCGAACGACAGGCTGGCACTGAATGCCAGCAGCCCCTCGTCCGGGCGCCCCTCGAACCGCCCCTGCCATAGGGTCATCGTCTCTGCGCCAGCGCGAATCCGCCGGCGCCCGTTGGCACGGAGCCGCCCGAGCTGCCTCCGCTCCCCCAGGTTCTCCGGTGCGGCGATGGCGCTAGGCGCCGCTGGGATCCCGGAGAACGACGACTGGAGGGCAGGGGGAGCCGGTGACACGGTGCGGGCAGGATCACGGCGCCACCTCGTCGACACCCTGGCGGGCGGCCCAGGTGCGGGTGCCGAGGCCCCACAGGCGTACGAAGCCCTCGGCGTCCTCGTGGCGGAAGCGGTCCGCCGCCTCATAGGTGGCCAGGTCGTAGTCGTAGAGCCCCACCGGGCTGCGCCGCCCGGCCACGATGCAGCGCCCCGGTACCTCGCAGCGCAGCCGCACCTCGCCGGTGACGTGGCGCTGGCTCTCGTCCACGAAGGCGTCGAGGGCCGCCTTGAGGGGCGAGAACCACAGACCGTCGTAGACCAGCTCGGCGTAGCGGGGCTCGAGGCGGGCCTTTTCATGGGCCAGGTCCCGCTCGAGGGTGAGGTCCTCCAGATCGGCGTGGGCCATGAGCAGGGCCAGTGACCCCGGGCACTCGTAGATCTCCCGGCTCTTGATCCCCACCCGGCGGTTCTCCACCATGTCGATGCGCCCCCAGCCGTAGGAGCCGACCACCCGGGTGACCTCGTCGACCAGGTCGTGAAAGGCCAGGGTGCGCCCGTCGAGGCTGACCGGCACCCCCCGTTCGAAGCCGATGACGACGTCGCAGGCGTCGGTGGCGGTGGGCACCGTGGTCTCGTAGACCTCCTCGGGCGGCGACTCCCAGGGGTCCTCCAGCACGCCGCACTCGATGGTCCGGCCCCAGAGGTTCTGGTCGATGGAGTAGGGGCTGGCTTTGGTCACGGTGACCGGGATGTCGTGGCGCTGGGCGTACTCGATGGACTCCTCCCGGGTCAGGCCCCAGCCCCGCACCGGCGCCAGCACCTCCAGGTCGGGAGCCAAGGCCCCGGTCGCCACCTCGAAACGGACCTGGTCGTTGCCCTTGCCGGTGCAGCCATGGGCCACCGCCTGGGCACCGTGGCGGCGGGCCGCGGCCACCAGATGCTTGACGATGACCGGGCGGGAGAGGGCGGAGACCAGCGGGTACTTGCCCTCGTAGCGGGCGTTGGCCCGCAGCGCCGGGGTGACGAAATCCTCGGCGTACTCGGCCCGGGCGTCGATCACCTCGGCCTCCACGGCCCCGGCGGCCAGGGCCCGGTCACGTATGGCCTCGAAGTCGCCTCCTTGGCCCACGTCGACGGCGACCGCCACCACTTCGGTGCCCAGCTCCTCCCCCATCCACTTCACGGCGACGGAGGTGTCGAGACCCCCGCTGTACGCCAACACCGCTCGCTTGCTCATGTCGTCCTCTCGGTCGTCGTGGGTAGATCGGGACCCGGTTGGTCGAGACCGGCCAGCGCCCGCAGGCGGGCCGCCACGCCGGCACCGCCGGTGTGGTCGGCCACCACCACCAGCACGGTGTCGTCGCCGGCCACCGTGCCCACGATGTCGGACCGGCGGGCCCGGTCGAGGGCCGAGCCCACCACGTGGGCCGAGCCCGGTGGGGTCCGCAGCACGACCAGATTGGCCGAGGAGGCCACCTCGACCACCCAGTCGGAGAAGACCCGGCGCAGGTGATCGTCGGGAGCGGCCTGCTCGAACGCCAGCTCGGGGATGGCGTAGACCGTCTCGCCGCCGGGCAGGCGGACCTTCACCGCGCCCAGCTCGTCGAGGTCGCGGGAGACCGTCGCCTGGGTGGCGGTCACGCCGGCCTCGGCTAGCAGCTCCACCAGCCGGGCCTGGCTGGTCACCGCCTGGGAGGCCAGCAGACCGGCGATGCGGTGCTGGCGTTGGGGCTTGCCCAGTGGGGTACCGGCGTCGGTCACCGGCCGTTCGCCTCCACCAAAAGGAACCACAGCAGGCCTCGGGCGGCGTGCATGCGGTTGGCCGCCTGGGCCCACACCAGGCTGGCCGGCCCGTCGACCACCTCGGCGGCCACCTCCTCGCCCCGGTGGGCCGGAAGGCAATGCAGGAAGACGGCTCCCGGGGCACTCGCGGCCATGACCTCGGCGGTGACGGTGAAGCCGGTGAAGGCCCGCCGCCGGGCCGCGGCCTGCGCTTCCTGGCCCATGGAGGCCCACACATCGGTGGCGACCACGTCGGCTCCCTCCACCGCCGGGAGGGGCTCGGGGCTGACCACCACCTCCCCGCCGAGGTCGGCTACCCGGACGAGAAGCTCCGGATCGGGACCGTATCCGGGGGGGCAGGCGGCCCGCACCGCCATGCCCGCCATGGTGGCGCCCAGTGCCAGCGAGGCGAAGACGTTGTTGGCGTCGCCCACCCAGGCGACGGTGCGCCCGGCCAGGTCGCCGAAGTGCTGAACCAGGGTGAGGAGGTCGGCCAGGGCCTGGGTGGGGTGGGCCCGGTCGCTCAGCAGGTTGACCACGGGCACGGCGGCGGCGGCGGCCATTCGCTCCAGGCTGGAGTGGGCGAAGACCCGGGCCCCGATGGCAGCGTGGTAGCCGGACAGGGTGCGGGCCAGGTCCTCGGCGCTCTCCCGGCCGTCGAGGCCCACCTCCTCGGCCCGCATGGAGATGGGATGGCCCCCCAACTGGACCACGGCCAGCTCAGTGGCGTTGCGGGTCCGGGCCGACGGCTTCTCGAACACCAGACCCACACCTCGGCCCTCGAGGGGACGGCTGGGGGCGTCGGGCAGGGCGGCCACCTCCAGCACCCGGGCCAGCTCGTCCGGCGTCAGGTCGTCGACCTCGAGCAGGTGGCGCACCGCCATCAGCCCTTGCCTCCCCCGGTGGCGTGTTCCCGCTGGCCCCACCGCACGCCATCTGGCAGCAGAACTGGTCGAAAATCCGACCACATCTGCTGCCAGAACGGGATGGGTGTGGGGGTGGGGGCGAAGGTGGGGGTCATGCCAGTACCTCGGTGAGCACCTCGGCCAGGATGGTGAGGGCCTACTCGAGCTCGGCGTCGGAGACCAGCAGGGGCGGGGCCAGACGGATGGCGCTGGGGGTCACGGCGTTGACCACGAGGCCCCGGGCGAGGGCGGCGGCGGTGACCTCGGGGGCCCGGGGGCCGTCCAGCTCGGCCGCCAGCAGCAGACCCAGGCCCCGCACGCCCACCACCCCGGGCAGGGCCGAGAGCCCGTCGCCCAGCCGGGCCCCCGCCCTCGCCGCCCGGGCCGGGGCGCCGGCCTCCTCCAGGGCGGCCAGCGTGGCCCGGGCCGCCGAGGCGGCCAGCGGCTGGCCCCCGTAGGTGGTGCCGTGGTCGCCGGGGACGAAGGCGGCGGCCACCTCGGCCCGGCCCCAGCACGCCCCGATGGGAACCCCGTTCCCCAGGGCCTTGGCCAGGGTCACCACGTCGGGGCGGATGCCGAAGTGCTCGAAGCCGAACCAGGCGCCGGTGCGACCGAGACCGGTCTGGACCTCGTCGAGCATCAACAGCGCCCCCCGCTCGTCACAGAGCCGGCGGGCCCCGGCCAGGTACTCGGGCGTGGCCGGATGCACCCCGCCCTCGCCCTGGACGGCTTCCAAGAGCACGGCGCCCACCGAGGCGTCGAGGGCCGCCGCCAAGGCGTCGAGATCACACCAGGGCACGTGGCGGAAGCCCTCGGGCAGTGGCTGGAAGGCCTCGTGCTTGGCCGGCTGGCCGGTGGCGTGGAGGGTGGCCAGGGTCCGTCCGTGGAAGGAACCGAAGGCGCTGACCACCACGTGGCGCCCCCGGCCGGCGTGCTTGCGGGCCAGCTTGATGGCGCACTCGTTGGCCTCGGCTCCGGAGTTGGCGAAGAAGACCCGGCCGCCCCCGCCGAGGAGCCGGTCGATGGTTGCCGCCACCTCGGGGCCCACCTGGTTGGCGAAGAGGTTGGACACATGCGACAGCGTGGCGGCCTGGCGGGACAGGGCCTCGGTGACCGCCGGGTGGGCGTGGCCGAGAGACGTCACCCCCAAGCCGCAGAGGAAGTCGAGGTAGCGCCGGCCCCGGTCGTCCCACAGCTCGGTCCCCCGGCCCCGGACGAAGGTGACGGGGCTGGGCGGGTAGGTGGCCATCAGCGAGCTCACCCCGAGCCCTCGACCATGGTGCCCACGCCCGAGCGGGTGAAGATCTCCAGCAGCAGGGCGTGAGGCACCCGGCCGTCGAGGATGTGGGCGTGGCCGACCCCGCCCCGGACGGCGAGGGCGCACGACGACGCCTTGGGGATCATGCCCCCGGCCACGGTGCCGTCGGCGATCATGGCCTCCAGGCCGTCGACCGACACCGTCGAGAGCAAGGTGGCCGGGTCGCGGGCATCGGCCCGCAGCCCCTCCACATCGGTGAGGTAGACGAGCTTCTCGGCTCCGAGCGCCTGGGCGATGGCCCCGGCGGCGGTGTCGGCGTTGATGTTGAAGGCCTGCCCGGCCTCGTCGGTGCCGATGGTGGCCACCACCGGCACCAGCTCCTCGCGCAGGAGGCGCTGGAGGATGGCGGGGCGGACCTCGGCGATGTCCCCGACGAAGCCCAGCTCCGGTGAGCGCTCCCGGGCCAGGAGCAGTCCGGCGTCCTCGCCCGAGACCCCGACGGCCGGAGCCCCGTGGGTGTTGACGGCCGCGGCGATATCGCGATTGACCTTGCCCACCAGCACCATGCGGGCGATGTCCAAAGTCTCGGCATCGGTGACCCGCAGGCCCCCGACGAAGGTGGCCTCCTTGCCCAAGCGGGCCATGAGCCGGCCGATCTGCGGTCCCCCACCGTGGACGACCACGATGTCGACGCCGACCGAGCGCAGCAGGACGACATCCTCGGCGAAGACGGCCAGCTGGTCGGCATCGGCGGTGGCCATGGCGCTGCCCCCGTACTTGACCACCACGGTGGTGCCCCGGAAGGCCCGGATGTAGGGGAGGGCCTCGACCAGGACCTGGGTCTTGTCCCCGGCGCTGAGCCCGGCGACGGCGTCGCTGGTGGCGGTCATGAGGTGCGCATGTTCTCGTCGATGTAGCCGGGGGTCAGATCGCAGGTGAGGATCTCGGTTGCTCCCGAACCCAGTCCCAACTCGGCCTCGACCTCGAGGTGGCGCTCAGCCATGACGGCGGCCAGGGCAGCACCGTCGTGGGGGACGGCCACCCCGCCGGCGCAGACCACCACGCCGCCGTAGGCCACCACCACCCGGTCGGGGTCAAAGGCTGCTCCCGACGCCCCCAGCTCGCTGACGATGCGGCCCCAGTAGGGATCGGCCCCGTACCAGGAGCACTTGCAGAGCTGGCTCTCGGCCACCCGGCGGGCGGCCCGGCGGGCGTCGGCGGCCGAGGCCGCCCCGCTCACCCGAACCCGTACCACCTTGGTGGCGCCCTCGGCGTCGGCCACCATCTGCTCGGCCAGGTCGCGGCACGACTGCGCCACCGCCAGCGCCAGGGCGGCCTCGTCGACGGGTCCGGCTGCCCCGCTGGCCAGCAGGAGGACGGTGTCGTTGGTGGAGCAGGCGCCGTCGGTGGAGATGGCGTCGAAGGATTCCCGGACCCCGGCCTCGAGTGCCGCCTGGAGGCCGGCCGGCTCGGCCGCGGCGTCGGTGGTCAGCACCGCCAGCATGGTGGCCGACGGCGGCCCGGCCATGGCCGGCGCCAGCATGGCGGCGCCCTTGGCCATCCCCCCCACCCGGAAGCCGGGCCCCTCGACGAGCGTCTGCTTGGCCACCGTGTCGGTGGTGAGGATGGCCTGAGCGGCGCCGGCACCCCCGTCGGGCGACAGCCCGGCGGCCAGGGGGACCACCCCCCCGGACAGCAGTCCCATGGGCAGGGGGATGCCTATGAGCCCGGTCGAGCAGACCAGTACCTCCTCGGACCGGCAGCCCAGCTCGCCTGCCACCAGGGCGCAGGTGTGCTCGGCGTCGGCCCGACCGGCCCCGCCGGTGGCGGCGTTGGCGTTGCCGCTGTTGAGCACCACCGCCGCCGACCGCCCGCCGGTGGCCGCCAGGTGGGTCCGCGACACCTGCACCGGTGCCGCCGGGGCCCGGTTGGACGTGAAGGTGGCGGCGGTGGCCACCGGGCGGCGGTCAGCGGTCGCCACCAGAGCCAAGTCGGCCTCCCCGCCGGCCTTGATCCCGCAGGCCCCCCCGGCGGCCACG
>DATMJI010000026.1:0-4887 GCA_035553895.1 Acidimicrobiales bacterium | reverse complement strand
CCACCCATCCCTCGCCCAGGGCCAGCGCCTTGGCATCGTTGTCGACGAAGGTGGGCAGGCCGCAGCGCTCGGCCAGGCGCCGGCGCAGGGGGAAGCGGTGCCAGCCGGGGATGTTCAGGGGCGAGACCTCCTCCCCCCCGGCGGTCATGGGACCGCCCGTGCCCACCCCGCAGACGTCCTCGTCGCCCCGGCGGGCGTTGGCGACCAGGCCGGCCAGGGCCTCGAAGATGGCCTCCCCGCCCTCTTTGGGCGTGGGCCGCTGGATCCGGTGGAGCAGCTCACCCGTCTCGGAGACCACCCCGGCGGCCAGCTTGGTCCCGCCGATGTCGACGGCCAGGGCGCTCCCCATGGCGCCGAGCGTAGGTGAGCGGTGCCGGTTGGGCCCGACCCGGCACCGGGGCGCTACCGGTATGCTGCGACGTGTTCCGACCTGGCGCCGATGACCCGAGGGCGCCGCGCGGCAGGAAGGAGGGCCCCGTGGCCGCACGAGCGCCGATCGCCCCACCCCAAGCCTTCGCCGAGGTGTTCGACGCCATCTCCACCAACGTGGAACGGGTCGTCCGGGGCAAGTCCGAAGTCATCGAGCTGGTGCTCCTGTGCCTGGTGGCCGAGGGCCACGCCCTCATCGAGGACGTTCCCGGGGTGGGCAAGACCAGCCTGGCCAAGGCGCTGGCCACCTCCCTCGACTGCCGCTGGGGGCGGGTCCAGTTCACCCCTGATCTGCTTCCCACCGACGTAATCGGTGGCACGGTGTGGAACCGGGCCACCGGCGAGTTCGACTTCCGGCCCGGCGCCGTGTTCGCCAACCTGGTGCTGGGCGACGAGATCAACCGCGCCTCGCCCAAGACCCAATCGGCCCTGCTCGAGGCCATGGAGGAGCGCCAGGTCACCGTCGACGGCGCCACCTACGCCCTGGAGTCGCCGTTCATGGTGATCGCCACCCAGAACCCGGTGGAGCACGACGGCACCTACCCGCTGCCCCGCAGCCAGCTCGACCGCTTCCTCATGCGGGTCACCGTGGGGTACCCGGGGCGCGAGAGCGAGCTCAAGATCCTCGACTCGCATGGTGACCACGACGTTCTCGACAGCCTGGCGCCGGTGGCGACGGCCAAGGACGTCCTGGAGATGGCGGCCACCGCCCGCCGGATCCATGTGGCGCCGGCCCTCCAGGGCTATCTCGTCGATCTGGCCGAGGCCTCGCGCCGCCACCCGGCCCTGGCCCTCGGGATGTCGCCCCGGGCCACGCTCGCCCTCCAGCGGGCCCGCCCGGCCCGCTGGAGGGCGAGCGTGGCCCGGGCCGCCGCCAGCGGGCGGGCCTACGTGGTGCCCGACGATCTCAAGGCCCTGGCTCCCCCGGTGATCGCCCACCGCCTCGACCTCACGGCCGAGGCCCAGATCCAGGGCCTGCGGGCCCTCGACGTGGTCGACGACCTGCTCCGCCGGGTCCCGGTGCCCACGGCCCGTCCCAGCTAGCCCCCTACGGTGCTCACCCGCCACGGCGTGGCCGCCACGATCGTCTCCGTCGCCCTGGTGCTGGCCGGTCGCCTCTTCGCCGTCTTCGAGCTCTTCGTGGTCGGGGCCGGGGGCGCCGCCCTGGTGGTCGCCGCCGTTGCCTTCACCGGCCTCACCCGGCTCCGCCTGGACGTGGCCCGGGCGCTGCAGCCGGCCCGGGTCCACGCCGGCCAGGTCGCCACCGTCTCCCTGTCGGTGGCCAACCGGTCCCGGCGGCGGACCCCGGTCCTGGAACTGCGGGACGCGGTCGGCGGGCGCCGGACGGCGAGCGTGGTGCTCTCACCCCTGGCCAGCGAGGAGCGGGTCGACGCCGCCTACGCACTGCCCGGCGAGCGACGCGGCGTCGTCGAGATCGGCCCCCTGGTCGTGCGCCTGTCGGATCCCTTCGGGCTGGCCGCCCTCACGGCCCCGGCGGCGCCGGTGACGGAGCTGACCGTGTGGCCGGCCGTCGAGGCGGTGCTGGCCCCCCCCGGGCGGTCAACCCGCCGGGCCGACGAGGGAGCGGTGGCGACGCCGGCGAGCGCCGGCGATGAGTTCTACGCCCTGCGACCTTATGCCGACGGCGACGACCTCCGCCGGGTCCACTGGCGGGCATCGGCCCGCCGCGACGACCTGGTGATCCGCCAGGACGAGCAACCGGGCCAGGGGCGCGTCACCATCGCCCTCGACACCCGCCCGGGTGTCTACCGTGCCCAGAGCTTCGAGCGGGCCGTCTCGGCCGCCGCCAGCATCGCCGTGGCGACCGAGCGGTCCGGGGTGGAGGTCCGCCTGGTGACCACCGCCGGCCACGACAGCCGGCCGCCGGGACCGGTCCGGGATTCCGGCGACCTCGTCGACGTCCTCGATCACCTGGCGGTGGTCGAGCTCCGGGATGGGGGCCACCTGCCCACCGTGGTGGCGACCGCGGCTCGGGGTGGAACCGGCGGGGGCGGCGTGGTGGTGATCACCGGCGACGGGCAGCCCCACAATGTCCCCAAGGGTGGCGCCGCCGGCGGTCAGGGGTCGCCGCTGGTGGTGGTGATGGCCGCCGGCAGGGCAGCGGCGGCCGGCGGGGGCACGTCCGTGGTCGTCGACGAGTCGACCGCCCTGGCCCCGGTGTGGAACCGGGCCGTCTCCGCCCGGCGAGGGTTGGCCCGCTTGTGAACGCCCCCCGAGGGCCCGGGGAGGCAGCCCTGCCCGCACCCTGGCTGCGCATCAGCGCCGAGCTCGCCCTCGTCGCCCTCACCGTCGCCGGGGTGCTGGGGTTGGCCCGGCTCTTCGACGACGCCTCCTTCCTCGGCCCCGTGCTGGGCTTCGCCCTGGGCGGCCACGCCCTGGCCGGGGCCTGCCGGTACCTCGGGTTGCGACCGGGAGTCAGCGCCGCCGTGGCGGCCGCCGGCCTCGCTCTCGCCCTCAGCTGGTTCCTTCTGCCCGAGACGACCACGCTGGGCCTTCCTGGCCCCGGGACCTGGAGCCAGGCGGCGAGCGAGTTGGCCGACGCCATGGTCGTGTTCCGCCAGGTGGTGGCCCCCGCCCCGGTCGAGCCGGGCTTCGTGCTCGCCGCCGCCGTCGCCGTATGGGTCAGCGCCGTGGTGGCCGACGGAGCGGCCATGCGCGCTGGGGCCCGGGTGGAGGCGGCCATCCCTGCCGCCACCCTCTTCGTCTTCGGCGCCGCCCTCGCGGCACCCGGCGGGCGGCTGGCCCTGACCGCCGTCTTCCTGGCCGCCCTGGCCCTCTACTGGCTCACCCAGCGCCTGCTCATCCACGCCGAGGCCCCGAACCGCATGTCCAGCGGCGCCGGCACCGCCCCCCGCTCCCTCTTGTGGTCGGGTGCCGGCCTGGCCGCCGCCGCCCTGCTGGCGGCCGTGCTCGTCGGGCCCCTGCTGCCGGGTGCCGAAGCCAGCGCCGTCGTGCCCTGGCGCTCGGGTGACCGCGACGGTGGCGGCTCCCGGGTCACCGTGAGCCCCCTGGTCGACATCCGTAGCCGCATCGTGGACCAGTCCGACATCGAGGTCTTCACCGTGAGGTCCGACACCCGTAGCTACTGGCGCCTCACCTCCCTGGAGATCTTCGACGGCCGTATCTGGTCGTCCCGGGGCCAGTACCGGGAGGTCGACGGGGCCCTCCCGGCGCCGGCGCCCGACCGCATGGGCGCCACCCGGCGTTCGGTGGCCGACGTCGAGATCTCCAACCTGTCGTCGATCTGGCTCCCGGCCCCGTACCGCCCGGTGAGCATCGAGGGCACCGACGCCCGGTTCGACCCCGACTCCTCTAGCCTGCTCACCGAGGCCAGCACCGCGGCCGGCCTGACCTACCGGGTCCAGTCCGAGATCCTGTCCCTCGACGCCGGCGCCCTGGCTGCCGTCGCCGGACCGGTGCCCGACGTGGTGGCGGCGTCGTCCACCGCCCTGCCGCCGGACTTCTCCCCTGGCGTCGTCGACGAGGCCGTGCGCATCACCGCCGGTGCCAGCTCCCCCTACGAGGCGGCTCGCCTCCTCCAGGACTCCTTCCGGGACGGGTCCTTCACCTACGACCTGTCGATCGCCCCGGGCCACGGAGGGGACGACCTGGAGCGGTTCCTCTTCGCCACCCGCCGGGGCTACTGCGAGCAGTTCGCCGGTGCCTTCGCCGCCATGGCCCGGGCCGTCGGTCTCCCGGCCCGGGTGGCGGTGGGCTTCACCACCGGCGAGCAGGACCAGACCGGCGCCTTCCGGGTCCGGGGGCTCAACGCCCACGCCTGGCCCGAGGTGTACCTCCGCGGCTACGGGTGGGTGGCCTTCGAGCCGACGCCGGGCCGCGGCATCCCCGGCGCCGAGTCCTACACCGGGGTCCCTGAGCAGCAGGCGGCGCCGGGAGCACCCGCCACCGCCACCACCCGGCCGCTCGAGCCGGCCCCCGCCCCGCCCACCACCGCGGCCGCCGCACCCGCGGCGTCCCCATCCCCGGAGGCCCCGGGTCGCTCCGGGGAGGATCCGTCACCGTGGCCGGGGCGCATCGCCGTCGCCGCCGGCCTCTTTGCCGCCGCGCTGGGGTCGTGGTGGGCCCTCCTGGCCGGGCTGCGGCGCCGCCGGCGCCGGCGGCACCGAGCCGGCGCCACCACGCCCGCCGACCGGGTGCTGGTGACCTGGGCCGAGGTCGGCGAGTCCCTGGCCCAGCTCGGGCACCCGCCCCGCCCCTCAGAGACGCCCACCGAGTTCGCCCAGCGGGCGGCCGGCGCCACCGGTATCGACCACCGCCTGCTCGGCGCCCTGGCCGGCGTCACCACCGCAGCCGGCTACGGGCCCCACGGTGTCGACGGCCAGGCCGCCGGGCAGGCGGCCCGGGCCGCCGCCGACGTCATCAGCGCCGTCGACGAGCAGCTCGGCGTCCGGGCCAGGCTGGCCCGGGCCCTGGATC
>DATMJI010000025.1:0-14539 GCA_035553895.1 Acidimicrobiales bacterium | reverse complement strand
GCATGGAGGCATGGCACGAGTCCTCGTCACCGAGAAGTTGGCCGAAGCCGGCCTGGAGCGCCTGGCCGCGGCCGGCCACGAGGTCGACGTCCGCCTGGGGCTGTCGCCCGAGGAGCTGGCGGAGGTGCTCCCCGGGGCGGCGGCGCTGATCGTGCGCTCGGCCACCGACGTCACCGCCGAGGCCCTGGCCGCAGGCGGCGACCTGGTGGTGGTGGGCCGGGCCGGCATCGGGCTCGACAACGTCGACGTGGCCGCCGCCACCCGGCGGGGCGTCATGGTCGTCAACGCCCCCCAGTCCAACGTGCTGTCGGCCGCCGAGCACGCCCTGGCCCTCCTGCTGGCCCAGGCCCGCAACATCCCCCAGGCCAGCGCCGCCCTGCGGGCGGGCTCGTGGGAGCGGGCCCGTTGGTCCGGCGTCGAGGTCCACGGCAAGACGCTCGGCGTCATCGGCCTGGGACGCATCGGCACGCTGGTGGCCCAGCGGGCGGCTGCGTTCGGGATGCGCCTGGTGGCCCACGATCCCTACGTCTCCCCCGAGCGGGCCCGCCAGCTGGGCCTGGAGCTGCTCGACCTGGAGGACCTGGTGGCCCGGGCCGACTTCGTGAGCATCCACGTGGCCCGCACCCCCGAGACCATGGGCCTGCTGGGCAAGGAGCTGCTGGCCAAGGCCAAGCCCGGGCTGCGGGTGATCAACACCGCCCGGGGCGGCATCGTCGACGAGGACGCCCTGGCGTGGGCCATCGACAAGGGCCTGGTGGCCGGGGCCGCCCTCGACGTGTTCGCCACCGAGCCCACCACCGAATCGCCCCTGTTCGCCCTCGACTCGGTGGTGGTCACGCCCCATCTCGGCGCCAGCACGGCCGAGGCCCAGGACAAGGCCGGGGTCACCATCGCCGAGCAGGTCACCCTGGCCCTGGCCGGTGACTTCGTGCCCTTCGCCGTCAACGTGAGCGCCGGTGAGGCGTCGGAGACGGTGCGCCCCTTCCTGCCCCTGGCCGAGCGCCTGGGCGCGCTGTTCGCCCGCCTCAACGAGGGCGTGCCCCAGATGCTGGAGGTCACCTACCAGGGGCAGCTGGCCGACTACGACACCCGCATCCTCACCCTGGCCGTGCTCAAGGGCATCTTCAGCGGCGTGGTCGACGAGCCGGTGTCCTACGTCAATGCCCCCCAGCTGGCCGACGAGCGAGGGGTGGAGGTGCGCGAGACCACCACCTCGGCCGTGCAGGACTTCGTCAACCTCATCACCCTCCGGGGGGGTGAGCACGCCATCGCCGGCACCCTGGCCGGCCTGCGTAGCGAGCCCCGCATCGTCATGGTCGACGGCCACAGCGTGGAGGTGCCACCCGCCCGCCACATGCTGGTGCTGCGCAACGACGACCGTCCGGGCATGATCGGCCTCGTCACCTCGGCCCTCGGCGACGCCGGCATCAATATCTCCGACATCCACGTGGGGCGCTCCCCCGAGGGTTCCGCCGCCCTCATGGTGCTGGCCACCGACGAAGCAGTTCCGGGCGAGCTGGTGGAGCGCCTGCGGGACGCGCCGGGCATCTTCTCGGTCCACGCCCTGGGGTGAGCCCCCCGCCCCGGCGGGGCTTCAGCTCCGGTGCGGTGCGGCCGATACCGGCAGGGATGGCGCGACGGCGGGGGTTCGCTCTGGTCGGGATCGTCCTGGCCCTGGTGTCCGGCTGCGGCACCGGCGTCGGTGTGCGCAGCACCGGTCCCGAGCCGGTGGCTGGCCCGGAGGTGTCACCAGCGCCTGCGGCCACCGGGGAGGTCACGGTGCCGGCGGCTCCGGGCCGGCCAGCGGCCGAGCCCGCCACCGGCTTGCCCGCAACCGGCTTGCCCGCCGGCGACGACGCCGTGGTGGAGCAGGTGGTCGACGGCGACACCCTCGTGGTCAGCGGCGGTATCCGGGTCCGCCTCATCGGCATCGACACTCCCGAAACCAAGGATCCCCGCCAAGGGGTGCAGTGCTTCGGGCCCGAGGCCTCCGACGAGGCCGCTGCCCTGGTGGCGCCGGGGACCGCCGTGCGTCTGGTCTACGACGTGGAGCGCCTCGACCGCTACGGCCGCACCCTGGCCTATGTGTACCGCCGGGACGACGGCCTGTTCGTCAACGCCGCCCTGGTGGCCGGGGGCTTCGCCCAGCCGGCCACCTTCCCGCCCAACGTGGCCCACGCCGACCACTTCGCCGCCCTGGCCGGCACCGCCCGGGACGAGGGCCGGGGCCTGTGGGGAGCATGCGGCACGGGTGCGCCACCTGCGGCCGAACCTCTGCCCACCCCGGTGCCACCTCCACCGGCGGTGGCCCCAGCGCCGTCCGCAGCCCGCTCGTGCGATGCCTCCTATCCGGGCGTGTGCGTCCCGCCGGCCCCGCCCGACCTCGACTGCGGGGAGATTCCCGACCGCCGCTTCGCCGTGACCCCCCCCGATCCCCACGGCTTCGACGGCGACGGCGACGGCGTGGGCTGTGAGAGCGGCTAACCACCTCCCCTCATCGTTCTCGGCGCGTTTTGCCCCCGGTAGGGGGGCCAAAACGCGCCGAGAACGATGAGGGGTAGGGGGGCCTCAGCCTTCGATGGTGATGGCGGCGGTCGGGCAGAGGTCGGCGGCCTCCGTCACCGCCGGGCGCAGCTCCTCGGGCGGCTCATCCTGGAGCACGTAGAGGAACCCGTCGTCGCGCAGCTCGAAGACTTCGGGGGCGGCCCGGGTGCACGACCCGCTGGAGATGCACCGGTCGTAGTCGACGACGACGCGCACGAGCCGGCCCTAGCGCTTGGCCTGGCGCAGGCCGTCGGCTTCGGCGGCGGTCTCGTCGGGATAGCAGCGGTCGGGCTTGGTGCGGTCGTAGTTGGCCATCCCCGGCAGGTGGAAGACGCCGCTGCCCAACTTGGCCTTGACCGGATGCGAAGCCGGGCAGGTCCCGTCGTCCTCCGGCTCGGCCCACACCCGGGAACCGTTGGACTCGGCCACCGGCTCGGCCGCCGGCTGGGTGCCGTCGCCTTCCGCCTCGCTCGCCGGGGTGGCGGTGGTAGTGGGCGTCCCGGCCGGTTCGGGGATGGGTGGCCACGGGGTGGCGGTGCCCACCGGACCGGAGCCGGCGTCACGGCGCCGGCCGAGCACCTTGGCCACACCGGCAGCGGCACCACCGACCATGGCGAACTTCACGGCCACACGGAACAATCGGCGAATCATCGCCAAGGAGGTTATCCCTCCCACCAGCCCGGCGTGATCCGTCACCCGAGATCCGGAGGGGGTTGACGTTTGTGGCCGATCGTGGTTCCCTGGAAAACGATGTTGCGCCAGCTGCGCTCCTGCGTCCTCCTGCTTACTTGAGGCGAGCACCTCCAGGTGCTCGCCACGACCTCCTGTGCCATCTGGCCAGGAGGTTTTCTTTTCCCCCAGCGCCCCTCCCAGAAAGGGAACCGACATGGCCGACCGGGTCACCATCTTCGACACCACCCTGCGTGACGGTGAGCAGTCACCGGGCATCTCTCTCGATCCCGTCGAGAAGCTGGAGATCGCCGAGCAGTTGGCCCGCCTCGGGGTGGACGTGCTCGAGGCGGGGTTCCCCGTGGCCAGCAAGGGCGACTTCGAGGCCGTCCAGACCATCGCCCGCACGGTCAGCGGACCCGTCATCTGCGGGCTCTCCCGTACCCACCTGGCCGATGTCGACCGGTGCTGGGACGCGGTCAAGGAGGCCGAGCGGTCCCGCATCCACGTCTTCATCTCCACCAGCCCCAGCCACATGGAGCACATGTTGAAGATGGACGAGGCCCAGGTGCTGGCCGAGACCACCTCGGGCGTGGCCCGTGCCCGGGAGCACACCGACGACGTGGAGTTCAGCCCCCAGGACGCCACCCGCACCCCGCTGCCGTTTATGCTCGAGGTGCTCCAGGCGGCGGTCGAGGCCGGGGCTACCACGTTGAACATCCCCGACACCGTCGGCTACGGCATCCCCTGGGACTTCGGCGCCCTTATCCAGTACGTGCGCCGGGAGGTCAGCGGCGACTACGTCACCTCTACCCACTGCCACAACGATCTGGGTCTGGCCACGGCCAACTCGCTCGCCGGCATCCAGGCCGGTGCCCGCCAGGTCGAGGTGTGCATCAACGGGTTGGGGGAGCGGGCCGGCAACGCCGCTCTGGAGGAGGTGGTCATGGCCCTGCGCATCCGGGCCGACCAGTTCCCCGGCGTCGAGGTCGGCATCAACACCGAGGAGCTGGCCCGCACCAGCCGCCTCGTCGCCCGTCTCACCGGCTATCCCGTGCAGTACAACAAGGCCGTGGTCGGGCGCAACGCCTTCGCCCACGAGTCCGGCATCCACCAGCACGGCGTGCTGGCCGACAGCGGCACCTACGAGATCATCGACGCCGCCACCGTGGGCCAGGCCGGCCGCCAGATCGTGCTGGGCAAGCACTCCGGGCGCCACGCCTTCTCCGAGACCCTGGAGCGCATGGGCCTCAAGGTCAGTGGCGAGGCGCTCACCGCCGCCTTCCAGCGCTTCAAGGAGCTGGCCGACCGCAAGGTCAGCCTCACCGACGCCGACTTGGAGGCCATCGTGGCCGAGGAGCTGGGCGGCAAGGTCGACCACGGCTTCGAGCTGCAGTCCCTCGACGTGCGGGGAGGCACGGTGGGCACGCCGGTGGCCTCGGTGGTGCTGCTCCACGACGGCGAGAAGCTCGAAGCCAGCGCCGAGGGCGACGGCATGATCGACGCCGCCTGCAAGGCCATCAAGGCGGCCACCGGGGTCGACGGTGCCCTCACCGACTTCAACGTCTCGTCGGTGACCGAGGGGGTCGACGCCCTGGGCGACGTCATCGTCCAGTTCGACGCCGGCGGCATCAAGGTGTCGGGCCGGGGATTGTCCACCGACGTGGTCGAGGCGTCGGCCCGGGCCTTCCTGTCGGCGGTGAACAAGGTGGTGCGGGTACGCCGGCGCCAGGAGGAGGTGCGCCGGCCCGAGGTGACGCCGTGAGTGGTCACCAGCCAGCTGCGGCCTAGCCGGCGAGGGATCGCCGGGCGCGGTTCCCCCGCCAGTTCGGAGGTCGAGGCGCGGTGATGGCCAGTACGCACCGGCGCCGAGACCAGGCCCGCCCGGGCCGGGCAACCAGCGGGTGAGGGTCGCCATGGCGACGACCAGCGCCTAGCCCCAACCTTTCAGTTGTGAGTCGGCGTGTCGCCGATCGGTCCGCGAAAAGGCCCTCCCGGTAAGGGAACTGCGGGTGTCGAAGCCGGCAGCAGAACCTGAACCAGGAGGGCACCTTGAAGGTGAAGCGTAGCGTCGTCCGGGATTGAAGGTGTCGCCGGGGGCAAGGGCGTTGCCAGCCATTTCGGCACCCGGTTGGTGGCTGAGGTGTCCGAGTCGCTGGGGTTAACCGAGGCGTTGTCGGTGGCGATGGCGTCGACGAACAAGCGCGCCGTGGTCACAACCGTGGCGAGGTCCTGGTCGATCTCGCCGTGATGGTCGCCAATGGCGGCGAGGCGTCCTCGGACCTGGCCACCCTTCGGGACCAGCCGGCACTCTTCGGTGAGGTTGCGTCGAACCCGAGGCGTGGCGGACCCTCGAAGCCGTCGACGAGGGTGTGCTCCAAGGGATCAGGTCGGCCCGGGCCCGGGCGGCGGCCCGGGCAGCCGGGGCCGACCCCCGCTGCCATGTCATCGACATCGACGGCACCTTGATCGACTCGCACTCCGACAAGGAGCGTGCCGCTCCGACGTACAAGCGGGGCTTTGGGTTCCACCCGCTGCTGGCGTACCTCGACGCCACCAGGGAGGCGCTGGCCGGACTGCTGCGCCGGGCAATGCCGGGTCGGGCACCGCCGCCGACCACGTCACGGTCATCGATGACGCCCTGGCCCAGCTACCGGTCGACCCCGGGGAGGTCGAGGTGATCGCCCGGGCGGACTCGGCCGGGCTCTCGCAACACGTTCCTCGACGCCTGCTGGGCCCGCCAGGTTCGCTTCGTGGTCGGCCATCGCCTGACCGCGGAGCTCGCATTGGTGCTGGTCAGCGTGGCTGAGCGGTCGTGGCGCCCGCCCATCAGCGCCGATGGCATCGAGGAGCGCGACCACGCCGAGGGTACCGAGATCACCGACCTGGTCGACCTGTCAGACTGGCCTGCCGGCACCCGGATGATCGCCCGCCGGGAAGGTCCCCACCCCGGCGCCCAGCTGAGCTTCACCGACGTCGACGGGCACCGCTTCCAGCTGGTGGTCAGCGACCTCGCCGACGACGACATCGCCTACGTCGATGCGCTCTACCGGGGACGGGGCCGCGCCGAGCGCCACATCTGCGACGCCAAGGCCCTTGGCCTGGCCAAGCTTCCCTCCGCGTTGTTCGCCATCAACCAGGCGTGGCTAGAGATCTCTCTCATGGCCGAGGACTTGCTCGCCTGGACGCGGCTGCTCACCCTCGACGGCGATCTCGCTCGAGCCGAACGGAAACGTCTGCGCTACTGCCTTCTCCACCGCTCCGGCGTGATCGTGTGACGGGGCCGTCAACGCTGGCTGCGCGTCGCCGACGACTGGCCATGGGCCACCAGCCTCGTCCTGCGGCTCGAGGCGGCCGCAGCACGCTCGATCTAGCCGGACAACCCGTCACCGCCACAGACCTCGACCACCGCTGCCCCTACACCGCTCGATCGAGCCGGATGATCGCCGGACACCGCCACGCACCGACGCAAAGCTTTGCCCGGCACCACGGCCGGGCCTACTGAAAGGTCTGGGCTAGTCCAACCACCACGGTGGTGCGGACGTGGAAGGCTCACGCGCAGGTGGGCTCCCGGGGCGTGCTTGGGTGGCGGCGGCACCGGTAGCGCGACCGGCGATTGCGGTGCTGAGCAGGGATAAGGCGTTCGTGTCCGGGGGCGTGGCGGGCGGTCCCTGGGGGCGGCGAGAACGACTGTAGCCGTAGCCGACCCGGGCGTCGCCGGGTGTGCCGCCAGGGCTGGCCGAGAGAGGCCAGGCTGCTGATGGTGTCGGCTCCCGGGTCGTAATCGAGGGTCGGATCCAAGCACGACGCTGATGGCCAGGAGGGCTCCACGGCGAGGGGGTGCGAAATTCGAGACCCGTTTGCCGCCGGCTGTCCCCGCCCCCCGCAGGCACGCGATGCTCGGTGCGGCCACCATCACACCGACGGTCCGGCACCGACCGGCCATGCCCAGCGTCACGATGGGGACGAATCGAACCAGGGTGTTGCAGGCGTCGATGACCACCCGAAGAAGGCGAAGCCGGTGTTGGTGTGTCGACGCCACACGACACGGATCAAGGAGCTCCCACCGGTGGCGAAACCCGGGAGGGGACAGGAAAAGACAACTAGGGATTCCCCTAGGGCGAGGAAGTTGTTCCCTCATTATGTTCTGGGTGTGTAGGTAGCTTCATGATGGTATGGCGCTCCTCAGGCGAGATTGGGTCGGATGGCCTGGTGCGCAAGGGCTGGGTCGATGACGACTACGTCGGAGTCCACTTCCACCCCGACGGGATAACAGCATCCCAATGCATTCACATGCCACCACAACTGTTCACGTCGCCAAGGATGTAGATCGTAAGCGGACGGGGGTCGCGAGGTGCGACCAGGGGTGGCCACGGGAATGAGGCGTGAAGGGCCAAGGGGTCTTATGGAGGCCCAGGCGATGGACAGGAGGAACGATGCAACTGCTCGAGTATTGTCGAGGCGAAGTGCAGGAGGGCCGAGTGCCCATGAAGCGCGCTCGGAACTGGGCACTTCTTACGGCGGTGGCAGTGGTTGCCACGCTTTTCTCAACGCTGGACAGCGCTGACGCCGTCTACCCCGGGGCCAACGGCAAAATAGCCTACACGGCGATCGCACCTGTCCCGGGCTTCGCCCTCCCCGACATCTTCGTCATGGAGCCCGACGGATCCGGACAGACGAACGTGACCAATACGGGAAGCGGCTCTGAGAGCCAGCCGGTGTGGTCCCCCGATGGGCGGAAAATTGCCTACGTCAGGACTGGCATCTGGGTCATGAACGCCGACGGCAGCAGTCAAACCCAGCTCACCAGTAGCGGAGCTTGGCCATCATGGTCGCCTGACGGGTCCAAAATCGCCTTTGAGGTCAGTGGACAAACCCTCTGGGTGGTCAACGCCGACGGTACGGGTCTGACTGAATTGTTCGCCCCTGCCGATCGGAGCGTCACCCAACCGGTATGGTCCCCGACCGGGGACAAGATCGCCTACCGCGGTGGATCCCCTGTTCCCGATATCTGGATCGTCGACGCCGACGGCACCAACCCGATCAACCTCACCAACAGCCCGACAAGCGAGCAGTATCCAGACTGGTCACCCGATGGCTCCCGGATCGTGTTCTGGCGCCGGCCTGCCAGCGGAGCAGAGCAGATCTGGACCATGGACGCCAACGGCTCCAACCAGGTCAATGTGAGCCCCACGGGCGCACCGTATGGGTCAGGCGCCCCGATCTACCCGGCGTGGTCTCCGGACGGGACCAGGATCGTTCTGCGGTGGGGCGGCATACGGACCATGGATCCAGACGGCAGCGCGCTGTCGGCCGTACTCGTCAACGGCGATCTTCCCGATTGGCAGGCGCTGCAGTTGCCGCCACCGACCACCACCACGTCCAGCACATCGACCACCCTGGTGCCGACCACCACCACGTCCAGCACATCGACCACCCTGGTGCCGACCACCACCACCTCCAGCACATCGACCACCCTGGTGCCGACCACCACCACCTCCAGCACATCGACCACCCTGGTGCCGACCACCACCACGTCCAGCACATCGACCACCCTGGTGCCGACCACCACCACGTCCAGCACATCCACGACTTCGACCATGCTGCCCGTCACCACGACCACCACGACCACCACGACCACCACGAGTACGTCCACCACTTCTACAACGGTGGGCCCCGGTGGGACCGACTTCTTCGATGAGATAGCGCTGAGCAATGGAGCGCTGGCTCGCCTCACCGGCAGCCTCACCTGTGAAGTTGGACGCCGGTTCAGGATCGAGGTGACCTTGACTCAAGGTGACGTCGTAGGCGAGCGGATCGCCACCGGCGACTGTACCGGTGAACCGGTCCACTTCAGGATGAGGGTCAGGGGAGGCGGATTCGTGGCTGGGGCGGCTCAGATCGAGGGCCGGATCCAGGTCGGCACCCGAGGGGTCCGTACCATCGACGCAACCTTCGCCGTCAACGAGGAGGTCTTTATCCAGGTGCCGGGCGGTTTCGCCGGTGCGGTCGCGAACGCCTTGCTGGCGACGGGATTGTGAGCGGATCGACCGGACCAGAGAGGCGTTTTCGGCATCCCAGCCACAGGGCCCCGATGAGGGCCGACGCCGACCACGTCGGTGTGGAATGCTCCGGTACCGGTGGAGGAACACTTCGTTGGTCGCAGGGACGAACTCGGCGTCCTGGAGTGGTCGTTGGACGAGGCGCGCGCCGCCCGTCCCCGGGTTGTTCTCGTCCACGGGCCGCCTGGCATCGGCAAGAGCGCGCTCCTCCGGCGGTTCCTCCGGCGCCTCGATGGGGCGCGGGTGCTACAGGCCAGCGGGGACGAGACCGAGCTGGCCCTCGGCTACGGGGCGCTGAGCCAGTTCCTCGTTGGGCTTTCCCCGCCTCTTCCCGTCCCCCTAGCAGCCCTGTCGGCATCCACCGCCCCCAGCTCCGATCCACTGACTGCCGGGGCGGCCCTCGTCGAGCTCCTGGGGGCGCTACAGGACGAGGGTCCAGTGGTCCTCGTCCTCGACGACGCACAGTGGGCTGACAGCCCATCTCTCCACGCTCTCGTCTTCGCCCTCCGCCGACTGCGGGTCGACCGAGTGCTGGCGCTGCTCTCGGCTCGCGACGACTCGTTGGCCTCTCTTCCTCCGAGTCTCCACCGCCTCCTGTCCGGGGAGATCGGCATCGAGCTCGGCCTCGGCGGCCTCTCACCTCCCGAGTTGGGTGAACTGGCTGCCTCCTTGGGAATCGACAGGCTCCCGGCCGCCGCCGTCGAACGCGTCGCCGAGCACACAGACGGAAACCCGCTCCACACCCTGGCACTTCTGGCCGAGCTGCCCTCCTCGGCCCTCCTCTTCGAGGACCTGCCCGCGCCTCGCGCGTTCGGCGGTATGGTCGTGGCCCGCCTCGCCTCGTGCTCCCCCGACGCGGAGGCCCTGGTGGCGGCCGCCTCGGTGCTCGGCCTGCGTTGTCCTCTAGGGCTTGCCGCTCGCGTCGGCAGGGTGGCAGAGCCCCTCGTCGCTATCGACGTCGCCGTCGAGGCCGGCCTCCTCGAAACGCGCGCTACGGCCACGACCACCATCGTCGCCTTCACCCATCCGCTCGTTCGCGCCGCCGTGTACCACGATCTGGCCCCGTCTCGGAGGGCTGCTCTGCACGCGGTGGCGGCCGAACTCGTCGACGACGAGGGTGCTGCCCTCAGGCACCGGGTGGCGGCAACGCCCGGTGAGGATGCCGACCTGTCACGCCTCGTGGCGGACTACGCCGCCCGGGAGGCGGAGCGGGGAGCCTGGGCCGCCGCATCCGCGGCCTTTCTAGCTGCGGCCCGGGTAAGTTCCACCCGCACCGATCGAGAACGGCACGTCATCAAGGCGTTCGACTGTCTGATCCTGGCCGGAGACTACGGTCAGGCCGCCCTCCTCGGCGAGGAGATGGCAGCCTTCTCCGACAGCCCGCTGCGTCGCTGGGCGTTGGGACAGTTCGCCTTCGTAGGCGGCAAACTCGAAGAGGCCGAGCGGCTGTTCCTCGATGCCTGGAAGGTGTGCGACGGGAGCGATGATGCAGCGCTGGCGGGGCGTATAGCCGCCAGCCTTGCCGCCGTCTACGTGAACCGAGCCCTCGGGCCGGAGACGGTGGCATGGGCCCGACGGGCACTGGAGGCTGAACCGGCACTTCGCTTCAGCGTCGTGAATCCGCCATGGTTGCTGGTCGTCGGCCTGGCGGCGTCGGGATGTCCCGAGGACGGCCTGGCCCTGGTGAGTTCGTTGCCCGAGGGCGACGGGGAGCCCGACGCCCGACGGCTCGAGTGGCTGTCGGGTCGGGGCACGGTGAGAATGTGGACCGACGACCTGCGCGCGGCCAGGGACGATCTCTCGACCGTTGCCGAGGCGTGCATCCAGCGCGGACCGTTCCAGCTCGGGATCGTCGCCCGCTTCTATCTGGCGGAGACCGAGTACCGATTGGGTCACTGGGACGAGGCCGTGGTGCACGGGGAGCTGGCGGTGTCGATGGCCCGGGACTCCGATCAAGTCTGGATGATGGCCCTTGTTCACGCCGTCGCTGCCTTCCCTCTGGCCGGCCGAGGGAAGTGGGATCGAGCCCGCTTCCACACCGAAGCGGCCGCCGATGCGGCCGCGGCCCTCGGTCCGGCGGCAGACCTCACGTGGGCCGCCGTGGCCCGGGCCCGACTAGCCATCGCCCGAGGTCGCTATGAGGATGCTGCGACGGCCCTCGGTCCGGTGGCTGACCTGGCCGCTCGGGGACCGGCACTGGAAGAGCCCGGTATCCAGCCCTGGAGAACGCTCTACGCCGAAGCACTGGTCCGGCTCGGGCGCTTGGACGAGGCCGAGGCGGCGCTGACACCTCTCGAGGCCCTGGCCGCAGAACGGGAACGGCACTCTTCGCTGCTTGCCGCCGCCAGGGTGCGCGGCTCCTTGGAGGCGGCCAGGGGGCGGTCCCGAGAGGCGCAGGAGGCGTTCGAAGCGGGGCTAGTCCATGCCGCTGCCATCGACATGCCTTTCGAGCGAGCCCTCCTGGAAGACACCTACGGCCGATTGCTGCGACGGGCCGGTGAACGGCGTCAGGCCCGGGAGCGGCTCGAGCGCGCCGAACAAACGTACGCGCGCCTAGGGGCCGAGCCCTACCTCCACGACGTCTCGCGCGAGTTGGCCGCCTGTGGGCTCAAACCGAGGCGCCGCTCGAGTGGCAACCAGTTGGAACTGACCCCACAGGAGCTCGCAGTGGCCCGCCTTGTGGCCGTGGGGCGGACCAATCGTGAGGTCGCGGCCGAGTTGGTCGTGAGCCCCAAGACCGTCGAGTACCACCTCGCCCACGTCTACGTTAAGACGGGTGTGCGCTCACGAACCGAGTTGGCCGCCCGTATGGCTACCGGCGGCTGACCATCGAAGTTCTCAAGCCCAGTTGGCTCCCGCTTGGCCATGGCTGCAGGGATGATTGTCGAGCGCGAGCACCAGGCCAAGGAAGCCTTCGGCCTAACCAGCGGGAGCATCGATTTCGCTTCGGAGGTCGGCAGACAAGATTTCCCCACGGCGCCACACCGGTACGGTCATCCCTCGGTCCTGTACCACTGGTTGATCTCGACGTCGTTGTCGTCGGAATCGAGCGCCACCGGAGCTTGTCAAGGGCGGGATCCTCGGGATGGACGGATTGACGCCCATAGGGGGCGCAGTACGTAGCGGAGTCGTCTGGACTTCCGGAGGTAGGCCCCTGGTCCGGGGGCGGCCACACTGGGGTCATGGGCCACGACCACGGCTGCGGGCGCGGCGTGGTGCGCGCCGGGGCCCGCCACCAGCGGCGCCTGGTGTGGTCCTTCGGGTTGATCCTGGCCTTCTTCGTGGTGGAGGCGATCACCGGTGCCATCACCGGCTCGCTGGCCCTCATCTCCGACGCCGGGCACATGTTCACCGACGTGATCGGCCTGGGCATGGCCGTGGCCGCCATCCAGCTGGCCACCCGGGCCGAGGCCGGTGGGCCGGCCGATCGGAGCCGCACCTTCGGGCTGTACCGCCTGGAGATCCTGGCTGCCTTCGTCAACGCCCTGCTGCTGTTCGGGGTGGCCATCTTCGTCCTCGTCGAGGCGGCGCGGCGCATCTCCGACCCGCCCGACATCCTCAGCACACCCCTGCTGGTGGTGGCCGTCCTCGGTCTCGCCGTCAACCTGGTGGCCTTCGCCCTCTTGCGCCGGGGCGCCAAGGAGAGCCTCAACGTCGAGGGCGCCTACCTGGAGGTGCTGGCCGACGCCCTCGGCTCGGTGGCGGTGATCGTGGCCGCCGTGGTCATCGAGCTCACCGGCTGGACCTACATCGACCCCATCCTCGGAGCCGGGATCGGGTTGTTCATCCTGCCCCGCACCTGGCGACTCGGCCGCCAGTCGGTGCGCATCCTCATCCAGGCCGGGCCCCCCGAGATCGACCCCACCGGTCTGCAAGCGGAGCTGGCCTGCCTCCAGGGGGTGGTCGACGTCCACGACCTGCACCTGTGGACCCTGGCGTCGGGCATGGAGGTGGCATCGGCGCATCTCATGGTGGCGGTGGGCACCGACAGCCACCGCATCCTCGACCAGGCCCGCCAGGTCCTCGAGGAGGGTTACGGCATCGACCACGCCACCCTCCAGGTGGAGCCGGCCGACCACCGGGGTTGCGACGAGATGGCCTGGTGAGCTTCGACGGCGTGGCGCCGACGCGGTTCTCCGGTGCCGGGACGGCGCCAGGCGCCGTTGCCGTCCCGGAGAAGCGGAGAGGGCTCAGCCCCGCCGGCTGAGCGCCCGCTCGTCCCCGTGCCGATCGTCCGGCGGACGGCTCGACATATCAGCACCTCGATCGTATGCTTAGACATATGAGGACGACGGTGCGGCTTCCCGACGAGCTCCACGCCCGGGCCAAGCAGCGCGCCGCCGAGTCCGGTATGACGTTCACCGAACTGCTGGAGGAGGCATTGCGCCTCGTGCTGCGCGACGCCGACCCCGTCGACCAGCCCGAGGCGCGCTACCAGGTCCATCCGTTGCCGGCGGGTGACGGGGTACGGCCGGGCGTCGACTTGACCGATTCGGCCGCGCTGGTCGATCTGATGGAGGGTCGGTGAGGCTGCCGGACGTCAACGTGCTCGTCGCCGCCCTGCGTCCCGACGCTGGGCACCATGACCGTTGCCGGACCTGGCTGGAGGACACGGTCAACGACGCCCGCCCGTTCGCCCTGACCGGACTGGTGCTTGCCGGCGTCGTCCGGGTCCTCACCCATCCCCGTATCTTCGCCCCACCGAGCGACCTCGGGCTGGTCGTGGCCGAGCTGGAGCGCCTGGTGGGGGCACCACGAGCCATCCGGGTCGAGCCCGGCCGGCGACACTGGCGCCTGTTCAGCGAGCTCGTCGCTACCGCCGATGCCCGGGGAAACCTGGTCACCGACGCTTGGCTCGCAGCCGTCGCCATGGAGCACGGATGCACTTTGGTGACGCTCGACGGCGACTTCGCCCGGTTCAGCGGGCTCGACCGAGCTGCACCCTGATCCTTCCGTGGCACCGCGCAGGGCACGCCCCGCGTCTGTGGCACGGTCCCCCTCCGGTTCTGCGGTGCCGGGACGGCGCCAGGCGCCGCGGCAATCCCGGAGAAGCAGCGAGGTGCGCTGCTCAGCCCCCGTGCGGCCGCACGGAGATCGCTGACCCGGCCGGCGGTTGGGGCACGGTGGTGGGCAGCCAGTCGGGGCGCCGGGCCTCGTAGCCGGCGATGGCCTCGGCGTGGCGGAGGGTGAGGTCGACGTCGTCGAGGCCCTCCAGCAACCGGGATCGGGTGAAGTCGTCGAGGGGGAACAGGGCCTCGATGCCG
>DATMJI010000024.1:0-19335 GCA_035553895.1 Acidimicrobiales bacterium | reverse complement strand
GGGTGGGGGCGGCGTCGGCCATGGTGGCGTCGGTGCTGCTGCGAGCGCTGCTGTACACCGGCGCCGTCCGGCGGGCCGGAGGCGATGGTCTGGCCGGCTTCCACGCCCGGGTGTGGCCGGCCGTGCCCGCCGGCGCCCTGGCCGGCGGGCTGGGAGCCGAGGCCGTGGGCGTGGCCGGCCTCGTCACCGCCGCCGGGCTGGTGGTGGCGGCTGCCGCCCTCGCCGCCTTCCGCCTGCCCGCTCCCCGCCAGCCCCTGGCCGCCGCGGCCCCGGCGCTCGGGAAAATGGGTTGACGGCTCGCTGCGGACGTGGTCGGATGCATTTGCGTGACCCCGGTCGTGGGGCCACGCCGACGCGAGGAGGTGTCATGAAGCAGGTACCCGAGCTGACCGGTATCACCATGGCGCGCCCGCGCTCCGCCGGAGTCCCGGCCTCCGCCACCACCGCCCGCTGCCGTCACCGTGGGCTGCGGGCGTGGCCGGCAGCCGCCAAGCCGGCCATGTCCTCCCTCTTCGAGGGCCAGGCCATCGGCCACCCGGCCATTCCCGCCACCGGCTCCCGCCGGCTGGAGGAACCTTCGACCTAGCAGCACCCAGCGTCGAAGTCGCCCCCAGGCCGTCGGGACACCCCGACGGCCTTTCTGATTTTTCGGCACCTGCCACCCCACCGAGAGGAACTGCGATGGGAACCGACGTGTTGAGCGGCGACGAGGAGCTGGGGACCGCCGAGCTGCGGGCCGCGGCCGCCTGCAACGACGGCACCGGCGAGTTGGTCGAGCTGTTCTTCTCCGAGGACCTGCACGACATCGCCCGGGCCAAGCACCTGTGCACCACCTGCCCGGTGCGCCGGCCCTGCCTGCAGGGCGCCATCGAGCGCCGGGAGCCGTGCGGGGTGTGGGGTGGCGAGCTCTTTGCCAACGGGCGGGTGCTGGCCCACAAGCGGCGCCGGGGCCGCCCGCCCAAGCACCGGCCGGCCGAGGTGATCGTGATCGACGGCACCGACGTGGTGGTGGTGCCCGAGATCCGCTCGGCCTGAGGCCAGCGGCCGTCCCCCGGGCCGGCGCCGCGCCTGGGGCCGGCCCTGGCCGCAGCGGTATCGTACGGGGCATCGACGCCCCGACCGAGACCACGCCGCCCGAGCCCGCCGGCGCCGAGCCGGCACCGGCAACCGGCCGCCGGCCCCACCCCCTGGTGGTGGGCACGGTGGCGGCGGCCGCTGCCCTCGCCGCTGCCCTGGCCGCCGGCGCGCTGCTGTCGGCCGCCACCGACGAGCCGTCCCGGCCGGCTCCGGAGCTGGAGCTGCGGTTCTCCGACGGCGACCAGGACCCAAACTCGGGGCTGGTGGGAGACGCCGCCGGCGATGCCCTGCCCACCGAGAGCTTCAGCCTCCTCGGCGGGGGGCTCGGGTCCTTCGCCGACTACCGGGGGCGGCCCCTGGTGGTGAACCTCTTCGCCTCCAACTGCCCCCCCTGCATCGAGGAGATGCCGGCCTTCGAGGCCGTGCACCGGGAGCTGGGCGACGACGTGGCCTTCCTCGGGCTCAACATCCAGGACCAACCCAGCGCCGCCGCCGCCCTGGTGGAGCGGACCGGCGTCACCTACGACATCGCCCGCGACCCCAGCGGGGACCTGGCCCGCCAGCTCGGCATGGTCGTCATGCCCACCACCTACTTCGTCTCGGCCGACGGCCGGGTGGTCGCTACCAAGGCCGGGGCCCTCGACGCCGGCGAGCTCCGGGAGCGCATCGAGGACCTGCGGGCGTGATCGACGTTCCCCTGGCCTACGCCTTCACTGCCGGGCTGGTGGCCACGGTGAACCCCTGCGGCTTTCCCATGCTGGCCGCCTACCTCTCCTACTTCGTGGGGACCGACGACGCCGAGCGCGATGGTGCCGGCCGGGTGCCCCGGGCCCTGGTGGCGGCGGCGGCGGTGTCGGCGGGCTTCCTGGCCGTCTTCGCCGCCGTCGGCGTCCCCATCAACGCCGGGGTGAGCTGGATCTACCGGGTCATGCCCTGGTTCACCCTGGTGGTCGGCGCCGGCCTCGCCGTGCTGGGGGTCGCCATGCTGACCGGGCGCAAGCCGGCCCTGTCCCTGCCCCGCCTCGACCGGGGCGGCGAGACCCGGCGCCTGCGCTCCATGGTGGTCTTCGGCGCCTCCTACGCCGTGGCGTCGGTGTCGTGCACCCTGCCCGTGTTCCTGGTCGTGGTGGCCGGTACCACCGAGCGGGTCAACGCCGCCTCGGGCCTGCTGGCCTTCGGGGCCTACGGGGTGGGGATGTCGCTGGTGCTCATGGTGCTGTCGCTCGCCCTGGCCCTGGCCCGGGAGTCGATGGTCCGCCGGCTGCGCCAGGCGCTGCGCTACGCCGACCGGGCGGCCGGGGTCCTCCTGGTGGTGGTGGGCGCCTACCTGCTCTACTACGGCGTCTACGCCATGGATCCGGCCAACCCGGCCACCGTCAGCCCCGTAGGCCTGGTCGACGCCTGGTCGTCGGCCGCCGCCGCCTGGCTGGCCGAGGGCGGCACCTCCTTGGGCCTCGCC
This sequence comes from Acidimicrobiales bacterium, assembly GCA_035553895.1. Taxonomy (GTDB): domain Bacteria; phylum Actinomycetota; class Acidimicrobiia; order Acidimicrobiales; family CADCSY01; genus JADDRA01. The sequence goes on along the minus strand of DATMJI010000024.1, from coordinate 16,799 downwards.
CTGGCGGCGGTGGTGGCCGCCAGCGCCGGTGGGGCCGTGCTGCGCCGCCGCCGCCGCCCGCCCGTCGCCACGGGGGAGCCCGTTGCTCGCTGACGAGACCCCCGAGGTGCACGAGGCCCTGGCCCGCTACCAGGCGGGCAAGGCCACCGACGCCGAGATGGCGTCGCTGATGCAGCGCCTCATCAACACCGGGAGCATTCAGGCCCTGCGGGGGGCCCGGCCGGGCGGCGAAGAGGCGCCGCAGGTGTGGGCCACCATCATCCCCGTGGGCCGCCACCTCGACATCTGGGTCGACGGGCGGCGCCAGGGCTCGGCCAGCAACCCCACCCTGGCCCGCTACCGGGTGGTGCGGGCCGCCCGCCCCGTCCGGGTGACCTGGATCGACCCCTTCACCGCCCACTGGGACCGCCCCCCGGCCTAGCGAACCCCTCCCTTCTGGCCCCACAAATGGTCGTTTTCACGACCATTTGTGGGGCCAGAACGGAGGTTTTGCTTTCGACCCCGGGGCGGCGTCGCTCAGGGGGCCAGGCGATCGACCCTCCAGGGGTGGTCGGGGGCAGTCCGGGAGTAGCGCAGGCGGTCGTGGAGGCGGTCGGGGCGCCCCTGCCAGAACTCGAAGGTCGCCGGTGCCACCACGAAGCCGCCCCAGAACGGCGGGAGGGGGACGTCTCCGGCTCCGAAGCGCTCCCGGACCTCGGCCAGGCTGCGCTCCAGCTCCGAGCGGTCGCCCAGCACCGTGCTCTGGCGGGACGCCCAGGCGCCGAGCTGGCTGCCCCGGGGCCGGCTGGCGAAGTAGGCGGCCGCCTCGGCGCTGGGCACCGGCCGGGCCTGGCCCTGGACACGGACCTGGCGGGCCAGCAGGGGCCACACGAACACCAGGGCGCAGGCGGGGTTGGCGGCCAGCTGGATGGCCTTGGCGCTTCCCAGGTTGGTGAAGAAGCGCAGGCCCCGGTGGTCGAGGCCCTTGAGCAGGACGGCCCGGGCGGCCGGGCACCCGTCGGCGTCGACGGTGGCCAGCACCATCACGTTGGGCTCGGGCGTGGGCGGCGACGCCCCGGCGGCGGCGGTCACGGCCTCGTCGAACCAGCGCCCGAAGGCCATGAGGGGGTCGGGCCCCAGATCGTCGGGCCCGAGGTGGGACGGGGCGTACTGGTCACGCATGGCGGCCGGATCCCGGGACGGCGGCGGCGAGCCGGAGGCGGGCACGGCCCCAGTCAAACATCAGGGCCACAAGGCGAGCTGGTCCCCCGCCGGCGGCGCCGGCGCCGGGGTGCCGGCCGCCGGGGCAGCGGGCCGCCGGGATGTCAGGGCCACGGCCGTCCCCCGGTGGCGGTCGATGGCGCTGGCCAGGCGCCGGCTCACCTCCCGGCGCAGCTCCCGGGGGGCGTGGACACCGCCGTAGAGCGACCGGTAGCGCTCCACCAGGTGGGGATGGGTGCGGGTCAGGTGGCGGAGGAAGACCTCCCGGGTGCCGTCCTCGAGGTACACCACCTGGCCTCCCGACACCGACGACGCCCCGGCGGCGGTGGCGGCGGCCACCACCGCATCGAGCCCGGCCTGGTCGTCGGAGAGCCCGGGCAGGACCGGCGCCACCAGCACCCCGCAGCGGATGCCGGCGTCGCGCAGGCGGGCCAGCGCCTCGATCCGGCGCCGGGGGTGGGGCGTGCCCGGCTCGGTCGCCTGCCACACGTCGGGGTCGAGGGTGCCGATGGAGAAGTTCACCGCCACGTCGGTGCGCCCTGCCGCCTCCACCAGCAGGTCGAGGTCGCGCAACACCAGTGAGGACTTGGTCAGCACCGAGAAGGGGTTGCGGGCGGCACTGAGCACCTCGATCAGCCCCCGGGTCAGGCCGTAGATGCCCTCGCTGCGCTGGTAGGGGTCGGTGTTGGTGCCCATGGCGATGCCCTCGCCGGCCCAGCGCCGGGGGGCCAGCTCGGCCCGCAGCCGGGCCACGGCGTTGATCTTGACCACCACCTGGCGTTCGAAGCCCTCGTCGATGTCGAGTTCCAGCCACCCGTGGGTCGGGCGGGCGAAGCAGTAGGTGCAGGCGTGGCTGCAGCCCCGGTAGGCGTTGACAGTGTGGCGGAAGGGCAGGGGCGACGGCCCCAAGGTGTTGATGATGCGCCGGGCCCGGACGTGGAGGAACTCCATCCCGGCGAAGGCGCCCCGGCCGGGCCGCCGCTCGACCGCCTCACCGGCGCCGGGCGGGAACAGCGCCGCCGGGCCCGCTCCCGGGACGTCGAGCGACCACCGCACCCCACCCAGCGTAGAAGAACGTGCGTTCCCCGAGCAAGGGCGCCCGTGCGGGGCTCACCCCGGCGCCGGACCGGTGCGGTCCTGGTGGTTGGCCCCATGGGCCCGGACGAAGTCGTTGACCTGGTAATAGGCGTCGATCGACTCTCCGGCGTCGCCCCAGAACCCCTCCAGGACGTCGTACTCCATGGTGCCGGCGTCGACGTAGAAGTTGTTGACGTCGGTGATCTCCAGCTCGCCCCGCCCCGACGGTTCCAGCTGGGGGATCACTTCGAAGACCCCGGCGTCGTAGAGGTAGAAGCCGGTCACGGCGAAGTGGCTGGGGGGGTCGTCGGGCTTCTCCAAAATGCGCACCACCCGCCCCTCGCCGTCGAGCTCGGGCACCCCCAGGTTGCGCAGGTGGGCGGGGTCGTCGATGGGGCTGAGCACGATGCGGGCCCCGCCCGCCTGGGCCAGGAAGGCCTCCACCGCCGGCCGGATGGAGCGCTCGACGATGTTGTCGGCCAGCATGACGAGGATCTTGGCGTCGCCGGCGAAGCGCTCGGTGAGCCCGAGGGCCTCGGCGATGCCGCCCGGGCGCTCCTGGTAGGCGTAGAGCAGGCGGTCGACGCCGTAGTCGTGGCCGTTGCCCAGCAGCCGGAAAAACTCACCGGCGTGGGTTCCGCCGGTGACGATCATCATCTCCTCGACCCCGGCCCCGACCATGGCCTCGACGGCATAGGTGACCATGGGCCGGTCGTAGATGGGCAACAGGTGCTTGTTGGTGATGCGGGTCAGGGGGTGCAGGCGGCTACCCGTGCCCCCGGCCAGGATGACGCCTTTGATGTCTCCCACCGGGGAACCCTCGCAGCCCTCACCCGGCGGTGTCGAGCTCGGGCAGGGTGACGGCGCGACAGGCCAGGGCCTCGGTGTCGCCCCCGGCCAGGGCGGTCATGCGGGACGCCGCCTCGTCGAGGCGGTCCTCGGCCAGCTCGCCCGAGCGCACGGCGGCCACCAGGGCGTCGCGCATGCCCCGGGCCTGGCTGCCGTCGGTGGTGAGCACGGCGTCGGCGCCGGCCCTCACCGCCAGCACCGCCGCCTCGGGGAACGACCACAGCAGGTTCACCGCCCCCATGCCCACCGAGTCGGTCATGGCCACGCCCTCGAAGCCCAGGTCCCGCAGCAGCTCGTAGGCCGCCGGCGCCAGACTGGCGGGCAGATCCGGGTCCAAGGCGGTGTAGGCGATGTGGTCGAGCATGACCACGGGGACCCCGGCGTCGATGAGGTCGACGAAGGGGACCAGGTCCCGCTGCCGGAGGTCGTCGAGGGTGGCGTCGACCACGGGGAGCTCGATGTGGCTGTCCCCGCCCACCCGGCCGTGGCCGGGAAAGTGCTTGGCCGTGGGGGCCACACCGGCCGAGGCCAGGCCCTGGGCCCAGGCCAGCCCGTAGGCCGAGGCGGTGGCCGGGTCGGCGGAGAAGGACCGGTCGCCGATGACGCCCGACGGCGGTCCGCCGTCGAGGTCGACCACCGGGGCCAGGTCGAGATCGACGCCGAGGGCGGCCAGGCCTGATCCGATGTCGGCCGCCACCTGGCGGACCTCCTCGGGGGACATGGTGGCGGCCAACCGGCGGGCCGAGGGCGTGGTGCCCAACACGTCGCGGAAGGTGGCCACCCGGCCCGACTCCTCCCCCGTGGTGATGACCAGGGGGTGGTCGGCCAGGGCCTGGAGGTCGCTCACGAACTGGCCCACCTGGGCGCTGGACTCCACGTTGGGCGAGGTGATGAGCACCCCGCCGACGCCGACGTCGAGGATCTCGTCGACCTTGGGATCCGAGGACACGGTGGCCCCGGGCAGGCCGACCACCAGCACCCGGGCGGCCCGGGTCTCCAGGTCGGCGGGGACGCAGGCGGGCCCGGACGTCTCGCCCGGGGTGCGCTCGGCCTGGTCGGCGCTGGTGCCGGTCACCGCCTCGCCGGCCGGCGCCGTCGAGCCCCCACAGGCCGCCGCCAGCAATCCTGCGGCGAGGATCCACGCCACCCTGGCCGCCCGTCCGAGCACCAGGGAACGCTACCGGAAACCCAGGGGACATCCCGTGCCGGCGGGGGTAGGAACCGGCGATGGCGGCGGTGACGATCGTGACCGGGAGCGACTCGGGCATCGGCCGGTCCTGTGCCCTGGCCCTGGCCGGCGCCGGTTGCGACGTGGGCGTCACCTGGCACGCCGATCGGGCCGGGGCCGAGGTCCGCCAGCTGGATCTCTCCGACCCGGCCCGGGGGCCGGGGGTGGTCGACGAGCTGGCCGAGGCCCTGGGCGGGGTCGACGTCCTGGTCAACAGTGCCGGGACCGGCAGCTCGACGCCGTTTCTCGACCTCGACCTCGACGAGTGGCGCCGGGTCCTCGCCGTGGACCTCGACGGTGCCTTCACCTGTAGCCAGGCCGCCGCCCAGCACATGGTGGCGGCGGGCCACGGCGGGCGCATCGTCAACATCACCTCGGTCCACGAGCACGTCCCCCTCCCGGGGGCGGCCGCCTACTGCACCGCCAAGGGGGGATTGGGGCTGCTCACCAAGGTGATGGCCCTGGAACTGGCACCCCATGGCATCACCGTCAACGCCGTGGCCCCCGGCGAGATCGCCACGGCCATGACCGGCAACGAGGACGTCGATCCCGGCTCGGTCGAGCGCCCGGGCATCCCCGCCGGCCGCCCCGGGGACGCCCGGGAGATCGCTGCCCTGGTGGCCTTCCTGGCCTCGCCGGAGGCGGCCTACGTCACCGGATCTTCGCTCGTGGCCGACGGTGGGCTGCTGCTCATGGCGGCCGTGCGCAACCAGTAGGGGGGCGCCGGCTTCACCCCAGCGCGGGGAGCGACTGGGACAGGCCGATGAGCGGTCGCAGCGGGTCGCCCACCGTCTCCAGCCGGTCGAGCACGCTCGTGATGGTCCAGCGGTCAGGCCGCAGGGTCTCGGACTCGAGCTCGTCCCAGCCGATGGGGACCGACACCGGTGCGCCGGCCGAGGGCCGGGGGGAGAACGGTGCCACGAGGGTCTTGTTGATGGCGTTCTGGGTGTAGTCGAGACGGGCCCGGCCCTGGCGGTCGGCCTTGCCCCACGCCCACGAGACGAGCTCGGGAACGGTCCTGCCGATGGCCCGGGAGAGGGATTCCACCCACGCCCGGGTGTCGTCGAAGGTGCACCCGCCGGCGATGGGTACCCATACCTGGATCCCCCGCTGGCCCGTCACCTTGGGGCAGCCGGCCATCTGCAGGTGCTCGAGCGCGGTGTGGTACAGCTGGGCGAGCAGCACCACGTCGTCCCAGGAGGTCCCCGGCCCCGGGTCGATGTCGATCAGGGCCCACGTCGGCTCCCGCGGATCGCGCACCGACGACGTCCACGGATGCACCTCCACGGCCCCGTAGTTCGCCAGCCAGGCCAGGGCGGGGAGACTGTCGGCCACGGCGTAGCACCGGGTCTCGCCCTCGCCGGCCTCGTCGTTGTGCCAGCGCCCCAGCCAGTGCGGAGCGTGGGCCGGCACCGCCTTGTGCCAGAAGCCGGCCTCGCCCACCCCGTCGGGGTACCGGTGAAGGTTCAGGGGGCGGTCCCAGAGGTAGGGCAGTAGCCAGGGCCCGATGCGGGCGGCGTAGCCGATGAGGTCGCGCTTGGTCAGTGGGGACTCCCCCGGCTGGCCCGGGAAGAGGACCTTGTCGAGGTTGGTCAGGTGCAGGACCCGGCCCGCCAGTTCCCACTCGCCCTGCGCCGGCAGGGCGTCGAGGGCGGCCAGCTCGTCGTTCGCCGGCCCCTCCCAGGAGGGCACCTCGACGCCCAGCCGCTGCTCCGCCTCGGCGGCGGGACGCTCCGTACGCCACAGGGCTTCGGGCGCCGCCGCCACCTCGTCGTTGGTGCGCCCGGTCTTGACCGACGCCGGGAACGCCTCGGCGTCCCACCCCTGCACGGCGTGCTCGTCGTGCTTGTGGATGAGCAGCCACTGCTCCTTGCCCTGGCGCGGGGCTGCCCGGTCGGTGCGCACCAGCACGAAGCGCCCGCGCAGCCGCTCACCCTCGAGGTCGAAGTGCAGTTCGCCGCCGGCGATGGCTTTGGCCGGGTCGGCCCCCTTGGCCGGCGCCCACCGGCCCCAGTCCCAGACGATGACATCCCCCCCGCCGTACTCGCCCGCGGGGATCACCCCCTCGAAGGCGAAGTACTCCACGGGATGGTCCTCGACGTGGATCGCCTGCCGGCGCCGCGCCGGGTCCAACGTCGGGCCCTTGGGGACCGCCCAGCTGGCCAGCACGCCGTCGACCTCCAGGCGGAAGTCGTAGTGCAGGCGGCGGGCCCGGTGGCGCTGCACCACGAACCGCCCATCGCCACTAGGCGCCGGGGCGGGCGCGGCACCGGCCGGCTCGGGCGTCGCCGAGAACCGTCGCTTCTGGCGGTAGGTCGCCAGGCGGTCGGAGCGGTCCGGGTGGTCGGGCGGGGGGGAGATGCCCCGCTCTCTACCCGGCTTTGCCGCCCCGGAACTCGCTTCGTCCGGGCCCTGCTGCGCTAGTTGCCGTTCGTGCTCCAGTGCCAGGGCTCGGCCGGGAGGTTGAAGAACCCGAAGCGGCTGGCGTTGGCCGCCAGCCACACGAAGCCGGGGCTGGAGCGGGAGGTGATGAGCGAGCCGTTGTAGGTGAAGTCGACGGCCAGGCCCTGCTCGTGCATGGAGGCACCCGGGCGGGCCGTGGGCGGCGAGCACGAGGAGGCCGGGGCCGAGTAGACGGCGTAGTCGCTGGTGCCGCAGTTGGAGCGCCGCAGCGCCACCTGGGCCGAGGGGTCGCGGTAGCCCCCGCCGGACAGGGTGATGCCGTCGGCGGCGGCGGCGTCGAGCAGGGCCCGGAGGTTGTCGGCGATCTGGGCGGCGACCCGGATGCCGTTGACCGAGACGATGGACCCGCTGCCCACCACCGCAGCCGGCGCCCGGGGAGGCGATGGGGCGGCCGGCGAGGTGCTGGAGCCGGCGCGGCTCGGGGCCGGGGAGGCGGCCGCAGCCCGGGCCCTGGTCTCCTGGGCGGCCCGGAGCTGGGCCGCCACCCGGGCCTCGTCGGCGGCGATCCGGGCGGCCAGGCCGGCGTCCAGGTCGGCCAGGGCCGCGGCCTCGGCCAGGGTGGCGTCGAGGCGCTGCTCCACCGAGACGGCGAACTCGGCCTGCTGGTTGCGGGCCGCTTCCAACTGCTCGACCCGGCCCGCCACGTCGGCCCGCTCCTGGTCGGCCCGCTCGGTGGCCCGCTGGGCCTCCTGGCGGCGCAGCTCCACGTCCTGGCGGGCCGACCGCAGTCGGTCGAGCACCTCGGCGTCGTCCTGGGCCCGGAAGTCGAGCAGGGCGGATCGCCGCGAGGCCTCGTTCACCGAGTCGGCCGACAGCACCACCATGGGGTCGAGCGACGTGGGCCGCATGTACTGCTCGACGGCGATCTCCCGGACCATGGCCTCGAGCTGGCTAATCTCGTCCTGGGCCCGCTGCTCCTCGGCTTTGGCCGTCGCCAGTGAGGCGGCCGCTTGTTCGGCGGCCGCCTCGGCGTCGGCCAGCAGGGCCTGCTGGTCGGACACGTTGGCCTGGAGATCGGCCAGGGCCCCCGTCACCTCGGCGTTGGAGGCCTCCAGGGCATCGACCTCACCGGCCACCTCGGCCCGCTCGGCCCGCACCCGCTCCCGCTCGGCGCGCGGGTTGGCCGACTCGGCGGCTCCGGCGCCGGGCGCCGGGGCCACCCCGGCCAGCGCCAAAGCCACCACCAGGGCCGGCCAACGTCGTCGTCTTGGTGCCGGTACGGCCACGCAGCTCCCCGATGATCCGGGCGTCACCAGCGGGCGGCGGCCGGATCGGTCCGATATCTGATCGTCATACTGTTGCAGATCGGTGCGGGCAACGGAAGCAGCCGGCCCGGGGGACCGACCGCCTTGCGGGGTAGGGAGGAGCCATGGCCCCGGGAACGGCAGTGGTGGCAGGCATCCCCATGCGCTGGCAGGAGCACGGATCGGGTGATCCCGTGGTCCTGCTCCACGGCATCCCCACCTCGCCGGCGCTGTGGCGCCACGTGATGCCGAGGCTGGACGGCCGGGTGCTGGCCTGGGAGATGGTGGGCTACGGATCCTCCATCCCGGCGGGGGAGGGGCGCGACATCTCCGTCAGCGCCCAGGCCGGCTACCTGCTGGCGTGGATGGACGAACTCGGCATCGAACGCCCGATCCTGGTGGGTCACGACCTCGGCGGGGGTGTCGCCCAGATCGCCGCCACCCGGGCCCGGGACCGCATCGCCGGCCTGGTGCTCACCAACAGCATCGCCTACGACTCCTGGCCCATCCCGAGCGTCAAGGCCATGCGGGCCCTGGCCCCGGCAGTGGCGGCGGCACCGGACCCGATGGTGCGAGCGGTGCTGGCCACCTTGATGTACCGGGGCCACGAGCGGCGCCCGCAGGCCCGGGAGGCGCTGCAGCTCCACCTCCAGCCCTACCTCGACCACGGCGGGACCGGCGCCCTGGTCCGCCAGATGCGGGCCCTCGACACCGGGGACACCCTCGCCGTCGCCGGCGAGCTCCCGCACCTGGAGCTGCCCGCTCGGGTGGTGTGGGGCGAGGCCGACCGCTTCCAGAAGGTGGTCTACGGCGAGCGCCTGGCCCGCGACCTGGGTGCACCCCTGCGCCGGATCGCCGGCGGCAAGCACTTCACCCCCGAGGACCACCCCCAGGAGATCGCCGACGCCGTGCGCTCGCTGCTGGCGGCCGGGACCCCTCCCGCCCGCTGAAGGTGGCGGCCGGGGGCGGGAGGTCTCAGCCGGGTCCGGCGACCTCGGCCAGGGCCGGCTGCAGGGCGTCGGTCCAAAAGCGCAGGAACCCTTCCTGGTCGGGCCCGATCTGGTGGAAGTACACGTGGTCGTAGCCGGCGTCGAGGTAGGTACGGACACGCTCCACGAAGGGCTCCACGTCGGGCCCGCACGCCACCGAGGCGGCCGCCTCTTCCTCGCCGACCAGGGAGGCGGCCTGCTCGAAGTGCGACCACGTGGGCAGGTCCTGGCTGAGCTGGCCGGAGATGCCGGCATTGGGCCAGACCCGGTGCACCGTCCGGCGGGCGGAAGCGACGTCGTCGGCCCAGCACACGTCGATCTGGCCGTAGCGGGGCCCGGTGCCGCCGCCGTCCCGGTAGTGGTCGAGCAGTTCCTTGCCCGGGGACGTGCCCCAGTAGCCGTCGCCGATGCGGGCGGCCACCTCGGTGGCCTTGGGCCCGAAGGCCGAGACGACGATGGGCGGCGGCTCGGACGGCGGGTCGAAGAGCTTGGCGTTCTCGACCTCGTAGTAGCGCCCGTGGTGATCCACCGTCTCGCCCGTCCACAGCGCCCGGATGACCTCGACGGCCTCTTCCAGCATGGCCAGGCGTTGCTCGGGCGGGGGCCAGCGGTCGGCCAGGATGTGCTCGTTGAGGGCCTCGCCGGTGCCGACGCCGAAGACGAAGCGGCCCTCGCTCAGCAGGGCGGTGGTGGCGCTGGCCTGGGCCAGGACGGCCGGGTGGATACGCAGGATGGGACAGGTCACGCCCACCCCCACGCCGAGGCGCTCGGTGGTGGCGGCGATGGCGCCCAGCACGCTCCACACGAAGGGGCTGTGCCCCTGGGCGCTGACCCAGGGGTGGAAGTGGTCGGAGATCGAGACGAAGTCGAAGCCCAACTCCTCGGCCCGCCGGGCGTTGTTCACCAACTCGCCGGGCGGGTGCTCCTCGCTGGAGAGGGTGAGGCCGAACGACACCGCGGGCACGGCGCCTGCCCTACCCGGCGCCGCCATCGCGGCAACCGCACCGGGAGGCAGGAAACCGGGAACTACTCGTGGGCGTCGTCCAAATCGTGCTCGACCACCTCGGTGCGGCCGTCGCTCTGGGAGATGCTCACCCTGGTCCTGGCCGAGGATCGGGACCGGCCGCCCGACGTGGCCACATTGGCGACCACGGCGGCTTGGACATCGCTCGCCACCTGGCGTCCGCCGGTCGAGGTCCTGATCCGCTTCCGCACCACCTTGCGCATCGCCCCAACCTCCCCAATCGCCAGGAGGGCCGAAACCGCCGGGCGGCGCGGTTTGCCCACCGGCGGGCTGGGAACACCTTGGCCGACCGGCGAGCGGCAACGACCTCGACCGCAACGAACCGGTCCCCGACCGCCAGAGAACAAGGGGAGACGAGATGAACGAGAGTCGATGCCGAGACCGGTCGGCTGCCCGGCCGATGGTGGTGGCCCTGGTCGTGGTGCTGGCCAGCGTCCTCGCCGCCGGCCAGCCCGCCGGTGCCGATGGCGGCGCCAAGAACGTCGTGCTCGCCCACAACCAGCGCGACGGGCGGGAGATGGTGCGCACCAAACTGCAGGTGGCGCGCCTGGCCTCGCCCACCGTCGCCCCCGAGAACCTGGCCGTGGCCAGGGCCAGCTGTAGCGACTGCCGGACGGTCGGGGTGGCGGTCCAGGTCGTCCTGGTCACCGGCGGGGGCGACACCCTGAGCCCCCAGAACGCGGCGGTGGCTCTCAACGAGGGGTGTGTCCGGTGCGAGACGTTCGCCGCCGCCTACCAGTACGTGGTCTCGGCCGACCGGTCGGTCACCTTCAGCGCCGAGGGCCGCCAGCGCATCGACCAGCTGGCCGCCCAGATCGACGCCGTCGCCGCCTCCGACCTCGAGTTCCCGGCCCTCGAGGCCGAGCTCGACCGGCTCAGTGCCGAGCTCTTCGCCGTCGTCGACGCCGAGATCGCCCGTGCCGGCGCCAGGGCGACCGGGGCCCCGACGAGCCACGCCCAGGCGGCCTGAGCCGGCCGCCTGCTAGCCCGTGCCCGTGCCCTCCACCGTGGTGGTGGGCACGGGCAGGGTGATCGAGGTCGCCGGGGACGCCTCGGTGGTGGAGGTGCCCCGCCGGCGCGTGGACGTGTCCGTGCTCCCCTCGGTCGTCGTCGTGCGCCCCATGATCGACGTCGTGGTCGTGGAGGGCTCGGCAACGGTCGTGGTGGTGGTCGCCGAGCCCGGGGCGGCATCGTCACGTCGGGTCGGCGAGGGCGGGGGGAGCTCACCGCTGCGCACGGTGCGGGCACCTCCCAGCTCGGCCTCCCGCTCGGCGGTCAGGCCCGGGCGGCCGCTGGGGACGGCGGTGACCGTGCGCGCCACCTCTTGGACCTGGAGCCGCTCGCCCGGCTGGAGGGGCCGGTAGTCCCCGTTGGGGTACCAGGTGAAGGCGAGCAGGCCGATGGCGACGCCTCCCGCCGTGGCGACGGTGCCCCGGGCGAGGGGCCGGCCCTCGGTTCGCCGCCACCCGGCGGTGAGGAGGCGGCGGCCGAGACGGGCGAAGGTGTAGGCCAATCCAGCCACCGGCAGCACCAGGGCGATGGTTTGCACGGCACCGGCGACGACGTCGAGCCACTTGCCATCGCCGGCCGCAGTCCCCAGCGTGTCCCACTGCACGAGCAAGGAGTCCCATGCCGTCGCCAGGATGCGCGGGGTCTGCACCAGCAAGAAGACGAGGTTGATGGCGATGACGGGCACGAGCAGGAGCACCCAGCCGCTGGCCACCGCCCGCACCCAGGGCTTGAGCGCCTTGACCCGATCGCTCGGCTCCCGGCCGGGGACGAGGCTGACCAGGATGTCCTTGATCCGGGTGAACAGGTCGGGCACCCCGGTCAGGTCGGCCAGGATGTAGTAGCCGTCCAGGCGCAGGAAGGGCAGCAGCTGGTGGAGCACCTCCAGGTGCTGGATGACGATCACCAGCAGCAGGGGCTCGAAGCCGGTGAGGAAGTACACCCCGGCCGTGGCCAGGATGAACACGAAGTTGAAGTAGACCCCGCCCAGGTCGGTTCGTAGGCGGCCCGCCCGGCCCAGCCGGTAGCTGTCGGTGACGTCGGTGTAGAACGCCGGCCACACGAAGTAGAGCCCGGCACCCATGACCCCCGGTCTGGCCCCGCTGTAGGCGCACCCGGCAGCGTGGCCGCACTCGTGCAGGGCGGCACCGAGGACCACGAGGGCGAAGAGCAGCAGGATCAGGCCCGGGGCGTAGAGCGTGTCCCGCATGGCCTCGCCCACGCCGTTGACGAAGAAGAGCCAGATGTCGAACGCCACCAGCCCGCCCAGCACGGCGACCACCACCACACCGGGGAAGAGGGGCTTGAACAGCACGCAGATGGAGCGCACGACCCGCTCCGGCACCACCTTGGTCTTGAACTTCAGGGCGAGCAGGGCGTCAGGCCGCTCCATCGGCGGGCTCGAGCCGTCGGCGGCGGTGAGCACGCCGAGGGGCCGCAGCTTGGCGTCGACCAGGTGCTCGACGTTCTCAGGGCTGAGCGTCTTCCCGTAGGCCTCGCCCACCACCTCGGCGATGGCGGCGAAGTCCCGCTGCCCGTCGGCCGCCTCGGCCACCAGGTACAGCAGCTCGGTGAGCTGGATGGTCTGGCCGTCGGCCCGGCGCACCAGGTAGGGATCCCGTTTGAACCCCGAACCCTCGTACCTACCGATGAGCTCGATGCCCTCGGCGGGGCCGGGCGGGACCTCCCCGTCACCGCCGGGAGTGCCGGCCTGCCGCCAGGCGGTGTGGGGATGGGAGCCGGCGGCGATGGGGGAACCCTACGGCCGCCACCGCCCCGCCGCACGGAGTGGTGAACGAATCGTCCGGGTTTAGCGTTCCGGCAATACGGAAACCAACGCTCGGTCACATGGCGCGGGGACCGGACGACAGACGTTCCCACGGGTACTCCCAACGCTGGAACGAAAGGAGTCTTGGATGTCCGATCAGCACCCGAAGTTGAGCGACCAGGAGCTGGAGGCGGAGACCGCCGAGACGCTCCCCGACCGGGAAGCCATGTCGCTGGTGAACGCCAACGTCGCCATCCCGGTCAACGTGGCGGTGGCTGCCAATGTGCTTTCCGACGACGCCGTGGCCTACGCCGATGCCACCCAGGACAGCATCATCGACCAGGCCACCTGAGCCGGTCGAGCAAGCGCACCTGACCACATCCCGACTGACCCCCAAGGAGACGATTCCATGAGCACCGACAAGCCGGTTGGCCTGACCAACGAGGAGCTGGACGCCGAGTCCGGCGAGGAACTTCCCGACCGCGAGGCCATGAGCCTCATCGACGCCAACATCGCTGCTCCCGTCAACGCCGCCGTCGCCGCCAACATCTTGAGCGACGACTCGGTGGCCTACGCCAACGCCGAGCAGAACGTCGACATCACCCAGTCGTAGCCGGCTACTGCTGGCCAACCACGAGGAGGAAACCTTATGGCCGAGGACAACTCGACCGACACCAACATCAGCAGCGAGGAACTGGCCGAGCAGGAGGGTGAGGCCCTTCCCGATCGGGAAGCCATGTCGCTCGTCGATCTCAACCTGGCGGCCCCGGTCAACGCTGCCGTCGCCGCCAACGTCTTGTCGGACGGATCGACGGCGTACGCCGACGCCACCCAGGACGCCACCATCGACCAGACCACCTGACCGCTCCTCAGCGAGCGATCCCGCCAGGGCGGCCCGCAGGGGCCGCCCTGTTGCGCGTTGTGGAGGCGGAGGGGGCGGTCCGGGCCCCCCGCCTCTCCGGTGTCACTTCCGCCAGAGCAGGTTGAGGACCACGGTGGCGACGATGGACACCACCAGGCTGGTGGCCAGGGGTACGTAGACCCGAAGGTTGCCGGTGCCGAAGCTGAGGTCGCCGGGGAGCCGCCCGAGACCGAGCCGGGCGGCAGCCAGGACCAGTCCGCCGACCAGGGCGAGGACGATCCCGCCGCCGACCAGCAGGCGGCCGATGTCGTGCAGGTTCATCGCAGTCTCCTTTTGGGTTGGGGCGGGGAGCGACGGCCTGTTCCCGCTCCGGGTGTTCATCGCAGGACGAGGTGCCCGTCGGCGGCATCGACCTTGACGGTCGAGTTGGTCTCCCCGTAGCGGCCCTCGAGGAGAGCCAGGGCGAGCTGGTCGCTGATCTGGCGCTGGATGAGCCGCTTGAGCGGCCGGGCACCGTAGGCCTCGTCGTAGCCGGCGTTGGCCAGCCACATCTCCGCCTCCGGTGTGACCTCCAGGCCCAGGCGCCGGCCCGCCAGCCTCCGGCGCAGGTCGCCGACCTGGATGTCGACGATGGCTGCCATGTCGGTGCGGCTGAGCGAGCGGAAGCGGATGATCTCGTCGACCCGGTTCAAGAACTCGGGCTTGAAGAAGTCGGCGGGGTCGCCGGGCAGGTTGGAGGTCATGATCAGCACGGCGTTGGAGAAGTCCACCGTGCGGCCCTGGCCGTCGGTGAGGCGCCCGTCGTCGAGGACCTGGAGCAAGATGTTGAACACGTCCGGGTGGGCCTTTTCGATCTCGTCGAGCAGGACCACGCAGTACGGCCGGCGGCGCACGGCCTCGGTGAGCTGGCCTCCCTCGTCGTAGCCGACGTAGCCGGGGGGGGCGCCGACCAGGCGGCTGACCGAGTGCTTTTCCATGTACTCGCTCATGTCGATGCGGACCATGGCCCGCTCGTCGTCGAAGAGGAACTCGGCGAGGGTGCGGGCCAGTTCGGTCTTGCCCACGCCCGTGGGGCCGAGGAACAGGAACGAGCCGATGGGCCGGTGGGGGTCGGAGAGGCCCGATCGGCTGCGGCGGATGGCGTTGGCGACGGCCTCGACGGCCTCGTGCTGGCCGACGACGCGGCGGTGCAGCTCGTCCTCCATGCGGACGAGCTTGTGGACCTCGCCCTCCATGAGCTTGGCCACGGGCACGCCCGTCCAGCGGCTCACCACCTCGGCGACGTCCTCCTCGTCGACCTCCTCCTTGAGCATCTTCTGGGTGGACTGCAGCTCGTCGAGGCGGCGGCCGGCCTCGTCGACCTGGTGCTCGAGGCTCGGCACCCGCCCGTAGCGGATCTCGGCCGCCCGAGCCAGATCGCCGTCACGCTCGAGGCGCTCGGCCTCGGCTCGGGCTGCCTCCAGCTGCTCCTTGAGGTCGCGGATGGCGGTGATGGCTTCCTTCTCGGCCTGCCAGTGGGCCTTCATCCCGGCCGACTGCTCGCCGAGGTCGGCCAACTCCCGGTCGAGGCTCTCCAGGCGCTCCCGGGACGCCTCGTCGGTCTCCTTGGCCAGGGCGACCCGCTCGATCTCGAGCTGGCGGAGCCGCCGCTCGACGACGTCGATCTCGGTGGGCATCGAGTCGATCTCGATCCTCAGCCGGGATGCCGCCTCGTCGATGAGGTCGATGGCCTTGTCGGGAAGGAACCGGCCGGTCAGGTAGCGGTCCGACAGGCTGGCGGCGGCGACCAGCGCCGTGTCCTGGATGCGCACGCCGTGGTGCAGCTCGTAGCGCTCCTTGAGGCCGCGCAGGATGGCCACGGTGTCCTCGACGCTGGGCTGGCCCACGTAGACGGGCTGGAAGCGGCGCTCGAGGGCGGCGTCCCGCTCGACGTGCTTGCGGTACTCGTCGAGGGTGGTGGCGCCGACCATGCGCAGCTCGCCCCGGGCGAGGAGGGGCTTGATCATGTTGCCGGCGTCCATGGCGCCCTCGGCGGCGCCGGCGCCGACGATGGTGTGCATCTCGTCGATGAAGGTGATGACCTCGCCGGCGGCATCGGTGATCTCCTTGAGGACCGCCTTGAGTCGCTCCTCGAACTCGCCCCGGTACTTGGCGCCCGCCACCATGGATCCCAGATCCAGGGCGATCACCCGCTTGTCCTTCAGGCCCTCGGGCACGTCGCCGGCCACGATGCGCTGGGCCAGACCTTCGACGATGGCGGTCTTGCCCACTCCCGGCTCGCCGATGAGCACGGGGTTGTTCTTGGTGCGCCGCGACAGCACCTGGATCACCCGGCGGATCTCCTCGTCGCGCCCGATGACGGGGTCGAGCTTGGCCTGCCGGGCGGCCTGGGTGAGGTCCCGGCCGTAGCGCTCCAGGGCCTGGTAGGACTCCTCGGGGTTCTGGCTCGTGACCCGGTGGCTGCCCCGGACCTGCTGGAGGGCCTGGAGCAGCTGGTCGCGACCGGCGCCGATGCGCTCGGCCAAGGCCAGCAGCAGGTGCTCGGTGGACAGGTACTCGTCGCCCAGCTCCGTTCGGGCCCGGTCGGCGCCCTCCATCGCCTCGCGCAGCGCCCGGGACAGCTGGGGATCGCTGCCGCCGTAGGCCTTGGGCAACCTGGCCAGGGCGTCGGTCAGCTGGTTGCGGACCGACATCGGCGCCAGCCCGGCCTTCTCCAGCAGCGGCAGCACCACCCCCTCGGGCTGGGACAGCAGGGCCACCAGCAGGTGCTCGGGCGTGACCTCGGGGTTGCCCGCCGCCCTCGCCTGCTCGACGGCGCTCTGGAACGCCTCCTGGGTCTTGATGGTCCAGCGGTTGGGATCAAAGCTCGCCATGGCTGCTACCTCCTCACACCGTCAGGGCGCCGGGCGGAGACGCCGTCGACATCGGGTCGTCCGTAGCCATCGATGGTCGGTTCCGGCGCCCCGGCCGCCGGGCGAGCCCCGCCGCGGACGCCGTCGATCGTACTGCCGGGTCCGTCCGGCAGGCCGCCTGTACGCCGGCGACCAGGGAGTTGGTGGTGCCGGCGTCGATGCCGACCGATTGCCA
>DATMJI010000023.1:0-26525 GCA_035553895.1 Acidimicrobiales bacterium | reverse complement strand
CGTGGCGGAGACCGGCTCGACCAACGCCGACCTGCTCCAGCGGGCCCGGCCCGCTGGTAGCCGGCCACCAGCACGGAACCCGCCGGGGCACCGGCCCGGGCCCGCTGGAGCAGGTCGGCGTTGGTCGAGCCGGTCTCCGCCACGTGCTCGACGGCCCACCGGGGCTTTGCCAGTTCCCCCCCGGTGGCCATCGTCTGGCAACGTTACGTTCCCCATGAGCCGGCCCACTCCCGACGACGCACCCTTCGCCAAGGTGCTCGTCGCCAACCGGGGCGAGGTCGCCGTGCGGGTGATGCGCACCTGCGCCGAGCTGGGCGTGGCCACGGTCGCGGTGTACTCCGAAGCCGACCGCGACGCCCTGCACGTGCGGGTGGCCGGCGAGGCCCGGGCCCTCGGCGGGCTGACGGCGGCCGAGAGCTACCTCGACATCGACGCCGTCGTGGCCGCCGCCCAGGCGAGTGGGGCCGAGGCCGTCCACCCCGGCTACGGCTTCCTCTCCGAGAGCGCCGACTTCGCCCGGGCCGTGGCTAGGGCCGGGCTGGTCTTCATCGGCCCGCCGCCCGAGGCCATGGAGACCATGGGCGACAAGCTCAGCGCCCGCCGGGCCGCTGCCGCCGCCGGGGTGGCTCCCGTACCCGGAGGTGACCGGCCGGTGACCACCACCGAGGAGGTCGTCGCCTTCGGCGAGGAGCACGGCTGGCCGGTGGCGGTCAAGGCGGCCCACGGAGGCGGTGGCCGGGGCCTCAAGGTCCTGACCGGGCCGGCGGGCGCGGCCGGAGCCATCGAGTCGGCCCGGCGGGAGGCGATGGCCTCCTTCGGGCGGGGCGAGCTCTACGTGGAGCGCTACCTCGACTGGCCCCGCCACGTCGAGGTCCAGATCATGGCCGACACCCACGGCCAGGTGGTGTGGGTGGGTGAGCGGGACTGCTCGGTGCAGCGCCGCCACCAGAAGCTGGTGGAGGAGTGCCCCGCCCCGGCACTCGGCGACGGCCTGCGGGACCGCATGGGGGCGGCCGCCGTCCAGGTCGCCCGGGGGTGCGGCTACACCGGCGCCGGCACGGTGGAGATGCTCCTCCAGGACGGCGAGTTCTGGTTCCTGGAGATGAACACCCGCCTCCAGGTCGAGCATCCGGTGACCGAGGTGGTCTACGGGCTGGACCTGGTGGCCGAGCAGCTCCGGGTCGCCGCCGGCCGGCCCCTGTCGTTCACCCAGGACGACCTCTCGCCCCGGGGCCATGCCATCGAGTGCCGGATCAACGCCGAGGACCCGGCCGGGGGGCGCTTCAGCCCGTCGCCGGGGCGCATCGCATCCCTGGAGGCGCCCGGGGGGCCCTTCTGCCGCTTCGACACCGGCTACGCCTCGGGAGACGAGGTGAGCCAGTACTACGACAACCTCATCGCCAAGGTGATCGTGTGGGGCCGTGACCGGGACGAGGCCCGGCGGCGCATGCTGCGGGCGCTCGACGAGCTGGTGGTGGAGGGGGTGGCCACCACCGTCCCTGCCCACCGCCTGGTGCTGACCGACCCTGCCTTCGTCGGGTCGACCCACGCCGCGCCGTGGCTGGAGCGCCACCTCGACCTCTCCGGTCTGGAGGCGCCGCCGCCGCCGGCCCCTCCCGATGGGGGCGAGGCCCGGGTCCGGCGCGACGTCGACGTCGAGGTCGACGGCCGCCGCTTCCGGGTGGCCCTGTGGGTGCCAGACACCGGCGAGGCCCCCGTTGCCCGCCCGGGGCGGCCCCGCCCGGGTGGCGCCGCCGCCGCCGGTGCCGGCGCCGAGGGCGGCCAGGTGCGGGTGCCGATGCAGGGCACCATCGTCAGCGTCGAGGTGGCCGTGGGTGACACCGTGGAGGCGGGCCAGACCATCTGCGTCCTCGAAGCCATGAAGATGGAGAACCACATCGTGGCCGGCCAGGCGGGAACGGTGGCCGAGATCCTTGTCGCCCCCGGCCAGGCCGTCGGCGCCGGCGACGTCGTCGCCGTCATCGCCGGCGACGTCGTCGCCGTCATCGCCTGAAGCCCCCGGCCGTCCGCCGGGGCGGCCCCGGCCCGCCCGCCAACTGGCCGCCCGGCGGGCCGGGTGAGCGCCCCTCCACGCCGCTGGGAGTTCTCCGGGACTGGGGTGGCGCCCAGTGCCGCCGGGGCACCGGAGAACCGGCCGGAGACGGTCAGCGGGGGTGGGGCATGCAGAGCTCGTCGTACTCGGCGATGACCAGGTCGGCGGGATCGATGCTGCACGCCGGGCAGGCCGGATCGCGCCGGGAGCGCAGCGTGCGGAAGCTCTCGTCCATGGCGTCGTAGGTGAGGATGCGCCCGGTCAGCGTGTCGCCCAGGTCGAGGATGAGCTTGATGGCCTCCATGGCCTGGATCGAGCCGATGATGCCGGGCAGCACCCCGAGCACCCCGGCCTCGGCGCACGAGGGCGCCAGCTCCGATGGCGGGGGCTGGGGGAACAGGCAGCGGTAGCAGGGGCCGACGTAGGGGTTGAACACTGTGGCCTGGCCCTCGAAGCGGAAGATCGAGCCGTGCACCACGGGGATGTTCGACTTGAGGGAGGCGTCGTTGACGAGGTAGCGGGTGGGGAAGTTGTCGGTACCGTCGACGATCACGTCGTAGCCGGCGAACACGTCCATCACGTTGTCGGCGCCGAGGCGCACGTCGTGGGGGACCACGTTGACGTCGGGGTTGATGGCGGTGAGGGCCTTCTTGGCCGAGTCGACCTTGCGCTCGCCCACGCGGTCGAGGTTGTGCAGGATCTGGCGCTGGAGGTTGGACTCGTCGACCACGTCCATGTCGACGATGCCGACGGTGCCCACCCCTGCGGCACCGAGGTACAGCGCAGCCGGCGAACCGAGCCCTCCGGCGCCGAGCAGCAGGACCTTGGCCTCCAGCAGGCGCTGCTGGCCGGCCTCGCCCACCTCGGGCAGGAGCAGGTGGCGGTGGTAGCGGTTGCGCTGCTCGGGCGTGAGGGTCTGGGGCGTCGACCACGCCCGCCCCTCGTCCTTCCACTTGTTGAAGCCGCCGGCCATGGAGACGACGTCGGTGTAGCCGAGCTGGGCCAGGGTCTCGGCGGCAAAGGCCGAGCGGGTGCCCCCGGCGCAGTGGACCACGAGGGGCGTGGCCCGGTCGACCACCCGGTTCTCGATCTGGCTCTCCAAGTGACCCCGGGGGATGTGGATGGCACCGGGCAGCGCTCCCTGCTCGTACTCGTCGGGCTCCCGCACGTCGAGGACGGTGGCACCGCGGGCGATGGCCTGCTCGGCCTCGGCGGTGTCCACCTCCCGAATGCGGCTCTTGGTGGCGCTGAGCAGGTCACGGAAGCTGGCCATGGTGAAAGCCTACCTCCTGGGTCAGGATTCAGAACCGGGAACCGGCCTTGACGGGCGGTCGCCCGTGCCACGATGATCGGAAGGCAATGAAAGAGAATGTGATCTTCCCCCGATGCGCCACTGCCCCGCTGCTGGAGGAACGCCGTGCCCACCACCATCGCCCTGCCCGCCACCGACGCACTGCACATCAAGCCCTGGCCTGATCCGGTGATCGACCGGGTGGGCCACGATCCCCGGTCGGCCTACGTCGAGCGGTTCTGGCTCGGCATCCTCGGGCCGTCGACCACCTGGCTCCTGCGCCGCCTGGCCGCGGGGCTGGAGGCGGCGCCGGCCGGCTTCGACCTCACCTTGTCCGAGACGGCCCGGTGCCTGGGCCTGGGCGGCGAGGGGCGCAGCTCGCCCTTCGTGCGGGCGCTGGGCCGGTGCTGCCAGTTCCAGATGGCCACCCCTGAAGAGGAGGGAACCCTGGCCGTGCGCCGCAAGCTCCCCCCGCTCAACCGGCGCCAGCTGGCCCGCCTCCCCGATGCCGTGCAACACGACCACCAGCGCTGGATGGACGCCGAGCTGGCCACCCCGCCGGTCGAGAAGCTCCGGCGCCGCTCCCGGTGCCTGGCCCTGTCGCTGGTCGAGTTGGGCGAGGACCTCGAGGCCACCGAGCGCCAGCTCCTGCGCTGGCGCTTCCACCCCTCCCTGTGCCAGGAGGCCGCCGCCTGGGCGTGGGAACGCCACGCTCGGGCTCTGGCCGCCGCCTCGCCGGACCGGGCCACGGGCGACGACCCGGCGGCGGCGTGACCGCCGGGGAAACCCAGGGCCCGGCGCCCCGCCGGCGCCGGGCCCGACCAAGGCCCTACAAGCGGGACCGGTAGCGGGTACCGGTGAGGGCACTCACCACCACCAGCACCAAGGCGATGATGAGGAGCCATTTGAGGCCCTCGATGAACAGGCCGAAGCCTCCGATGAGCAGGGCCAAGATGAGCAAGACGGCGACGAGTCCCACAGGGTTCCTCTCTCCGGTGAACGGGAGCCGTCCCTACCCGGAATCTGGAAGGATGACGCCTGGCCCGGAGCGGCCCGGCGCCGGCCCCAGCCGGTCTAGCCGCCCGACTGGCCGCCCTGGGCCTGGCGCATCGGGTCGTTGTCGAGGTCGCCCGTCTTGGGCACCCCACCGAGCTCCCCGGCACCGCCTTGGGTGTCGCTGGTGTCCTGGGCGTCGGAGCTGGGGTTGGAGACGACGTCGTCAAGCCGCTGCTCCAGCTCGTCGGGCCGGTCCAGCGGGGGCGGCGGGTCCCCGGCCTGGTGCTCGGTCGGCTGGTCCCGGCGGGGGTCGCCCTCGTTGTCCCTGGTCCACGCCTGGTTGCGCTGCTCCTGGGTGTTCACGGCATCTTCCGAGAGCGGCTCGTTGATCGGCATGGCGGTCCTCCTTGTCGGTGATCCTTCGCCGGGTTTCTGCCCGGGGCGAGCGGGGGGGAAACGGTCCCGCCGGGTGCGGACGGTTCAGTCCCCGAGGAGCTCGAGCAAGGTGCGCACCCCCACGCCGGTCGCCCCCTTGGCCAGGGGCCCGTCGTCCTCCTCCGAGCGCGAGGGCCCGGCGATGTCGAGGTGAGCCCAGGGAACGTCGTCCACGAACTCCTTGAGGAACAGCCCGGCGGTGAGCGCACCGCCGTAGCGGCCCCCGATGTTCTTCAGGTCGGCGATCTCGGAGTCGAGCTGCTTGCGGTACTCGGGCGGCAGGGGCAGGGGCCAGGCCGGCTCACCACCCCGCTCGGCCGCCGCCCGGACCTCGTCGATCAGTGCCTCGTCGTTGCCCATGAGGCCGCTCACCTTGTTGCCGAGGGCGACGATGCACGCCCCGGTGAGGGTGGCCAGGTCGACGATGGCGTCGGGGCGCTCCTCGACGGCCAGGGCCAGGGCGTCAGCCAGCACCAGCCGGCCCTCGGCGTCGGTGTTGAGCACCTCGACGGTGGTGCCGTTGCGGGTCTTGAGCACGTCCCCGGGCTTGGTGGCCCGCCCGCCGGGCATGTTCTCGGTGGCCGGGACGAAGCCGATGACCTTGACCGGCGGGGCGAGGGCGGGCAGGGCCGACATGGCGCCGATCACCGCGGCACCACCTCCCATGTCGGTCTTCATGGTCATCATGCCTTCGGCCGACTTGATGGACAGGCCGCCCGAGTCGAAGGTGATGCCCTTGCCCACCAGGGCCACGGTGCGGGTGGCACCGGGGGGGTCGTAGGTCAACTTGATGAGCCGGCACGGCTCGTCGGATCCCCGGGCCACGCCCAGCAGCCCGCCCAACCCGAGGTTGGCCGCCTCCACCTCGTCGAGGATCTCGACGCTCAGGCCCCGCTCGGAGGCCATGGCCGACGCCCGGTCGGCCAGGTCGCGGGGGCTGAGGGAGCCGGCGGGCTCGTTGACCAGGTCCCGAGCCAGGCAGACGGCCTCGACGGTGGCGGCGGCCCGCTCCACGGCGGGAGCCAGGCCGGCCCCGCCGGCCACCAGGGTGAGCGCCGTCAGCCGGCACGGGTCGGGATCGGACTTGTAGCGGGTGAAGCGGTAGGTGGCCAGCCCCGCCCCCTCGACCAGGGCCCGGGCCGCCCGGGCCCGGTCGTCGGCGCTGGCACCGGCGGGCAGGGCGTCGAGCACGGTGGTGGCAACCGAGCCCTGCTTCCAGGCCGAGCGCACCAGGGCCGCTCCCACCTGGCGCAGCCTGTCCGGGGTGAGCTCGCCGGGGTCGCCCACGCCCACCGCCGTCACGCTGCGGCCGCCCTCGCCGGGCAGGGTGAGGGTCTCGCCGACCTTGCCCTCGAATCCCCGTGCCTCCAGGATGGCCTGGTCCAGGCCGTGCCCGCCGCCCACCAGCGCAGGCCCCTTGGCCACGGGGACCCCGACGACGTCGGTCCCCTCGGGGATCTGCTCGGCAACGGTCACGGGCAGGGTCATGGGCTTCCTCCAGGTCGTCGCGGCTTCGGTGCCCACCACCGGTGGGTCCGCTCCGGACGCTACCGGCCGACCAGCCGGCGCCACCGCCGTCCCGGCCGGCCCCGGCGACCGAAGGCACCGGCGGCCCGGGCGGCGTCGAGCACCGGGGCGGTGGTTTCATGGCGCAGGGCAAGACGCCGGGGGCTGTGCTTGACCGCCCACCAGGTGCGCCAGCCCGGGAGGCCGGCGCTGCGGTAGACCCCGGGATGCACCAGCGAGTCGAACATCACCTCGATGACCAGCGGCGCCAGGTGGCGGACCAGGAGGCGCTCGCCGCGGGGAGCGGCGGCCAGCAACTCGGGGAGCAGCGTCCGGGCGAAGGCCAGGTGGCGGGCCTCTTCCGCCCGGTGGTAGCGGTTGACGGCGGCCACGAAGGGGTCGGTGCCGGGGTGCTCGGCCATGTGTTTCTGGATGAGGTCGGGGATCTCCTCGCCGGCCAGGACCAGCACGCACAACAGGGCGGGCCGGTCGAGGATCAGATGGCGTACCACCCGGTGCTTGACCCACCCCAGCGCCCCTCGCTCGAAGGGGTTCACCGCCCTCGGGCCGATCCGGGAGACGAGGCGGATGAACAGGCGGGAGTGGCGGGTCTCCTCGCCGAGCTCGTGGAGGAGGTAGGTGATCCGGGGGTCGGTGAGGTCGGGCGCCTTGGAGATCTGCAGGGCGAAGCCGGCGGTGAGCACGGCTTCGAAGCGGGTGCCCTCCTCGGCGATGGCGGCCACCTCCTCCCGGGACAGGCGCTCCCGCTGGGCGTCGCTCAGAGGGAGGTCGAGACCGTGCACGCTGAGCAGGTCGTCGGCCAGGAGACGGCCCCCGCCGGGCTCGCCGGCCAGGGCGATCTCGGGTTCGATCACCCGGCGGGCCGACACCGCCGAGAGCCGCTCGATGCTGCGCCCGGCGGCGTCGGGGCCGCCGCCGCGTGGGTGGGAGATGACCGCCATCGCTTGGCACGATACCGGCGGGCAGGCGTCCTCCAGGGGTCGCTAGCCTGACCCGATGGGCTATCTCGACGCCGTCCGCGAGCGGGTGGTCGTCTTCGACGGCGCCACCGGGACCAACCTCCAGCTGCGCCAGCTGGGTCCCGACGACTTCGGCGGAGCGGCCCTGGAGGGCTGCAACGAGCTCCTCGCCGTCACCCGGCCCGACGTGGTCCACGACCTGCACGCCTCGTTCCTCGAGGTGGGCTGCGACGTGGTGGAGACCAACACCTTCGGTGCCTTCGCCGTCCCCCTGGCCGAGTACGGTATCGAGGACCGGACCGAGGAGCTGAACCTGGCGGCGGCCGGCATCGCCCGGTCGGTGGCCGACGACTACGCCACCCCCGGCCGGCCCCGCTGGGTGGCCGGCTCCATCGGGCCGGGCACCAAGTTCCCGTCGCTCGGCAACATCCGCTTCGCCGACCTGCGCGACGCCTACCTGGTCCAGGCCCGGGCTCTGCTCGAGGGCGGGGTCGACCTGCTCATCGTCGAGACCGTCTTCGACCTGCTCCAAGCCAAGGCAGCCGTCGTCGCCTGCCGGCGGGCCATGGTCGCCGCCGGGCGCACCGTGCCTCTCCAGGTCCAGGTCACCATCGAGCTGACGGGGCGGATGTTGCCGGGCACGGAGATCGGTGCCGCCCTCGCCGCCCTCGACCCCCTGCGCCCCGACGTCATCGGCCTCAACTGCGCCACCGGGCCGGCCGAGATGCACGAGCATCTGCGCCACCTGGCCGCCCATGCCCGCATGCCGGTGTCGTGCGTACCCAACGCCGGGCTGCCTTCGGTGGTCGACGGCAAGATGCACTACGACCTGACCCCCGATCAGCTGGCCGAGCACCACCACCGCTTCGTCAGCGAGTTCGGGGTGTCGGTGATCGGCGGGTGCTGCGGCACCACCCCGGAGCACCTGGCGGCGGTGGTCGAGCGCTGCGCCGGGCTGACCCCGGCCGAGCGCTCCCCGGTGCACGAGCCGGCGGCGGCGTCGATCTACACCGCCGTGCCCTTCCGCCAAGAGACCAGCTTCTTGGTGGTGGGCGAGCGCACCAACGCCAACGGGTCCAAGAAGTTCCGGGAGGCCATGCTGGCCGACGACTGGGACACCTGCGTGGCCATGGCCAAGGACCAGGTCAAAGAGGGCGCCCACGTCCTCGACGTGTGCGTCGACTACACCGGCGAGGACGGGCCCGCCGACATGGAGGCGGTGGCCAGCCGCTTCGCCACCCAGGCGTCCATCCCCCTCATGATCGACTCCACCGAGCCGGCGGTGATCGAGACGGCCCTGGCCTGGATCGGCGGCCGCCCCATCCTCAACTCGGTGAACCTGGAGGACGGCGACGCCCCGGGCACCCGCCTCGACCGCTTCCTGTCCCTGGCCCGGGAGTACGGGGCGGCGGTGGTGTGCACCTGCATCGACACCGAGGGCCAGGCCCGCACCGCCGAGTGGAAGCTGCGGGCGGCCCGGTCCATCCACGATCTGGCCGTCGACCGCTACGGCCTGGAGCCGTCCGACCTGCTGTTCGACCCCTTGGCCCTGCCCCTGTCGACGGGGATGGAGGAGGGCCGGCGCGACGGCATCGAAACCATCGAGGGCATCCGGCGGATCAAGGCCGAGCTGCCCGGCGTCTCCACCATCCTCGGGCTGTCCAACGTCAGCTTCGGGCTCAAGCCGGCGGCCCGTCACGTCCTCAACTCGGTGTTCCTGCACGAGTGCGTGCAGGCCGGTCTCGACGCCGCCATCGTCCACGCCGCCCGCATCATGCCCCTCAACAAGATCGACGAGCGGGCCCGGGAGGTGTGCCTCGACTTGATCTACGACCGCCGGCGGGAGGGCTACGACCCTCTCCAGGAGCTGCTCTCCATCTTCGAGGGGGTCTCGTCAGCAGCCGTGGAGACCGAGGACCGCAGCGGCTGGCCGGTCACCCGCCGCCTCGAGGCCCGCATCATCGACGGCGACCGCGACGGGCTGGAGGACGACCTCGACGAGGCCCTGGGCGAAGACATCCCGGCGCTGTCCATCGTCAACGACACCCTGTTGGCGGGCATGAAGGTGGTGGGCGAGCTGTTCGGCTCGGGCCAGATGCAGCTGCCCTTCGTGCTCCAGTCGGCCGAGACCATGAAGCGGGCGGTGGCCCACCTCGAGCCCCACATGGAGAAGGCCGACCAGGGAGGCAAGGGCAAGGTGGTGCTGGCCACGGTCAAGGGCGACGTGCACGACATCGGCAAGAACCTGGTCGACATCATCCTCACCAACAACGGCTACGAGGTGTTCAACCTGGGGATCAAGGTGTCGGTGACGGAGATGGTGGCCAAGGCCCTGGAGGTGGAGGCCGACGCCATCGGCATGAGCGGGCTGCTGGTCAAGTCGACGCTGATCATGCGGGAGAACCTGGAGGAGCTCAATGCCCAGGGGCTGTCGCGCATCCCGGTGCTGCTGGGCGGTGCCGCCCTCACCCGTTCCTACGTGGAGCGCGACCTGCGGGAGGTCTACGAGGGGCGGCTGTTCTACGGCAAGGACGCCTTCGAGGGCCTGCGCACCCTCGATCGCCTGGGCGAGCTGGTGCGCAGCGGCGCCGACGACCCCGACTTCGGCCGGGCGCCGGGCGGCCGGGTCCTGCCCCCCCGGCGCAGCCAGCGGGAGGTGGCGGAGCCCCCGGGCGGGCTGCCCCGGCGCTCGCCCGAGGTGGCCCTCGACAACCACGTCTTCAAGCCGCCCTTCCTCGGTTCCCGGGTGGTGCGGGGCATCTCCGTCGACGAGGTGGCCGCCTACGTGAACGAGACCGCCCTGTTCCGCAACCAGTGGGGCTACCGGCCCCAGCGGGGCGAGAGCGACGCCGAGTTCAAGGATCGGATCCGCCCCGAACTGCGCGAGCAGCTGGCCGAGGCGCTGGCGTCGGGGATGCTCGTGCCCCAGGTGGTCTACGGCTACTTCCCCGCCAACGGCGACGGCGACGACGTGGTCGTGTGGACCGACGACACCCGCAGCACCGAGTGGGGCCGCTTCGGCTTCCCCCGCCAGCGCCAGCACCCCTTCCTCTGCATCGCCGACTTCTTCCGCCCCGCCGAGTCCGGGGAAGCCGACTACGCGGCGTTCCACATCGTCACCATGGGGGCCCGGGTGTCGGAGCGGGCGGCGGAGCTGTTCGCCGCCGACGAGTACTCGACCTACCTCAAGGTCCACGGACTCGGGGTGGAGATGGCCGAGGCCCTGGCCGAGTACTGGCACCACCGCATCCGGGAGGAGTGGGGCTTCGCCGGCGAGGACGGGCCCACGCTGACGGGGCTGTTCCGCCAGCAGTACCGGGGCGGGCGCTACTCCTGGGGCTATCCCGCCTGCCCTGACCTGGAGGACAACGTCACGGTTTTCGACCTCCTCGACGGCGCCCGCGTGGGCCTGGAGGTCTCCGAGGAGACGGGCTATCAGTACCAGCCCGAGCAGACCACCTCGGCCATCATCTGCCACCACCCCCAGGCCAAGTACTTCGTCTCCCGCTGACCAGGCCAGCCCGCCCTCCCCGTTCTGGCCCCACAAGTGGTCGCTGCGGCGACCGTTCCTGGGGCCAGAACGGGGGGGTGGTGGGGTCCCCCCGGGGCTCAGGGTCAGTCGGTGTGGTCGTGGAGGTGGCGCAGCTCGGCGTAGTCCTCGGCGTCGGGCTGGTCGGTGCCGCCGACGGGGTAGACCACCGAGCCCAGGCGGTCGTTGTGGGGCAGGCCCAGGGCGTGGCCCAACTCGTGGGTGGCCACCACCCGGCGCAAGACGTCGCTGAGGCCGCAGTCGCCGCAGACCTCGAGGACCGCCCCGGTGGCGTGGCCGTCGCCGTCGACGTCCTGGTCGGCCAACCCCTGGAACTGCACGATGCCGTCCAGGCTCTCCTCGCTGGTGGTGCACACCGAGATCCGGGTCCCGTCCGCCTCGCAGTCGCCCACGCCGTCGCCCACCTCCCAGGTCAGGCGCAGGTCGGCCCCGGCATCGTTCCAGACCTCGGCGGCGTGGCGGGTCGCCCGCTGCCAGGCCGGGTCGCCGGTCCGGTCGACGACCACCAGGTCGCGAGCACCGCTGGGCCAGTGGGAGAAGGGCTTCTCCCCGGCCATGGCCGGCACGATGCGGACCAGGGCCACGGCCAAGGCGACAGCGAAGACGAGGGCGTTGGCCAGGCGGACCACGGCGGCCAGGCGAGCCTGTTCCAGCCCGAGGACGGCAACGTCTCCGGGACGGGGACGCAGGCGCAGCACGTCGCTGACCGTCGCCTCTTGGTCCACCACACCACGCTACGGACCCACCCTGGCACCGCAACCGCGCCCGGCCCCCCCCGGCTACCGAACTGGTGGTAGGACCGGCGCCGGTTCGGCACCGCTCCTACCACCAATTCGCTGTGGGGTTCGCTGTGGGGTTCGCTGTGGGGTTCGCAGTGGGGGTCCGCTGTGGGGGCTCAGTGGCCCCGGTCGAGCCACTCCTGGACGTGGGGCGCTTCGTCGCCCACGGTGGTGGAGTCGCCGTGGCCGGTGTGCACGACGGTGTCGCCCGGCAGGCGCAGCAGCCGGTTGCGGATCGACGCCACGATGGTGGGGAAGTCCGAGAAGGAGCGGCCGGTGGCCCCCGGGCCGCCCTGGAAGAGGGTGTCGCCGGAGAACACGACCGGTGCCTCCTGCACCGCCAGGCACACCCCGCCGGGGCTGTGGCCCGGCGTGTGGAGCACCTCGAGGTGGAAGCCCCCGACCTCGACGACCTCGCCGTCGGCCAGGTCGTGCTCGGGCGCCCGCCCCGGGTGGACGTCGTCCCAGAGCATGCGGTCCCCGGGGTGCAGGGCCACCGGGGCGCCGGTGGCGGCGGCCAGGTCGGCGGCGGCGTTGATGTGGTCGTTGTGGCCGTGGGTGCAGACGATGGCGACGACCCGGCGCCCGCCGACCGCCTCGACGATGGGGTCGGCGTCGTGGGCGGCGTCGATCACCACCACCTCCCGGTCGTCTCCCACCAGCCAGATGTTGTTCACGACGTCGAAGTCGCCGCCGTCGAGGGAGAAGGTGCCGGCCGTGCGGACCCGGTCGACGCGCGGCGCCCCCGCCGTCACAGCACCACCACCGAGCGCAGGACCTCCCCCCGCTCCATCTTCTCGAAGGCCCTCTCCACCCCGTCGATCCCCACCGTCTCGCTGACGAAGGCGTCGAGGTCGAAGCGGCCCCGCAGGTAGAGATCGACCAGCACCGGGAAGTCCCGGGTGGGCAGGCAGTCGCCATACCAGGAGGACTTGAGGGCCCCACCCCGCCCGAACAGCTCGATCAACGGCAACTCGACGGTCATGGTGGGATCGGGCACGCCCACCTGCACGAGGGTGCCGGCGTGGTCCCGGGCGAAGAAGGCCTGGCGGTAGGTCTCGGGCCGGCCCACGGCGTCGATGACCACGTCGGCCCCGAACCCGCCGGTCAGCTCCCGGATGATCTCGACGGGATCGGCCTCGGTGGCGTTGATGGTGTGGGTGGCCCCGAAGTGCAGGGCCCGGTCCAGCTTGGACTGGTCGATGTCGACGGCGATGATGCGGCGGGCGCCGCGCAGGGCGGCCCCGGCCAGGGCCGCCGAACCCACACCGCCACAGCCGATGACCGCCACCGAATCGCCCAGGTCGACGCCGCCGGTGTGCACGGCGGCCCCGAAGCCGGCCATGACCCCGCAGCCGATGAGCCCGGCCGCCTCGGGCCGGGCGGCGGGATCGACCTTGACCGCCTGGCCGGCGGCCACCAGGGTGCGCTCGGCGAAGGCGCCGATGCCCAGGGCCGGGGCCAGCGCCGTGCCGTCGGCCAGGGTCATGGCTTGGGTGGCGTTGGCGCTGTCGAAGCAGTACCAGGGCCGGCCCCGCCGGCAGGACCGGCACCGGCCGCAGGGAGCCCGCCAGGCCAGCACCACGGAGTCGCCGGGCACCACGTTGGTGACCCCCTCGCCCACGGCCTCGACCGTGCCGGCCGCCTCGTGGCCCAGCAGGTAGGGAAAGTCCTCGCCGATGGCGCCCTGGCGGTAGTGGAGGTCGGTGTGGCACACCCCGCAGGCGGCCACCGCCACCGTCACCTCGCCCGGACCGGGGTCGGGGACGTGGATGGTCTCCACCACCACCGGCGCTCCCCGCTCCCGGGCCACCACCGCCTGCACCTCGTGGGCCACGGTGGGTTCCTTCCTCAGCGGGCGGCTGTCGAACCGGGCGGGGTGTCTTTCTAGCTCTCCTCGGGGCGCACGGGGAAGCCGGGGCGCTCGATGGGGGCCCGCACCTGGTTGCCCCACTCGGTCCACGAGCCGTCGTAGTTGCGGACGTTGGAGAACCCGAGCAGGTGGTGCAGGGCGAACCAGGTGTGGCTGGAGCGCTCGCCGATGCGGCAGTAGGCGATCACGTCGTCTGAGGACGACAGGCCCTGTTCGCCCTCGTAGAGGGCCCGCAGCTCGTCGGCCGTCTTGTAGGTGCCGTCCTCGTTGGCCGCCTTCTTCCACGGCACGCTGGCCGCCCCGGGGATGTGCCCGCCCCGCAGCGCCCCCTCCTGGGGGTAGTCCGGCATGTGCAGCAGCTCCCCGGAGTACTCCTGGGGGGAGCGCACGTCGACCAGGCGACCCTTGACCTTGATGTGGGCCCGCACGTCTTGGGCGAAGGCGCGGATGGGGGCGTCGTCGCGCTCCACCACCGGGTAGTCGGTACGGGGCCGCTCGCTGGCCTCGGTGGTCAGCTGGCGACCCTCGGCCGCCCACTTGGCCCGCCCCCCATCGAGCAGGCGGGTGTCGGGGTGGCCGAAGAGGCTGAAGACCCACAGGGCGTAGGCGGCCCACCAGTTAAAGTTGTCGCCGTAGAAGACCACGGTGGAGTCACGGCTGATCCCCTTGGCCGCCATGAGCTGGGAGAAGGCCTCGGGGTCGAGGTAGTCGCGGGTCACCGGATCCTGGAGGTCGGTGTGCCAGTCGACCTTGACGGCGCCGGGAATGTGGCCGGTGTCGTAGAGCAGCACGTCCTCGTCGGACTCCACCACGACCACGTCGGGATCGTCGAGGTGCTCGGCCAGCCATGACGTGGTGACCAGCTTCTCCGGGTGGGCGTAGGCTTGCAGCTTCTCGTCGTTGTCGTAGGCAACAGGCACGGGGAGCTCCTCTCGTCTCGTGTTCCTCCGGCGGCAGCGGCGCCGCCTCGGTGGGTGCGTTCGTCGGCCGCTTCCGTGCAGGGTACGGGTAGCATGGCAATTCCCGACAATTGCGGTCAAGATTCGAGCGAGGTGCCCCGTGGGTTCCATGCCCCCCAAGTTGGACCGGATCGTGCAGCTCTTCGCCGGGGCCCCGAGGGAGCTCCGGGTCGAGGCCCTGCTGGAGTACTCGCGCAAGGTCCCGCCGCTCCCGGCCCACCTGGAGGGCCGCCAGGGGGCCATGGAGCAGGTGGAGGAGTGCCAGACCCCGTTCTTCCTCTCCGCCGAGGTGGACGACGAGCAGCGGGTGACGGCCTGGTTCGACTGCCCGCCCGAGGCGCCGACCACCCGCGGGTTCGCCGGGATCCTCTCCGAGGGCCTCAACGGCTCGACGGCCGAGGAGGTCCTCGACGTCCCCAACGACTTCTACACCCAGATGGGGCTCGGCGAGGCCATCTCCAGCCTGCGCCTGCGGGGCATGGGGGCCATCCTCGGCCATCTCAAGCGCCAGGTGCGCGAGCAGGCGGCCAGCACCGCCAGCTAGCCCCGCCCCGCAAGGAGCCACCCGGGGACGTGGCTTCACCGCTGCATCGGTTCGGCCCGGGCTGGGCATAGCCTGGACAGCAGCCCCTGCCGACGAGGAGGTACCCCCCCATGACCCAAGTGCGCCCTGATCGCCGCCGCCGCCAGCCGCTGCGCGCCCGGCCTGCGCCGGCGTCCGCGCCCGAGGCGCCGGCCCCCGACGCCGTGGCACCGCCGCCGCCCGCCCCGGCTGCTACTGCGCCGCCGGCGCCTCCCCAGGCCGTGCCCGCACCCGGGGCACCCGGCCAGACCCCGCCCGGATCCTCCGAGTGGTCGCCCATGTCGGCGCCGCCTCCCCCGGCCGCCGACGAGCAGGCGGGTGACGGCCAGGACCACCAGCCGACCGCCGACCCGCCCGCCGCCGGACCGTCGAGCTCGAAGAACCCGCTCCAGGGCCTCGCCGACCTCC
This sequence comes from Acidimicrobiales bacterium, assembly GCA_035553895.1. GTDB lineage: Bacteria > Actinomycetota > Acidimicrobiia > Acidimicrobiales > CADCSY01 > JADDRA01. Next base: position 11,112 of record DATMJI010000023.1, on the reverse strand, counting down.
TCGTGCGCCAGGGCACCCCTGCGGGAGCCCCGGTGGCACCGTGGCGGCCGGTGGCCGCCGGAGCGGTCATCGCCGCCGGTGGTGTGCTCATCCTGCTCCAGGCGCTGATCGGCGCCGACCTCATCGACATCGTCCTGGTCCTCGGCCTGGCCATGCTGGTGGCCGGCTTCCTCGACGGCACCGGCCGCCGCTTCCGGGGACCGGGCGTCGCCCTGGTGTCGGTGGGCATCATCGGCCGCTTCGTCGGCGACACCTCGTTCCTCGGCGAGGGCTGGGGCTTCGGCGTCTTCATGCTGATCTACGGCGCCTACGTCGTCCTCGAACGCCAGCGCCACCGGGATCCCGCCGCCGGCTGAGGCGGGCCGCCGGGCTAGCCCGGTGTCTGGACCGGAAGGGTGGTCATGTCGGCCAGCGGGAACACCTGGTAGGTCGACACGTTGTAGACCGGGGAGCGCACCAGCAACATCTCCAACTCCTCGTTGGAGTCGACCTCGTAGATCCATGCCCCGCCGTGGCCGCCCACGATGTGGTAGCGGCTGAGGATCTTGCCCTGCTCCTCCAGGGGCTTGGCGTGGTCGGGCATGGCCATGACGGCCTTGAGCACCTCGCCCGAAAGTCGGGTCAACTCGATGCGCCACAACACCAGGAACTTCATCGCCTGCTCCTCTCTCCGTGGTGCCGGCGACCCTAGCGCCATCCAACTCGCCGTTTCCCCCATCCCTGCGCCGGGTAGCGATGGCCCTGTCCGTCCGGACGCGAGGGTCTTCACGGGCCCGGGAGGTGAGGCGATGACCAGCCAGGAAAAGTCGGCGACGACCCGCCGGGCCGAGACCCGGCTCGATCAGGCCACCGACCGTGGTGGCGCCAAGTACCGGGGCGACGAGGGCGGAGTCGAAGCGGGCGAGCAGGAGCAGCGCCGGGAGGCCGGCCAGGCCCAAGGTGGGGGTCCCGGTCTGCCGGCCATGACCGACGGGCAGACCAAGGGCCTGCTCGTGGGTTCCCTCGTCGGTGGCCTCATCGGCATGGCCCTGCTGGTCCCGCTGGCCTTCATCCCCGTCAGCGGCTTGTCCCTGCCCGGACGGCTGATCATCTGCGCCATCGCCGGAGCGCTGGCTGGAGGTACCGCCGGTGCGATGTACCTGGGGGGCCGGGTGCCCGAGCTCGAGGGCGAGACCGTCGACGCCGACGGTCGCCCGTCGGTCGGCAGCACCCCACGCGACCCCGGCAGCGACGCCCGCGGGCGGTGAGGCTGCACGAGGCGGTGGGCGGGCTCCTCACCTCCCCGTGGCTGTGGATGCCGCTGACGGCGCTGGGCGTGCTGGTGGTGGTGGCCGTCGGCGTGCTCATCGGCGCCGTCATGGCCTACGCCGTCGCCTACCTCACCGGGCACGCCGACATCTGATCCGATGGGCACCGGCGAGCGCAGGCGGCGCACCGTTCGCCTCCGGCTCAGCGGCCCCGCACCGCCAGGTCGTAGACCCGCCGCTTCGACACGGCGTAGGCCGTCGCCACCTCGGCCACGGCGTCACGGGTCGATGATCCCTCGTCGATGAGCCGGCCCAGGGCCTCCACGATGCGCCGGTCATCGGCAGGGACCGGCGGTGGGCATCCCTCGACGACCACCACGAACTCGCCGCGAGGCGGCTCCTGTTCGACCCGCTCCACCGCCCCGGCCAGGGTTCCCCGCCACGTCTCCTCGAAGCGCTTGGTCAGCTCCCGGCACAGCACCACCCGGCGCTGGGGTCCCAGTGTCTCGGCCAGCTCGGCCAGCGTGCGGTCCAGCCGGTGGGGAGCTTCGTAGAGCACCATGGTGCGCTGCTCGCCGGCCAGCGCCGCCAGCCGCTCGGTGCGGGACGACCCCCGGCGCGGCAGGAACCCCTCGAAGACGTAGCGACCGGTGGGCAGGCCGCTGAGCGCCAGGGCGCTGACGGCGGCCGAAGGACCGGGGACGACGGTGATCTCGTAGCCCGCCCGGGCGGCAGCACGCACCGTCCGCTCGCCGGGATCGGAGATGGTCGGCATCCCGGCGTCGGAGACCAGGGCCACCAGGTGGCCCCGTTCGAGATGGGCCAGCACGGTGTCGACCTGGGCCGCCTCGCTGTGGTCGTTGGCGGCCAGCAGCGGCGGGGTGCCGACGTCGGCGCTCGCCAGCAGCGCCCGGGTCCGGCGGGTGTCCTCGCAGACCACCACGTCGGCTTCGGCCAGCGTGGCCAGGGCGCGGGGCGAGAGATCGCCCAGGTTGCCGATCGGCGTAGCCACCACCACCAGGCGGCCGCTCACGAGCGCACGCTCAGGCGATCCCCGGGCTGCAGCGACCAGCCCCCGAAGGCCCCGGCCTCGGCCTCGATCACCCGCCGGGCCCGCAGGCGGGGACGCCCCAGGCGGTTGCGGGCCATGGTGGTGGTGGCCAGCACCACCAGGTCGGCGTCGCAGTAGGCGACGTCGATGGCGAAGCGCATGCCGAGGGTGTGCACCGAGGTGGCGGGCTGCAACAGGATGGCCCCCTCGATGCCGTCACGACCCAGCAGCCCCCGGCTCCGGGCGGCGACGGAGGTGGCCACCTCCAGCGGGGCCAGCACCTCGTCGTCCCGCACCAGCCAGGCCATCGGTGTTGATTGCCCTCAGACGTTGAAACGGAACTCGAGGACGTCCCCGTCGGCCACCTCGTAGTCCTTGCCCTCGATGCGCAGCTTGCCGACCTCCCGGGCCTTCGACCACGAGCCGAGCTCCAACAGCTCGTCCCAGTGGATGCACTCGGCCCTAATGAAGCCCCGCTGGAAGTCGCTGTGGATGACGCCGGCGCACTCCGGGGCCGTGGCGCCGGCCCGGAAGGTCCACGCCCGCGACTCCTTGTCGCCGGTGGTGAGGAAGGTGCGCAGCCCGAGCAGGGTGCGGGCGGCCACCACCAGCCGGGGCAGGGCTCCCTCGCCCAGTCCCAGCTCGGCCAGCATCTCGGCCCGGTCGTCCCTCGGGAGCTGGGCCGCCTCGGCCTCCAGCTGCACGCACATGGGCAGCACCTGCACCGGCGTGCTGGCCCGGGCGAAGGCGTCGACCACGCCGGCGGCCAGGTCGTCGGCCCGGTCGAGCTGGTCGTCGGCGACGTTGACCACGGCCAGCACCGGCTTGTTGGTGAGCAGGAACCAGGGCCGCAGGATCTGGCGCTGCTCGTGGGAGATCGACGAGCGGTAGATCGGTGTGCCCTCGCCCAGAGCCAGCCGGGCGGCATCGAGGGCCTCGACCTCGGGGACCAGGCTGCGGTCGAGCTTGGCCGCCTTGCGCCGGCGCTCGATCTTGGACTCGACGCTCTCGAGGTCGGCCAGGGCCAGCTCGGTCTCCACCGTGGCCAGGTGCTCGAGCGGGTCGGTGGGGCCGACGACGTCGGCGTCGGGAAAGGCCCGCAGCACGAGGACGACGGCATCGACCTCCCGGATGCCGGCCAGGAAGCGGTTGCCCAGGCCCTCGCCCTGGCTGGCCCCCTCGACCAGTCCGCCGATGTCGACGAACTCCACGGCGGTGTGGACCACCTTGGCGCTGCCCGACATCTCGGCCAGGGCGTCGAGGCGCTTGTCGGGCACCTTGGCCATGCCGACGTTCGGGTCGACGGTGGCGAAGGGGTAGGCGGCGGCCAGGGCCTGGCCGCCGGAGAGGGCGTTGAACAGGCTCGACTTGCCGGCGTTGGGCAGCCCCACGAACCCGAAGCGCTCCACCGGGGCAGCGTAGCGGCGGGCCCGCCCTGGCGTCCCCGCACTGGCGTCCCCGTCGGCGTTCCCGCCGGCGTTCCCGCCCCCCATCGTTCTGGCAGTCGGAGTGGCTGGAATTGCCGCCAGTTCTGCTGCCAGAACGGGCGGGGGCGGGACGGTGTCGCCCTCAGGCGGGCGGGGCGAGGCGACGCAGCTGGTGCAGGTAGCAGTTGGCGAAGCGGCGGGCGGCGTCGTCGTCGAAGAGGCGCTGGGGGTAGCGGAACACCAGGTGGAGTCGGCCGGCCACGGTGGCGGCGCCGATGGAGAGGCCGACGGGGATGCGGGTCGGCGGCGAGAACCACACCTCGGCGGCGGAGCCCCCGCCGGCACCGAAGCACGGGGGGTCGACGAGGCGCCCCAGGTTGCACAGCATGGCGCTGTCGACGTTGCGGTTCACGCTCACCGGATCGAGCACGATCACCGACTGGCGGGCCCACAGGGCGAGCAGTCCCAGGCGGTCGAGTGCCTCCAGCAGGGCGACACCGGTGCGCCGGCGCCGGTTGCGGCTGGTCTGGGACCTGACCGCCGCCAGGGTGGCGGCGGGCGACCGGCGGTGGCGGCGGCTGGTCGACACCCGGGCCGTGACCGAGAAGTTGCCGAGGGCCTCGGCAGTGAGCTGGGCCGAGCGGAGGTTGGCCGAGACCAGCACGCTGATGCGCCCGCCCGTGTGGCCGTGGCCCACGTTCCACTCGGCGATGGCCTGGTGCAGGGCGGCCAGCAGGATGTCGGTCGAGGTGCCGGGGTGCTCGAAGTGAACCTGGGTCCGCGTCTCCTCCACGCTCAGGGTGGCCCCGTGGTAGCCGAAGCCGCTCCGGCTCTCCTGGCGGTCGGGAGCCAGCAGGGCGGGCGGGGTGAGGAGGTTGCGGACGCGCTCCACCGCAGCCCGGTACACCCACACGGTGCGCGTGTCGTCGCCGGCGGCGGGACGGACGGGGACGTCGTGGAGGGCGAGGAGGTCGGGGGGCTCCTTGGGGGCCTCGCCGCTGTCGTAGGCCTGGGCGACGATGCGCAGCAATTGCATGGCGGCAAAGCCGTCGACGACGGCGTAGTTGAGGTTGGCCATGACCAGGTCACCGCCGGGGCGGTGGACGAGGCGGAGGCGCAGGGGGGCTGCGTCCAGGGGCAGGACCTGGGCCTGGAGATCGGTCCGGGCGGCGGAGACGGCCTCGTCGTCGTCGCCGTCGACCTCGTCCAGGGCATCCCCATCATCGTTCCAGTGGGGGCCCAAGGTGTCGGCGACGGCGCGGCGGAGCCGGTCGCCGTCGAGGGGGCCGTCCACCCCCACTTCCAGCTGGAGGTTCCCGGGGGGTCCGGGTGGGCCGGAGCGCCGGCGCAATCGAGCCGCCGGCCGCGGTGCGGTGGCCAGCACCGTCGAGCCGTCGTCGACCGGGCGCTCGCCCCGCTCGCCCCTGGTCCATGACCACTCGGCGTCGAGCTCGCAACGGTGGTCGCCCTGGCGGCCCCGCAGGAGGCGGACCAGGTCCCCGGCCATGCCGGTGAGGTTGTGGGCGGCGACGCGTACCACCGAGTAGCGGGCCCCCCGATCCTTTTCCAGCTTGAGGGGCGACACCAGGTCGACATGGGCCAGCAGCCGGTTGCCGTCGACCGAGAGGTGGAGGCTGTTGCCGGGCCGGGTCTCGCGGAACGAGACCTCGCCGGGGTGGAAGATGCGCCCGAACCAGCCGTCGCGCTGGAGGCAGTCGGTGATCTCCAGGGAGCTGATGACGGCGGCCGGGTCGTCGGCGCCGGAGGCGGGGACGGCGGGCCCCTGGTAGCCGCTCTCCAGGCGTTCCTGGAGGGTCGGCGGCGCCTCGCTGTCCGGTGCCGATCCTTCGGTGTCTTCCGGGCCGCGACCGTCGCCCCTGCGGCCAGGCGGCGCCAGGCGGCGCATCGTGTTCACCAGCCCAGTGTCGCCGCCGGAGGCCCCGGTCGGACAACCGTTTCCCGTGCACCCCCTGGATCTGGTGGTCCGATCGCTGCGCCGGCGGTCTATCCGGACCACCAGACGGCGAAAATGACCTGACGGATCGGCCGTTGCAGCAACTCCACCTTCCCTACTAACTTGGTGGAGATGGACGAGCTGGTAGTCGTGTTCCTCGCAGGATTCGCGGCATCGCTGGTCGACGGCGCCCTCGGCATGGGCTTTGGTCCGACCTCGTCCAGCATCCTTCTCGGGACCGGGCTGTCGCCGGCAGCGATTTCCACGACGGTCAACCTTGCCAAGGTGGCCACCGGTGTCACCGCCGCGATCTCCCATTGGCGGTTCGACAACATCGACCGCCGTGTCGTTCGGCGGCTGGCCATCCCCGGCTCGGTCGGAGCCGTGGTCGGCGTGACCGTGCTTGCCAACGTCGATGGCGACAGGCTCAAGCCGATCCTCGCGGTACTGCTGCTCGGCATGGCTGCACGGATCCTTCTGCGCTTCAGCCGGCCACTTCCAGCGGCCGCCGGCGGCGAGCTCGAGGAGGGCAACGGTCGCCGCTATGACGAGAGAGGAACGGCGGCAGTGGCCGCCGCTGGAGGAGTGACCAACGGCCTGGTCGGGGCGTGGGGCCCGGTGGTGACCCCGTTCCTGCTCCAGCGCGGCCTCGCCCCCCGCTATGCCATCGGGTCGGTCAACACCGCCGAGGTGGCCGTCGCCGTCGTCGCCTCCGGCTCGCTGCTGGCGTCCGTCGGCGGGGGTGGCATCGACGTCGCCGTGGTCGTGGCGATGCTGGCCGGAGGTGTGTTGGCTGCGCCCATCGCAGCGTGGGCGATTCGGTTCCTGCCGGCTCGCGGCCTCGGGGTGGCCGTCGGTGGGCTGCTCTTCGTCGTCAACATCCGCGAGCTGACGTCATCGGCCGACCTTGGAGCGCTGCGATGGCTCGCATACGGCCTCGTTGCCCTCGCCTGCGGCTACGCGGCCGTACGGCCCTTCCTGCAACGCCCGAACCCACGCCTGACCCGCTGACCGCGTCGGAGCCCCAGTCTCGACGCCGCCTCACCGATGGGCTCGAAATGACGTATCAAGCCTCGCTGTCGATGCGACCGACCGGGGCGGCGAGAGTTTCGGCGATGCCGTGACAACCGAGCCGGTGCTGCGTCACATCGAGCCGTACCTCAAGAACGCGGCGCCTCCGGACGACTTGACGCTCGTCGTGCGAGCAGGCCCGATCACCGTCGAGAAGTTCGTCGACCACATGCGACGTGAGCAGGACCGCTACGGCTACCGGGGACGCCCGATGTCGTCGATCAGCGTTCGATGCAACCGTCGCCGGCTGGAGCCTGGAGGCGATCCTGCGGACCGGCTCTGGTCACGGAGGAGCTACACAACCGCGGCGGCCGTGTGCTTCAGGACACTGGGTTCGAGCTTGTGCCCACGTTCGACGCGCCGCACTTCGACGTCCTCGTTCCCAAGGCCACGGCCGACGCGGCAAGTACCCTGTCGTCCTTGTTCGGTTCCGGCGAGCGCAACCGTGACCGCCAAAGGAGGAGGTGACCATGACCACCGCTGCTCAAGTCCAGATCGACATCCTCTGCGACATCCAACAGGTCGACGAGACCGGGGTCGTGTGGACCTTTCTCGACGAGGCGCGACCCGTCGCTGATCACCGAGGGGCAATCGTGATCGCCGCCGACAAGATGGACCCGGTTCTTGCCCGCATCGTCAGGTTGACCCTCAACGGCAGCAGGACGTCAGTCTATCTCCAGATTCTGCCTGGTGACCCGCTCGACTACGCCGACGAGCTCGCCAGATCGCATCTCCTGACGACGTGAGTACGACCACCAGGCACCGGAGCCACCCGTCGTTGTCCGTCACACCCGCCGGATTCTCGCGGGATCTCGACGCGATCGGCGAAGCAGGGCTCGCGATCCAGCAGCAGAAATAGCCGCTGACCAGCACTTTCGCAAGACCAGCCCCCGTAGCTCAGAGGATAGAGCGTCGGTTTCCTAAACCGTGCGTCGCAGGTTCGAGTCCTGCCGGGGGCGCCAGAGGAAGTCCTGGTCACAGGGTCGCAGGTGCTCTGGCAGGCTGGCTCCGAGACGCAGCAACTCCTGTTGTCCATGGCTTCCGTCCATGAAGCCGGTTATCGTCCTGGCCATGGTCGAGCCGCTGCCGATCCGACGGGTGAAACCGACTGCTGGTGCCCGATGTGAACCAGCATCGGCACCTGCTCACAACCGCCTGAATCCGTCCGTAGCGGTCAGCCCCCGGAGACGGTCGTGAAGGGTTCCATGCGCGAGCGCGGTCCCGGCCGCTGGCAGCTCCGCGCCTACGAGGGGGTCGACCCGATCACGGGGAAGGACCGGTACCGGACACGAGCCTTCCAAGGCACCAAGCGCCAGGCGCAGAGCGCACTGGCCGCGCTCGTGACCGAGGTCGACGCCGGCGTCGTAGCCCCGTCGGCCAAGACGGTGGCCACCCTCCTCGAGGAGTGGCTGGCCCACATCGAGCACCTCGGCCGTTCACCGTCGACCCTGTACGGCTACGGCCGCCTTGTCGCTCAGCTTCCCGACGGGTTCAAGGCGCTTCCGCTCAAGAAGGTCACGCCGAAAGTCGTCGATGACCTCTACCGCTTTCTCGGCCAGACCAAGAGCCGGAGCCCTGCGACCGTGCTGCGCTTCCACACCGTCCTGCGGGCCGCGTTCGCCCAGGCGGTGCGATGGGGTTGGATCGAGCGCAACCCCATCGACCGGGTCACCCCACCTCGCGTGCATCGCCACGAGATCGAGCCCCCGCCCATCGAGGACGTGCTGCGGGTGCTCAAGCGGGCGACGGCCTCGCGCAACCCGGAGAACGCGCTGGTCTTCCGGCTGCTCGCCGCCACAGGCTGCCGGCGGGGTGAGGCGTGCGCGCTGCAGTGGCACGACGTCGACTTCGCCAGCGAGCCCGTGCAGGTGCTGATCCGCCGGGCCGTCCTCGAGATCGAGAAGAAGCTCATCGTCCAGGGCACCAAGACCCACGCCGTGCGCAACGTCGGCCTGGACGAGGAGACCTCGCGCCTGCTGCGTGAGCACCGGGATCGTGCCGTCGAGCGCGGCACCGCCGCCGGCGTCCCGCCACGGCCAACCGACTTCGTGTTCGAACGAGCACCCGGATCTGGCGAGCCGCTCCCTCCCGACCGCATCGGCCAGGCCTGGTACCGGTTGTGCCGGGAGCTTGGCGTCAAGGCCCGCCTGCACGACCTCCGCCACCTCCAAGCCTCGCTGTTGCTTGACGCCGGCGAGGCGGTCACCACCGTCGCTGCCCGCCTCGGCCACCGCGACACGTCCACCACCTTGAAGGTCTACGGCCACCTCATGCCCGGCGCCGATACCCGTGCCGCCGGCATCGTCGGTGCGGCGTTCCGTCGTCCGACCGATGAGGCAAGGGACCATCCTGAGGCGTGACCGACCTGCGTCCCGGCATGAGCCACGCCCAGCTGGGCCACTCAGTCAGCGAGCTGGATCTCGCGTAGTCGCTCTTCGGTGACCGCGTACATCCACGGTCCCTGTTCTTCGGTCTCAACCACGGACTCGATGCGGTGCCAGTGACGTGCGAGGATCCGGAGGCTGTCGGCCGTGGACTGGCTCTTGCGACCGGTCAGTACGAAGCCTCGAACCCGGTGCTCCACCCAGAGCAGCTTCTCGACCGGCCGGTAACGGATGCGCTGGTCGCGAGAGATGACCACGACCCGACGTGCGCCAACCACCGGCAGCCACTCGTCGTCCAAGCTTCCCCGTGGAACATCCGACAGCCCTGGGTGTCCCGGATAGACGACCCCATCGTGTAGCTGTGCGAGCGCCTTGCCGAGTACCAGGTCGTTCTCGTCGACGAAGAACCTGGCCGCCACCGCGTACTACGCCGCTATCGAGCGCTGCTGTTCCTCGTAGGCGACGGCGGCCCTCACCAGTTCCGTCGACATGTCGTAGCCCTTGGCGATGTCCCCGATCGCTTCGCCTGCGTCGAAGATTTCCCAGAGCCGCTCGGTGGCCACACCGTTCACGGAAGGTTGGCCGAAGCGCACCAGCGGATCGATCACGACCGGCGACGCCAGCCCAGCGGGATGGAGCCGCCGGACCTCACCCCGGTCGGGCGGATCGAACTCCACCTTCTTGAAGAAGCGAGCGGCTTCGTCGGCCAAGGCGATGGTCTGCCCGGTGGAGATGACGATGGCGATCGACCTGGGGAGGTCGTTCTTCTCCTGAAGCTCGAGCACGAGCTCCTTGCCATAGATGTACGGCTGTGCCGTCGCCAGCGGGTACGAAGTTCCGAACTCACTGCGGAGATCGTCGATCACGGGACGGAGGCGTTGCAGCGGGACACCCTTGCGGCGGTACTCGCGTAGGTACCCGAGCTCGACGAACTCCCCCCATGTGACTATGTCGGCGCCGGTCCGCTGGAGGCGGATGACGGGCGGATAGTTGACTCCTTGGCGTTCGTACCCGTCGAGCCAGGCACGTGCTCGATCCGGCCGCAGGCCCAGAAAGCTGGCCGCTTCAGCGACTCCGTAGACGGGGCGCTCCAGGATCGAAACCTCCTGCTGCTTCACTCCTGCATCATGCCTCACCGAGCCGTCGTTCCGTCGCGCTAGCAGGAGGCGGAAGCGTCGTTGCCTGCTCTCCACCACTCCTAGGTGATCGTCGTGTCGTAAAACTTGATCGCCGAGTTGGCCAACAGTTGAGTGGAGACCTGGTTGACTCCCGCAGAGATGGGCACGGCGACGAGAGGGACGCCCTTCTCGAGCAGTGCCTTGCGGGTGAACTTGAAACCCACAACGCGGAACAGTTGCTTGACGAGGACCAGGGCTTCCTTGCGGAGGTGCCTAAGGACCACTTTGGCAAGAGCCTTCTCACTCGCTTGGATGATCGCTCTTATCGCTGGTTCCCGGGCATTGTGAATTCCCTGAAGGATCAGCAGTTCGGCTGCCCGGTCCCGATGGTCGGTCATGTCGTGCCCGTAGACAGCGGCGATCGACAGGACCATTCGGTTTTGGATCCAAGCGAGTGCAACGAGGTCAACCGGGAGCCCAAATATTCCGGCTGCTCCGGTGCCCGCGCCCTCCAAACGCGCGGCGCGGCTGTACTTGCGCTTGAAGTAGATCGCAAGCTGACGGTCGGTCGCCCGGGGATTGCGCTCGCGTATCAAGCGTACGTCGCGCACCGCTCGGGGCGCGAGCCGTTCAACAGCTCGGGCTGCGAGCAAGGCGGGAGCATCAGCGGGATTCGCCAGCAACTGTCGCAGCAGACCTGGCGGGATGCTGATATCGCTTGGGGTTGACCCGCTTCGACGGACAGGTTGATTATGACGCCTGAGCGACGCTCTGGTGGTGGATGCTGTCCTCATACTCGACGGGCGTGAGGAAGTTCAGCGATGAATGGAGCCGCTGGCGATTGAAGAAGACCTCGATGT
>DATMJI010000022.1:0-6288 GCA_035553895.1 Acidimicrobiales bacterium | reverse complement strand
GGGGCGCCGTCACCGGTCGGTCCCTCACCGGCGACGGCGCCCCCGCCCTGGCCGCCCTGTCCTCCCAGGTGCTGGGCCGGGTGGCGCCCGCTGCCCCTGCCTCGGCGGCCGCCACCCGGCCCAGCACCTGGGAGGACAGGGCGGCCAGGGCGGGGGCGCCGTCGCCGGTGAGGGACCGACCGGTGACGTCGAGCAGCTCGCCGCGCTCCGGGAGCTCCCGTACGACGGCCAGGCGCTGGCCCGCCCCCAGGGCGGGGTGGATGCTCGCCGGCGACCACCGGATCGACCAGCGGGGCCGGTCGGACCCCACCCCCTCCACAAGGGGTACCGCAGCCTCGCCGGCCGGGCCCGGCGGCTGGTCGCCACCGTCCACCATCTCGCCGGTGGGGACGGCCGGTGGCTCGGCCACGCTGTAGGTCAGGTCGAGGCGGCCCTCGTAGGTCCAGGTGCCGAGACCGGCCAGGTCGACGCTGGCCAGGAAGGGGACGGCGGCCGCCTTCCCGGCCACCTCGGGCCGGCCGGGCCGGAAGCGGGCCCCGGTCGACCCAAGGGCCTCGACCACCTGGCGGTGGGCGGCGCTGAAGTCGGCCGGAGCGCCCGTCACCAGGACGGCCATGGCCGCCAGGTCGCCCCGGCCCCACGCCTCGAGGTAGGTCTCGGCCACCGCCGCCACCTCCCGGGACGGGGACGGGCCGGGCCGGGCGCCGCCCCCACCGGCGGTGAGGGCCAGCGGCACCCACAGCAGGGCCAGGGCCACCACGCCGGCCCCCACCACCAGGCCCACCGTGGGGTCGGTGCCCCGCCCCCCCGCACCGGCGTCCCGCACCCGACCAGTATCCCCGCTGGTCGCCCGCCGGTGGTGGACACCGGGGCCGCCGCCGCCTCACCCGGCGGCGATCTCGGCCAGCGTGCGCCGCACCTCCTCGGGGTCCTTGGTCCGGCGCATCGGCGGCAGGCTGCGGACCAGCTCCCACCGGTAGGAGGCGGTGGCCAGACGGCGGTCGAGCACGGCCACCACCCCCCGGTCGTGGGCCGAGCGGATGAGCCGGCCCACCCCCTGGGCCAGCAGGACCGCCGCCCGGGGCAGGTCCACGGCGGCGAAGGCGTTGCGCCGCTCCCGGGTGGCGGCCTCCCGGCGAGCCGACGCCAGGGGATCGTCGGGCCGGCTGAACGGCAACCGGTCGACGACCACCAGCGAGCAGGTCCGCCCGGGGGCGTCGAAGCCCTGCCAGAAGCCCATGGTGGCCAGCAGGACCGACGTCTCGTCCTCCACGAACCGCTGCTGGAGGAGCGGGCGGGGCAGGCGGTCCTGGACCAGCACGTCCCAGGGCAGCTCGCCGGCCAGGCGTTCGGCCGCCGCCTCCATGGCCCGACGGCTGGTGAAGAGGGCGAGGGTACGGCCCCCGGCCGCTCGCACCAGCGCCTCCAGCTCGGCCAGCATGGCCTCGTCGTAGCCCGCCTGGCCGGGACCGGGGAGGTGGGCGGCGCAGTAGAGCAGCGCCTGGTCGGCGTAGTCGAAGGGGCTGCCCACGTCGACGCCCCGCCACTCGGGCGCCTGCCCGCCACCGGCGGCCTTTCCCTCTTCGCCGCCACCGGCCCCCGGCGGCCCCGGCCGATCGAGGCCCAGGCGGCCGGCCAGCGGTTCGAAGCTGCCCCCGACCACCAGGGTGGCGCTGGTCAGCACCACCGTCACCTCCGGGTACAGCCGGGCCGCCAGCTCGGCCCCGACGTCGATGGGGGCCACTCGCAGGTTGGCCTGGGGACCGTCCTCCACCCAGGCCACGTGGCCCTCCCCCAGCTCCTGGGCGAAACGGATGTCGCCCACCAGGCTCTGGGCCAGGAGCACCAGGCGATCGGCCCGGCCCGCCGCCTCGCCGCTCGGCTCCAGCTCCCGGGCCGCCCGGGCGGCGGCGGCGGCGGCCTCGGCGGCGCCCGTGAGCACGACCGCCAGGTCGCCGCCACCGGGGTCGACCTGGCGACCGGCTGCCGCCTGGAGCAGGTCCGCCAGCCCCCGGGCGGACGCTTCCAGGGATGCGAGCGAGGCGACGTCGCCGGTGAAGAGCGACCGGCCGCCCCGGGCCACCTGCAGGATCCGGCCGGGCCCGAGGGTCACCCCCAAGGTGGCGGCGGCGATGTCCTCCAGGGCGTGGGCCTCGTCGATCACCACCACGTCGTGCTCGGGCAGGACCACGCCACCACTGGCCAGATGGGCGGCGTAGAGGTGGAGGTTGACCACGACCAGATCGGCGCGGGCAGCCCGGTCCCGGGCCGCCTCGGCGAAGCAGTCGTCTCCCCGGGCGCACCGTTGGCTGCCAGGGCACTCGGCGGCGGTCACTGACAGGGTCGACCAGGCGGGGTTCGAGAGGGCGAGGGGCAAGTCGGCTCGATCGCCCGTGACCGTCGACTGCTCCCAGTCGACGACGGCATCGAGGTCGCCGGCCGCCAGCCCCGGGCCCTCGACCAGGGTGGTCTGGGCCGCCCCGCCCACGGCGTCGTCGAGGGCGGCCAGGCACAGGTAGTTGGACCGGCCCTTGAGCAGGGCCCAGGTGAAGTCGACGCCGAGGCAGCGGCGCAGGAAGGGCAGGTCGTTGGTGACCAGCTGCTCCTGGAGGGCCTTGGTGGCGGTGGCCACCACCACGGGCCGTCCGGCGAGCAGGGCCGGCACCAGGTAGGCCAGCGACTTGCCGGTTCCGGTGCCGGCCTGGACCAGCAGGTGGCGGCGGCTGGCGATGGCCTCCTCGACCTCCTCGGCCATTCGCCGCTGGCCCGGGCGGTCTTCGCCGCCACCGGGCAGGGCGGCGACGACCTTGCCCATGGCCTCGGCCAGCCGCCGTGTCACCGCCCGAACGGTAGCGGCGGCGACCCGTCCCCCTGGCCGGGGCCGGACCGTCCCCCTTGTAGGGTTCGTCAGCTTCCCATGGCGGGGAGCGACGCGATCGGAGGCGAGGCGCATGGGTCTGGGACGCGGCGGGGCCCCGCCCTGGCCCACCACCCTGACCGCCATCGCCGTGATCGTGGTGCTGGTGGCCGGCATCGTCGCCGCCGTGCGCTTCGAACCCCGCTTTCCCGAGGAGTGGGATCCCCGGGTCGCCGACCTGGCCGCCTTCGTCGCCGGAGAACGGGGACTGGAGTTCCACTACCCGGTCTTCGTCGACTTCCTCGACCCCGAGGAGTTCCGCCGGGCCGTCACCGGCGACGAAGCCGAGTTGACCGAGACCGAGGTCGCCGACCTGGAGCAGGGTGCGGCCTTCCTGCGGGCCACCGGCCTGGCCAGCGGGCCACTCGACATCTTCGACTCGCTCAACCAGCTCGCCGGGGAGTCGACCCTGGCCTACTACGACCCGGCCGAGGAGCGCATCACCGTACGGGGGACCCACCTCAGCGTCGGGATCGAGGCCACCCTGGTGCACGAGCTCACCCACGTCCTCCAGGACCAGAACTTCGATCTCCAACGTCTCGAGACGTTCACCTCCGACGGTGAGCGCAATGCCTTCCGGGCGGTGGTCGAGGGCGATGCCCTGCGGGTGGAGGAGGAGTGGGCGGCCCAGCTCGGGCGCCGTGACCGCCAGACCCTCGATCATGAGCGAGTCGGCGAGGCCGCCGGCGTGGAGCTGCCCGAGGAGCTGCCCGGCGCCCTGCTGGCCCTGTTCTCGGCGCCCTACTCCCTCGGCCTGCCCTTCGTGGAGGCGGTCTTCGCGGAGCTGGCCACCGACGGCGTCGACGCCGCCCTCCGGGACCCGCCCCGCTCCGAGGAGCAGCTGCTCGACCCCTTCGTCTACCTCGACGGCAACGCCCCCCAGCCGGTCGACCTTCCCCCGGTGGGTGAGGGGGAGACCCTGCTCGAAGAGGGCGACTTCGGGGCTCTCACCTGGTTCCTCCTGCTGGCCGAGCACCTCGACCCCCGCCAGGCGCTGCGGGCCACCGACGGCTGGGGCGGCGATTCCTACGTCGCCTTCGAGCACGACGGCCGGGCCTGCCTGCGGGCGGCGTTCCGGGGCGACGACCCGGCCGAGACCGACCAAATGGCGGCGGTGCTCGCCGAGTGGACCGCAGCCGTGCCCGCCAACGACGCCACCGTCTCGCGCCGGGACGGCGAGGTCGTGCTCGAGTCCTGCGACCCCGGCGCCGGTGCCGAAGGTGCGCCGGGCGGTGGGGCCCAGGATGCGTTGATCTACCCGGTCTCGCGCACCTACGCCACCCTCACCGCCATCTCCGGCGGCGTCGGCGTCGAACACGCCCGGTGCCTCGGCACCGAGATCGTGCTGGCCTACTCCATCGACGAGCTGCTGGCCTTCGACGAGATCCTGGCCGACCCGGCGATCCTGGCCGAGCGCAGCCAGCAGGCCGCGACCGCCTGCCGCTGACCGCGTCCCTTCATCGTCCGGACAGATTGCGGCAATCTCCGATTCATATGAGCAAGTGGACCCGGTATTGTGGATACTAGAGCAAGTGAAAGAAAGCACAAGCGCCGACTCGGCCGTGCGGCTCCTGCCCCGGTGGACCCAGCAGGACTGGATGGAGGCTGCCGCCTGCAAAGGCCAGACCCAGCACTTCTTCGCCCCCCACGGCGAGCAGGCCGACGCCCGGGAGCTGCGGGAGGCCGTCGCCCGGGCCATCTGCGTGACGTGTTCGGTGCTGCTGCCCTGCCGGGAGTACGCCCGGCGCCACCGTGAGCAGGGGTACTGGGGCGCCGAGAACGACGACCAGCGCCTGGAGGCCCGGCGCCGGCGCCCGGGCCCGGCCCCGGTACCCTCCTTCGCCCCCTCGGCTCGGGCCAACTAGTGCCGTATCAGGCAACGTTTGCGCGGATTGAAATAGCACGAAGTTCTTCGTTCTGGGTGTGCCGATTGCGCCAGGCGATGTAGCGGCGGATCATAGAGTTCTGCTCCTCGTGGGTGCGGTGGTCGGTGCCATCGAGGGTGAAGTAGCGCAACGCCTGGAACTGGCACTCGATCCGGTTCATCCACGAGCAGTTGGTGGGCACGTAGGCCAACTCGACGTTGTTGGCCACCGCCCACTCGCCCACCCGCTGATCCTTGTGGGTCGACAGGTGGGGGCTGAAGTTGTCCATGACGATGGCGATGCGCACCTCGCTCGGGTGCAGCGACCGCAGGTAGCGGCAAAAGGCCAGGAAGGTGGTCCGGTTCTTGGTTCACCTTGACGTGGCCGTACATCTTGTCGGTGCCCAAGTCGAGCGCGGCCATCAGGTGGCGAACGCCCTGGGTGCGGGTGTAGGTCGCCCGCCGGCGGCGACGGCGGGGGGAGGCCTTTGAGCCCTTGCCCGATGCCATCGGGGCCCACTGCTTGCCCGGCCGGGGCAACAAGTTGAGGGGGCCGAACTCGTCCACGCACAACACCACCGTCGGATCTCCCGGGCCCGCCTCGACCTTGCCGTCGGCGATGTCGTAGAGCTCGAGCACCCGGTTCTTCTTGGCCTCGTAGTCGGGGTCGTTGGACTGCTTGAACGTCTTGATCACTTGAAACGAGACGCCTTCCTTTCGGAGCAGGTCCCTCAGGCCCTCGTGGCTGATGTCGTCGACCACCCCCTCAGCCACCAAGAACTCGGCCAGCTTGGTCAAGCTCCACGTCGAGAACGGCAACCCGTGGTCCATCGGCCGGGCCAGGGCGATGCGCTTGACCTGCTGGCGCTGGGGAAGTGTGAACGTCGGTGGCCGACCACCGGCGTAGCGCGGGTAGAGCGAGTCGAACCCGTCGTCGTTGAAGTTGTTGATCACGTCGCGCACCCGGTCGGCACTGGTGAACGCCACTTTGGAGATCTGCTCGACGTCCATCCCCTGGGCGGAGAGCAACACCATCTGTGCTCGCCTCCACGTCACGACCGACCCCGAGCTGCGACGGACGATCCGCAACAGCCGGTTGCCCTCCTCGTTGGAGATCTCTCGCACCCGCAAGCGCTCCCTGGCCACGCCAACCTCCTGTCCTTGTCTGTTGCGACAGGACCAGAGTGCGCGATCGTGAATCTCAGGTGGGGGACCTACGAGGCCAAGGTTCGCTGATGCGGCACTAGCACCGCCTCGGTCTTCCCGCAGGCCGTCTTCTCGTTCTTTGTCGGACGAGCGGTGCCAGGCCCGGTCCATCCACAAAGAACGTGCCAGGGGCGGGCTCGCCGGCCGTCGCGATGGCTCGTTGGCCCGGCGCTCAGGCGCCGGCCGGCCCGGCTGAGCGGGCTTCCTCCACCGCCACCAGGGCCTGGCGCAGGCGGTCGATCCACTCCGCCTCGTTGCGCCCGACCAGGCGCACGCACCAGGCGAGGGCCTCGCTGCGGCT
>DATMJI010000021.1:0-5804 GCA_035553895.1 Acidimicrobiales bacterium | reverse complement strand
TCTCCGTCCCGAGCGCGCCCGGCTGGTCGCCCCTCTCGTCCCGGGCACCCCCGCTCCCCGCCTGACGCAGCACCGATCGGGGCCACCCGGCGGATCGGCGCCACGCGCCCATCGCTCGACCGGCGGCGGCGCGCCCGGCCGCCGGTCAGGCGGGCACGCCAGGGAGACGAGCGAGACGAGGAGGAGAAACGATGCAGGCACGGTGCCGAGCGGGTGAGCGGCTGCTGGGCCTGTTCCTGGTGGCCTTGCTGGCCGCCTGCGGTGGCGGGGGCACGGGAGACCAGGACGGGGCTGTTCCCACCACGCCCAGCCCGGCGGCCGAGGAGGGAGCGGCCGCGCCCACCACCACCACCACCACCGCCACCGACGCCGGGGAGACCGGGACGGTGATCGAGGTGACGGTGGCGGGCGGATCGGTCGACGTGGTGCCCGGCGAGCCGGCGGTCGGCCTCGGCGATGAGGTGGTGCTGCGGGTCAGCGCCGATGTCGTCGACGAGGTCCACGTCCACGGCTACGACCGCGCCGCCGCCGTGGTCCCCGGCGAGGTGGCCGAACTGCGTTTCGTCGCCGACCTGCCCGGGGTCTGGGAGGTCGAGCTCGAGGAGGCCGGGCTCGAGCTGCTCCAGCTGCAGGTGTCGTGATGGCCGGCCGCCTGGCCGTCGCCACCGGGGTGGCGGCAGCGTGGGTGGCGGCGACCGCCGGGCCGGCGGCCGCCCACGGCCTGGGGGGGCGCTCCGACCTGCCGCTGCCCCTGTGGCTGTTCGCCTACGGGGCCGGCTTCGCCCTCGTCATCTCCTTCGTCGCCCTGCGTCTGCTGTGGCCCTCGCCTCGCCTGGCCGGCGCCGCCGATGGCCGGGCGCTGCCGGCGCGCCTCGACACCGCTGCCCGCACCCTCGCCCTCCCGCTGCGCCTGGCCGGCCTGGCTGCCTTCGCCGTCACCCTGTGGGCGGCATGGACCGGGCCCGACAACGTCAGCTCCAACATCGCCCCGGTGGTCGTCTACGTGGTCTTCTGGGTGGGCGTGCCCCTGCTCAGCGCCGTGGTGGGCGACATCTGGGCGGTCCTGAGCCCCTTCGACACGTTGGCCGCGGTGGGCCAGCGGCTGCGCCGGCGGGACGGTGCCGCCGAGGGCCCGGTCAAGGGACCGCCGCCGTGGGCCGGCCGCACCGGGCTGGCCGCCGCCGCCGTGGGCATCTTCTTGTGGATCGAGCTGGCCTACCACAGCCCGGCGTCGACCAAGGTCCTGGCGGTGGCCTTGAGCGCCTACAGCGTGGCCATGCTGGCCGGGGCCGCCCGCTGGGGCCGGGGATGGCTGCGGACGGGCGACGGCTTCGGCGTGCTGTTCAGCCTCGTCGCCCACCTGGCCCCGTTCTACCGGGACGAAGAGGGAAGGCTGCGGGCCCGGGTGCCCTTCAGCGGCCTGGCCCGGCTCCAGCCCCGCGCCGGCACGGCCGCTTTGGTGCTCATCGTGCTCGGGGGCACCACCTTCGACGGGGTCACCCGCACCAGCTTCTGGGACGATCTCGTCTCGGGGGCTCGCGGGTGGTCCCTCACCGCCTACCACACCGTCGGGCTCCTGTGGGTCATCGGCCTCGTGGCCCTAGCCTACGTGGCCGCCACCCGGGTGGCTGCCCGCCTCAGTGGCCAGGAACCGGCGTCGCTCACCCTCACCTTCGTGCCCTCCCTCGTGCCCATCCTGTTGGCCTACACCATCGCCCACTACTTCTCCCTCTTGGTCTTCGAGGGGCAAGGTGCGCTGGCCCTGGCCTCGGATCCCTTCGGTTCCGGTTGGGACCTCTTCGGCACCGCCGACTGGAGGATCGACTTCACCGCCGTCACGGTCGCCACCATCGCCTACGTCCAGGCCGGCGCCATCGTGGTGGGCCACGTGGCGGGGGTCGTGGCCGCCCACGACCGGGCCGTCGAGCTGCTCCCCGTCCGCCAGGCGGTGCGCAGCCAGTACCCGGTGCTGGCGGCCATGGTGGCCTACACCGTCGCCGGCCTGACCTTGCTCCTCGGCACGTGAGCACGGTCCTGCGCCCTCAGGGCCCGGCCCGGGTCGCCCTGGTGGCCATGGCCGTGCTGGCCGGCTGCGGGAGCCCCGGCGAGGCGGCCTGCGGCCCGGTGGAACGGGCGGTCGAGCCGGCGGGCTTCCATACCGTGGGCACCGCCGAGGTGGACTACCGGTTCTCGCCCCCCGTCGCCGGACCGCATGCGGCCGGCAGTGCCCCCGATCCGGGGGTCTACGACGAGCCCATCCCCGAGAGCCGCCAGGTGGCGGCCGCCGAGGTGGGGACGGTCCTGCTCCAGTACGACGCCTCGCTGGCGCCGGACGAGCGCCGGGTGCTCGCCGGCTTCGCCGAGGGGGCAACCGACGTGATCGTGGCACCGGTCGGGCGGGCCATCGACGGTGGCCGCCCCGTCGCCCTGACCGCCTGGGAGCATCGCCAGCTCTGTGACGCCGTCGACCCGGCCACCGTGCGGGCGTTCATCCGTACCTTCGCCGGTCGGGGGCCAGGAGAGCTCTGACCGGTGCCCTCAGGTGCGGAGCGGCCGGCGGAAGTGGTGCGCCGTGGCCCGGTGGTGCGCTCCACCGTCGTGACCGCAGGGGTTGGAGTGGATGATGGCCGTGGCCAGGCGAGGGATCTGGTGGAGCAGGCGGTGGTGGGCCTCCTCGGCGATGGCGTGCGCCCGAGCCAGGCGCAGGTCGCAGTCGGACACGATCTCGGCCTCGGCTCGCAGCTGGTGACCGACCCAGCGGATGCGCACCGCCTCCACCGCTTCAACTCCATCGACGCCGGCCAGGACCCGCTCGACCTCGCCGACCAGCTCGGGATCGACGCTGTCCAACAGGCGCCGGAAGACGTCGCGGCCGGCGCTGGCCAGCACCAAGACGATGGCCACAGCGATCAGCAGGCCCACGACGGGATCGGCCAGCGGGGCACCCAGCGCCACACCGATCGCTCCGCCCACCACGGCCAGGGAGGTCAGGCCGTCGGTGCGGGCGTGGTGGCCGTCGGCCACCAGGGCGGCTGAGCCGATCCGGCGCCCGACCCGGGTCCGGTAACTGGCTACCCACTCGTTGCCGGCAAAGCCGATGACGCCGGCGGCGATGACCCAGCCCAGGTGGCGGATCTCCCGGGGGTCCAGCAGGCGGCCGACTGCCTCCCAGGCGGCGACCGCCGCCGACAGGGCGATCATGGCGACGATGAAGAGGCCGGCCAGGTCTTCGGCCCGCCCGTAGCCATACGGGTAGCGCCGGGTGGCCGGGCGTCGGGCCAGCCAGAAGGCGACGCCGAGGGGGATGGCGGTGAGGGCGTCGGAGAAGTTGTGGACCGTGTCCGAGAGCAGGGCCACCGAGCCGCTGGCCGCCACGACCAGGACCTGGAAGCCAGCCGTGGCCATCAGCACGACGAGTGAGACCTTCAGGGCCCGCATGCCCTCGTCGCTGCTCTCCAGGGCGGGCTCGATCGAAGTGCCGGCACCGTGGCTGTGGAGTGCAAGCAGGGAGCGCATCCGGGCCCGCCAGCCCCCCCCGCTGTGGTGGCCGTGGTCGTGGCCGTGGCCGGAGTCGGGGCCGGGGGCTTCTCGGGTTCGCCGCCCTCGCCTGCTCATGCCTGCCGCCGTCGGCGGGCGGGCACCGGCGGCACGCGTCCCACCGCTCCCCCCACAGGGCGCTCGGCACTCGACGTGCTCGTCCGATGCTCGAACAACACCTCCACGTCGCCACTTGTAGCCGCGCCCGCCGCCGCCCGGCAACAGGCGAAGCACCGGCTCCGGTGCTCGGGGTTCCCGATCAGACCGACGAGGAGATCCCGTCCGGGGAGGGTTCGGAGCGGGCGGCGCCCAGGTGCTCGTCCAGGCCGAGGAGCCCGATCACCCGCCGGGTCAAGGCTGAGGGCGACACCACCACCAGCCGCCGACCCTCCTCGCTGAGGCGCATGGCATGGCGACCCAGGGTCTCCACCCCGACAATGCCGACGAAGCTGACGCCGGAGAGGTCGGCCACCACTTGGGTGGCACCGTCGCGCTCAGCCAGGGAGGTGAGGGAGCGATCGAGGATGGGGGCGGTGAGAAGGTCGATCTCGCCCCGGAGGCGCAGGAGCAGCACACCATGGCCGTCCTCGCACACCTCTACGTCGAGGCCAGGCAGGCCCGACCCATCTCGCTCCATCGGCATCTGACCCCCAGCTCCTTGCCATCGAGAACCCCAAGAGGGGCTCGGACACGGTCGCCGGGGTCACGGGCGAGTATTCGGTGGCACCGTAGGGTGCCCTACTGTCCAAGTGTAGAGCCATCCCGGCCCGCCGGCAGGCGTTCGGGTCAATTTTCGGTGCTCAATCGAGCTTGATGGTGCCGTCCAGAGCCTGGCGGGCCACGTCGTGCAGCTTGCGGTTGTGGGAGCGGGCGTAGTCCCGCAAGCGGCCGAACGCCTGGTCGACCGAGATGCCCAGGTCCCTGGCGATCGATCCCTTGGCCTGCTCGATCACCACCCGGCTGTCGAGGGCGTGCTGGAGCTGGCCGGCCAGGCGCCGGTGCTCCTCGAGCTGGCGGGCGTTGACCACCAGGCTCGACGCCATGTCGGCCAGTGCCTGGGCCACCTCGACATCGTCTGTGGACCACTGGCGCACCTTGTCGTCGTAGATGTTCAACGAGCCGAGACGGAAGTGTTGGATGTGCATGGGGATCCCGGCCACTGCCCGCAGACCAGCACCCACCGCGGTGGTCCGGTACAACGGCCAGCCCTCCGTGTCGGCGACGTCGACGACGAGGACAGGCGAGCCGCTCAGGTGTGCCTCGATGCACGGCCCCATCTGGCACTCCTCTTGCACCCGCTCCACCGTGGCCGTGTGCTCGCCGGTGGCGCTGACGAAGCGCAGCTTCCCGTCATCGTCTACGAGGGAGACCCCGGCCCCGGCGGCACCCAGGATCTCGACGGTCCGGTCGGTGAGCTGGTAGAGGACCTCGCCCACGTCGTAGGGACGGACGAGGGTGCGGGCGAAGTCCTTGAGGACGCCGCCCAAGAGCGCGTGATCGGCCACGACGGGCTCCGTTCGCATTGGCGCTGAGGCCGGCAAGGCGAGGAAGCACCGGCGCGGGGTCCGGGCCGATTCGGCACAACTCGACGAGACTGGTCTGGTCCGCTATCTGCGGCAGCCCCGCCAGAGTACCTTCTCCCGGTCCTTGCCCACACCGGGCGGCCCCGCCCGGCGGCCGGCGGTAGCATGGAAACCATGAAGGCTTCGAGTACCTGCGACGTCTGCGGGCGCACCGTGGCCGAGGGCGAGGCCATCAAGGCCGAGGTGTCGGTGGGCCAGATGATGTGCCCGACGTCGATGACCTTCCATCCGGCGTGTTACGAACAGGCGTCGGAGCTGTGGCAGCCCGACGACTCGTGCTCCCTCGACCCCGACTTCCCCGAGATGGCCGCCTGGGCGGCCAACGCCGAGGGGCGGGGCCAGCCTCGTATCGGCTGAGCGGGCGGAGCCGGGGATGAGCCGGGCCGGGGAGCGGGCGGAGCCGGCGGTCACCGGCTGGCGCTACTGGCGGCTGCGCCCGGGCCCGCTGCGCTTGTGCTCGCTGTCCCAGCGGGGCGTCGACTGGCCCCCCGGCCGGCCGCTGGCCGCCCGCTGCCTGGCCGGCGCAGGTGTGGACGGCGAGAGGCATGCCGCTCCGGGCACCGACTGCGGCTGCGGCGTGCACGCCGGCGCCGACCTGGCCTCGTTGCATGCCCAGGCGCTGTGCCTGCGCCCGGTGCCCCTCGTGGTGGGCCAGGTGCGGCTGTGGGGGCGGGTGATCACCGA
>DATMJI010000020.1:0-14768 GCA_035553895.1 Acidimicrobiales bacterium | reverse complement strand
GGGGTGGGCGGGGCCGGCGGCGTGCAAGGGGTTGATGGCGATCAACCCGGCGCCGTGGCCCTCGCCCCACCGGCACAACCGGGCCAGATCCCCGAGGTCGCCGATGCCCCAGCTGGCCCGGGAGCGGGCGGCATAGAGCTGGACGGCCCAGCCCCAGGCCCGCAGGTCGGCGGGGAGGTGGCATCGGCGGGGGCTCACCACCAAGCGGGTGACCGGACCCCCGTCGAGAGGGGCGAGGCGGTGGTAGCCGAGGGGGAGGTCGGCGTCGAGGGTGCTGGTCGGCCCGAGCTCGGTGCCGTCCTCGAGGATCAGCTGGCAACGGCTCTGCAGCGGCTCGGCCCGGCCGGCGGTGACGCACCACAGGGCCTCCTCGGCGGGCGGCGGGCGGACACACCCCGGGCCCGCCCCCATCGCTGCGGCCACCGCCTCCAGGGTCTCGGCGCCGGGTTCCTGCCAGCGCCCGGCGGCATCCCAGTATCCCGTCTCCACACCCCAGGCACCCAGGTCGACGTGCACCGGGACACGCTAGCGACGGCGGAGCCGGCCCGGTGGGCATCGGGGCCCGATCTCCGGCTGGCGCCCGGCGTCCAGGATGCCGGGCCGGTGAACTACGCCGCATACACTCACCAGCCGTGCCCCTGTCCCTGCTCGAGCGGCGGCTCGCCGCCACCACCACCCGGCTGCGCCGGCTGCGCGAGGAGCTGGCACTGGTGGACGAGCAGCTGGCCTGCCTGGTGGAGATGGCCGACGACACCCGCCTGCGGGCCCTGGTGTCGGAGACCCCGATGGCCAGCCGGGAGCACGAGGAGGCGCAGCGTCACGCCGACGCCATGGCTCGCCACCGGGCCGGAGTCCTGGCCCGCCTGGCCGGGCTGGAACGAGCGCAGGACGAACTCCTCGATCGTCTCTCGGCCCGGGCCGGCTGAGGTGGCCCCGCTGCGGGTGGTCATCGCCGAAGACGAGGCCATCATCCGCCTCGACCTGCGGGAGACCCTCGAAGAGGAGGGCTACGACGTGGTCGGGGAGACGGGCCGGGGGGACGAGGCCGTCGCCCTGGTCAAAGAGCACGAACCCGACCTCGCCATCCTCGACATCAAGATGCCGGGACTCGACGGCCTCTCGGCCGCCCGTGAGATCACCGGCGAGCGGCGGGCGGCGGTGCTCATCCTCACCGCCTTCTCCCAGCGCGACCTGGTCGAGCGGGCCCGCGACGCCGGGGCCCTGGCCTACCTGGTCAAGCCCTTCCAGCGTTCGGAGCTGGTCCCGGCGGTCGAGGTGGCCATCGGCCGCTTCCGCGAGATGCGGGCCCTGGAGGCCGAGGTCCGCGGCCTGGAGGACGAGCTGGAGATCCGCCGGGTGGTCGACCAGGCCAAGGGCATCCTCACCGACCGCCACGGCCTGTCCGAGGCCGACGCCTTCGCCTTCGTCCAGCGCCACGCCATGGCCGAGCGCGCCACCATGAAGGCCACCGCCCAGCGGGTGATCGACGGCCACCTCGCTCCCTGAGGGCGAACCGGGGGCGCCCGGGGTCGTACCATCGCCGGAGTGGCCACGCTGCTCCTGCTCGACGGCAACTCCTTGACCTACCGGGCGTTCTTCGCCCTGCCGACCGACATGGCCACGGCGTCGGGCCAGGTGACCAACGCCGTCTTCGGGTTCACCTCGATGCTCATCAACCTGTTGCGCGACCATGGCCCGGAGTCGGTGGTGGTGGCCTTCGACCGGCCCGAGCCCACCTTCCGCCACCAGCTGGTGCCCACGTACAAGGCCCAGCGGGAGGAGGCGCCGGACATCCTGCGCCAGCAGCTGGGGCTGGTGCGCCGGGTACTCGAGTCCCTCGGCATCCCCATGGTCGAGCGCCCGGGCTTCGAGGCCGACGACATCATCGCCACCCTGGCCACCGGGGCCCGGGACCGGGGCGAGGAGGTGATCGTGGTCACCGGGGACCGCGACACCTACCAGCTGGTCGAGGACCCACTGGTCAAGGTCCTCTACAACCGCCGGGGGGTGTCCGACTACGTCCTCTACGACGAGGCAGGGATCCGGGAGCGCACGGGCGTCACCCCGGCCGACTATCCCGCCTATGCCGCGCTGCGGGGTGATCCTTCGGATAACCTGCCGGGCGTCCCCGGAGTAGGGGAGAAGACCGCCGCCCGCCTGATCGCCGACTACGGCACCCTCGACGGCATCTTCGCCCACCTCGACGAGCTCACGCCCAAGCTGCGCCAGAACCTGAGCGAACATGAAGCCACGGTGCGGCGCAACGCCGAGGTCATGGTCCTTCTCCGTGACGTCCCGCTCGAGCTCGGGCCGAGCGATCTGGCCCGGGCCCCGTACGACCCCGAGGGCGTACGGGACCTGTTCAACTTCCTCGAGTTCCGCACCCTGCACCAGCGCCTGGCCGAAGCGGGATCCGAGACGGGACGCGAGGCCGGCCCCGCTGCCGCCGGAGAGCTCGCCACCCTGGAGTGCGGGGTGCAGCTGGTAGGCAGCACCGCGGAGGCGATCGCCCTCTTCGATCGCTGGGCTGCCGGCCGGGGGGAAGCACTGACCCTCCTGGCCCGTTTCCACGGCGATCCCGGACGCTCCCCCCTGGCCGGCATCGCCGTGGTCACCCAGGTCGACCCCGGCGAGGCGGCCTGGGTCGACGCCGCCCTCCTGGAGGACGGGCCCACCCGCTCGGCGCTGGCCCGGATGCTGGGGCCCGGTGGACCCCCGCTGGTGACCCACGGCGCCAAGGCCGTGATGCGGGCCCTGGCGCCGGTGGGGGTGGACGTGGCCAACCTCGAGCTCGACACCGAAGTGGCCGGCTACCTGCTCGACCCGGCGGGTGCGTCCTACGTCCTGGCCGATCTGCTGTCCCGCTACGTCGGGCTGCGCCTGGAGGACCCGGCGTCGCCGGCGGTCGCCGGGCGCCTCGACCTCGACGGTGCCGGCGCGTCCGTGCCCGTCGAGACGGCCCGCTCGGCGGTCGCCGTCGCCCGCCTGGCCGGGCCGGTCAGCAAGGCCCTGGCCGACCAGGGGCTGAGCGCCCTCTACGACGGCGTGGAGCGCCCGCTGGTGCGGGTCCTGGCCCGCATGGAGGGTGCCGGCGTCGGCGTCGACAGGGAGGAGCTGCTCCGCCTCAACCGGGAGCTGGCAGCCGAGGCCAGCCGGCTGGAGGCCGAGATCCACACCGCCGCCGGCAGGACCTTCCTGGTCAACTCCACGCCCCAGCTGCGAGCCGTGCTCTTCGACGAGCTCGGCCTCACCCCGGGCAAGCGAACCAAGACCGGGTACTCCACCGATGCCTCCTCGCTGGAGAAGCTCCGGGGCCAGCATCCCATCATCGAGCTGCTCCTGCGCTACCGGGAGGTGGAGAAGCTGCGTTCGACCTACGGGGACGGGTTGGTGGCCGAAGTGGCGGACGACGGCCGGATCCATGCCACCTTCCACCAGACGGTGGCCCGGACCGGGCGGCTCAGCTCGGATCGTCCCAACCTCCACAACATCCCCGTGCGCACCGACGAGGGCCGCCGCTTCCGCCAGGCGTTCGTCCCCGCCGAGGGTTTCCAGCTGCTGGTGGCCGACTACAACCAGATCGAGCTGCGGGTGATCGCCCACCTGGCGTCGGACCCCGGGCTGATCGAGGCCTTCGCCTCGGGCCGCGACATCCACACCACCACCGCCGCCCGGGTCTTCGGCGTCGGCGACCAGGAGGTCACCCCGGCCCAGCGGGCCAAGGCCAAGATGGTCTCCTACGGGCTGGCCTACGGCATGGAATCCTTCGGGCTGGCCCAGCGCCTGGCCATCCCGGTCACGGAGGCCCAGCAGATCCTCGACGCCTACTTCGATGCCTTCCCCAACGTGCGGGCCTACATGGAGGCCACCGTGGCCGAAGCTCGCCAGCGGGGCTACACCGAGACCCTCATGGGCCGCCGCCGCCCGATCCCCGAGCTGTCCTCGCCCAATCCGCGCATCCGCCAGGCCGGGGAGCGCCAGGCCATGAACGCCGGCATCCAGGGCCTGGCCGCCGACATCTTCAAGGTCGCCCTGGTGGCCCTCGACGGCCGCATCGAGGCCGGGGGCCACCGGAGCCGCCTCGTCCTCCAGGTCCACGACGAGGTCATCCTCGAGGTCCCCCCCGAGGAGCGGGTGGCGATGTCCGAGCTGGTGGTCGCCACCATGGCCGGGGCGTGCGAGCTCTCCGTACCCCTCGAGGTGAACCTGGCCTTCGGTCCCAGTTGGGCGGCAGCCAAGGGCTGACGGGAGGCGGCAGGTCGGTCCCTCCGTCCCCTTTGGTAGGATGGGAAGGCTGCGACGTCTGCCCCCCCAGCTCGGGACCGGCCTCGCCACCCACCCCGGCCGGACCCCGGCTCGGGCGTCACGTCCCATTCCATCCACCGTCCAGAAGGCCTCGACCACCATGTCCGAACAGACCAGCGATACTTCCCAACCCGCCATCCCCGAACCGGCGACCCCCGAACCGGCGACCCCGGCTGGCGACTACGTGCCCAGGCAGGTGGTGGCCGACGACCTGGGCGACCTGTCCTTCGACGACGCCATCGCCGGCACCATCGTGGCCTTCGACGACGGCGACATCGTCACCGGGACCGTGGTCAAGGTCGACCAGGACGAGGTCCTCCTCGACATCGGCTTCAAGTCCGAGGGCGTCATCCCCAACCGGGAGCTCTCCATCCGCAACGACGTCGATCCCTCGGAGATCGTCTCCCTGGGCGAGGTCATCGAGGCCCTCGTCCTCCAAAAGGAGGACAAGGAAGGTCGCCTGGTCCTGTCCAAGAAGCGGGCCCAGTACGAGCGGGCGTGGGGCGAGATCGAGCGGGAGAAGGAGCGCGACGGCGTGGTCCGGGGCCCGGTGATCGAAGTGGTCAAGGGCGGCCTCATCCTCGACATCGGTCTGCGGGGATTCCTGCCCGCCTCCCTGGTGGAGCTGCGCCGGGTGCGCGATCTCCAGCCCTACGTCGGCCGGACCATCGAGGCCAAGATCATCGAGCTCGACCGCAACCGCAACAACGTGGTGCTGTCCCGGCGGGCATGGCTGGAGGAGACCCAGAAGGAGCAGCGCGAGGAGTTCCTCGCCAACCTCAAGCCCGGGGAGGTACGCAAGGGCACGGTCTCGTCGGTGGTCAACTTCGGCGCCTTCGTCGACCTCGGGGGGATGGACGGCCTGGTCCATGTGTCCGAGCTGTCGTGGAAGCACGTCGACCACCCCGGCTCGGTGGTGGCCGTCGGGGACGAGATCGAGGTCCAGGTGCTCGATGTCGACCTGTCCAAGGAGCGCATCAGCCTCTCCCTCAAGGCCACCCAGCAGGACCCGTGGCAGGAGTTCGCCACCAACCACCGGGTGGGCGAGCTGGTCTACGGGCGGGTCACCAAGCTGGTGCCCTTCGGTGCCTTCGTCCAGGTGGGCGAGGGGATCGAGGGCCTGGTCCACATCTCCGAAATGAGCGAGGCCCACGTCGACCTGCCCGAGCAGGTGGTCAGCCCGGGCGAGGAGCTGTGGGTCAAGATCATCGACCTCGACCTCCAGCGCCGCCGCATCAGCCTGTCCATCAAGCAGGCGGCCGAGGGCGGGGTGGTAGCCGCCGAGTACCAGCAGCACTTCGGTGAGCACGCCTACGACGAGGCCGGCAACTACGTGGGGGCGCCGGACGTCGTCGACGCCGAGCAGGCGTGGGCCGAGTACTACGCCGAGTACGGCGATGCCGCCACCGCCCCGGGGACGGGCGAGCCCAGCCCTGCCGGGAGCGACGACGAACCCAGCCCTGCCGGGAGCGACGAACCCAGCCCCGCCGGGAGCGACGACGAACCGAGCCCCGCCGGGAGCGACGACGAACCCAGCCCCGGCGGGAGCGACGACCAGGCCACCCCGCCGGCCGCGGCCGGTGGGGAAGCCAGCGGGGAGCCCCCCGCCGCCGGCTGAGACCGCACCGCCGCACCGGTCCGGCCCGCTTACCCGAAAACGCGACCAAGGCGGGCCCCGAGGGGCCCGCCTTGGTCGCGGATGGAACCGGAGACGGAGGCTACGGCGTGGTGGCGGCGCTGGTGACCTTGTCGTTGACGCTGGAGAACAGGTCGGAGATGCCGGTACCGAGCAGCTCGAGGATGACCAGGGAGGCCACGGCGATGAGGGCCACGAGCAGGGCGTACTCGACCAGGGCGGCGCCCTTCTCGTCGGTGTGCAAGCGGGACTGGAGGTAGCTGACCAGGAACTGGATGCGGGTTGCCATGGGAAGGGCTCCTTGTGGGGGTCTCGGCCCCGGCGGGGCCTGCGTTGTTGTCCCATACATCGGAGCCCCGGGGGCGGCACTGGATGGGCCGAACGGCCCCTTGTGGCAGCCGGGGCCGGCAACGTGACAGGCGCTCGCCGGACCCCGGGGCCGGCGGCGCCGCCAGCGGGAAACGCGACCAAGGCGGGCCCCGAGGGGCCCGCCTTGGTCGCGGATGGAACCGGAGACGGAGGCTACGGCGTGGTGGCGGCGCTGTTGACCTTGTCGTTGACGCTGGAGAACAGGTCGGAGATGCCGGTACCGAGCAACTCGAGGATGACCAGGGAGGCCACGGCGATGAGGGCCACGAGCAGGGCGTACTCGACCAGGGCGGCGCCCTTCTCGTCGGTGTGGAAGCGGGACTGGAGGTAGCTGACCAGGAACTGGATTCGGGTTGCCATCGGAATGCTCCTTGTGGGGTCTCGGCCCCGGCGGGGCCTCCGTTGTTGCTCCATACATCGGAGGAGTTCCGCCCCATCTGAATGGGCCGAACGGCCCGTTGTGCCCTCCCGTCAGCCGAGGCGGACGATCCCCATGCGCACGGCGCGCAGCACCGCCTGGGTGCGGTCGCGGGCGTCGAGCTTCTGGTAGATCGACGCCAGGTGGTTCTTGACCGTCTTCTGGCTGATGAAGAGCTGCTCGGCCACCTCGGCGCTGGAACACCCGTCGGCGATGAGCTGGAGGACCTCCTCCTCGCGCTTCGACACCACCTCCTCCACCTCGGGCGGCATGGATCGCACCTCCCGGAGCATCGACACCGCCACCTCCCTCGACACTGCAGTCTGGCCCCCGGCCACCAGGCGGACCGTCTCGGCGATCTCCTCGGTGGAGCAGTCCTTGACCAGGTAACCGTCGGCGCCGGCCCGGATGGCCCGCGCCATGGTGGTCTCGTCGGCGTGCATGGTGAGCATCACCACCCGCACCTCGGGGAGGCGCTGGCGGATGCGCCTGGTGGCCTCCACACCGTCGAGGACGGGCATGGACACGTCCATGAGCACCACGTCGGGGCGCAGGGCCTCGGCCAGCTCGAGGGCCTCGTCGCCGTCGGCGGCCTCGCCCACCACCTCGATGTGTTGGGCCTCCAGCGACCGCCGTAGCCCCTCCCGAAGGATGCGGTGGTCGTCGGCCAGCAGGACCCGCCCGCTCACGCCGTCACCAGCCCGCTGCGAGCGCACCGGAGCTGCCAGGTACCCCCGTCGAGCTCCTCGATCTCGAGGCTGGCCCCGATGCCGGCAGCCTCCTCCCGGATGGCGTGTACCCACGAGCCGGGTGGTGCACCGTCCTGGAGGTCGAAGCCGTCGACATCGGTGGTCACCTCCAGCTGGGCGGCCTGCCCGTCGCAGGCCCACCACACCTCGACGGTGCAGTCGCCGCGGCGCAATGCCTGGTTGACCGTCTCGTACAGCACCCGCCACAGCACCCGCTCCTCGGTGAGGGGCAGCCGGTTGCCGTCGCGGTAGTGGAACAACGCCTTGCGCCCGCTGCGCTGGTTGACCCGGGCCAGGAAGGCCTCCGCCGTCTCCACCAGCCCCCGATCCTCGCTGACGTCGGTGCGCAGGTCCGACAGCGTGTCCCTGATGTCGCCGATGACCGAACGCAGCCCTCCCCGCAGCTGCTCCAGGCCGGCTCTCAAGCGGTCGCTGCCGGCCTCGCGCATCAACAGGTCGACTTCGAAGGCCAGGCAGGCCAGGGACTGGCCGACCCGGTCGTGGAGCTCGCTGGCGATGCGACTCCGCTCGTCGTCCACGCTGGCCGTCCGCAGGCGCCCGAAGCGCCGGGCGTTGTCGATGGCCAGCGCCGCTCCCTCGGCGAAGCCGTCCAGCACCTCGGCGTCGCGCCCGGAGAACCAGCCCGCCTGGTCGTGCTCGAGGGCGAGCAGGGCCACCAGCTCACCGCGGGCCAGCAGGGGGACGTAGAGCCCGGCGCGCGAGCGCGGGACCAGCCCGGCTCCCTCGTCCAGGTCGACCCGCCGCGAGCGGGCCGGTGCCTGAACCAGCGCACCCAGGTGGAGGGGAAGCGACTCGTTGGTGTAGTGCTCGACCAACCGGGCGCCCGACTGGCGGGCCACGCTCCAGCTGGCACCGTCGTCGCTGGGGACGAGGACCACCACGGTGCGCAGGTCGCAGAAGGCCCGGGCCCGGGCGACCACGGAGTCGAGTGCCTGATCGAGATCGAGGGATGTGGGGAGAAGGGCGGCCACCTCGTGCAGTGAGGTGAGCAGGGTGTTGGCCTCCGCCAGGCGATCGATCCGATCGACGTCACGATGGTGGCGTTCGTCCACCTCCACCGAGAAGCGCCGGGCGTAGCCCCCCACTGCGGCCACCAGGAGCAGCTCGGCGGTCCACCGGAACGTCAGGGGCACCGCCTGCCCGAGAGATGCGTCGGTCAGCAGGTGGTACGGGACGGCGAGGGCGACACCGGAGGCAGCGGCGATGCGCAGGGCGGCATGGAAGCCCCGGGCGAAGCCCACCACCAGCACCGCCGTCAGCAGTGACACGACGAAGGGTGACTCCCAGAACCCGGTGGTGGCCACCACCGCCAGGTGCAGGCCGGCCTCGGCCAGGCTTGCGGCCCGCAGGGAGTCGTCTTGGAGGCGGATGGGCCAGATCGTCCGCAGCCCGGCGTAGGCGATGAGCACCGTGGCTCCGACGACCAGGCTGCGCCCGTCGCCGTCCGAACGGGTGCCGGCCAGCACCAGTCCCAACGCCACCGTTCCCCACCGCAGGGCGGTGATGGGGGGACGGAAGGGGTTCACCGGCCGGTTCCGCCCCCGCCCTAGAAGGCGCTCATGATGGCCGGGACCGACGGCCCCAGGACCACCACCATGATGGCCGGGAAGATGAACAAGGTGAGGGGAAAGAGGATCTTCACCGGCAGCTTGGCCGCCCGTTCCCGAGCCCACTGCCGGCGCTTGGTCCTCATCTCACTCGCCTGGGTCCGCAGGACCCGGCCGATGGGCATACCCAGGGCGTCGGCCTGGGTCAGGACGAGGACGAAGTTCGAGAGCTCCGCCACCTCGGTCCGCCGCTTGAGGTTGTGCAGCGCCTCCCGGCGGGCCAGCCCCAGCTCCATCTCCTTGAGGGTGCGGGACAGCTCCTCGGACAGTGGCGACACCATGTTCTGGCAGACGGTCTGCATGGCCCCCTCCAGGCCCTGGCCGGCCTCGACGGAGATGGCCAGCAGATCGATGGTGTCCGGCAGATCGATCCGGATCGCCTTGGTGCGCTCGGCCACCCTGCGCTTCAGCCAGGACTGGGGCGCCAGGGCACCGACCAGGGGAAAGGTGACCAGGGCCAGTACCCCGATCCGGGAGCTGGGCTGGCCCAGGACCACGTACAGGAGGGCGAGCACGCCGCCCATGCCGCCCGCCAGGATCTGCAGGGTCACCAGCTCTTCGGCCCGTACCGAGGCCGACACCCCGCCGTGCACCAGCTGGCGGTGCACCCCCTCGAGGTAGTTGCGGGGCGTGAGCCCGGCGATGCGGCGCAGGGTACGGGTGCCGAGCGGTCGCAGGACCCGCCCGATGAAGGGCTCGGCCAGCACGTGCTCGTAGGTGTCGCCGGCGCCGGTGCTCTCGTCGAGGCTGCGCAGGTACTCACCGGCGTCGCCGGCGGGAGCCAGGCGGGCACGCACCCCGCTGAGGAGCAGCACGCCGCCGCAGGCCAGGGCGCCGATGGCGAAGATGGTGCTCAGGACTTCCACTGGTGTCCTCCTAGGGACTGGGTAGGGGGGTGATCGGCCACCATCAGACCTCGATGTTGACCATCCGGCGGATGATGAAGAACCCGCTGAGCATGGAGATGGTGGTCAGGACGAGGACCAGGATCCCCCACCCCTGGTAGAAGGGCTGGAGGTAGTCGGGGTTGGTGACCTGGACGGCGAGCATGATGAAGACGGGCAGGGCGGTGAGCACCCAGGCGGAGATGCGGCCCTCGGCGGTCAGGACGTCCACCTCCCGCCGGATGTCCTCCCTGGCTCGGATGAAATCGGCCAGGGTGTGGAGCAGGTCGGCCAGCTTGCCGCCGACCTGCTGCTGGATGCGGATGGCCTGGACCACCCAGATGAGGTCTTTGATGTCGAGGCGCCGGGCCATCCGGTCGAGGGCGTCAACCACGCTGCCCCCCAGCCGGGTCTCGGCCACCACCCGCTGGAACTCGTCGGACAGCGGTGGCTGGGACTCCTCGCACATCATCTGGATGGAGCGCAAGAAGGTGTGTCCCGCCGACAGGGACGAGGCGATGACCGACAGCGCCTCGGGCAGCTGCTCTTCGAACGCCTTGCGCCGCTTGTCGATGCGGCGGCTGAGATAGGCCTTGCCCACCAGGGGTGAGGTCAGGAGGATGCCGAGGCCGAAGAGCCACTGCTCGGTCACAGCGGACAGGACCAGCGCACCGACCAGGGCCATGCACCCGACCACCACGACGAACTCGGCCGAACGCATGGGGATGCGAGCCCGCTCGAGCATGGTCTGCAGTGATCCCCGGGTATCGAACTGGTCCACCATCCGCCCCGCCAGCTCGATGGTGTCCGTGACGAGGGGACTGCGGGTCTCACTCACCGGCTCGACGGCGACGTCCCGCTCCCCGTAGGGCAGATCCAAGATGTCGGCGAGGGACTCGGTCCGGGCCCGGAACCGGGACAGCACCCCGATGCCCACCAACGCCAACCCCAACCCAACCATCACCGCGGCCAGAACCTCACTACCGGACATGGGAAACTCCTTCTCTACCTGCGCGGGTGGCAACCAGGGAGCCGTGGCTCCAGGGCGGAGACGGGTGGTGCCGACGGAAGGGGCCCGCCCGGCGGAGCGGAGCGGAGTCCGGGTGGGAAGGGATCCCGTCGGTGACAGGACCCGTCGGAGCCCAGCGGAGGTCGGCGGACAGGACGGTTGACGGGACCCGTGCCCTCATCGCGCCCGCTCCGGTTCCGCCAGCTCGTGGGCGCTGGGCACCCGACCCCGACGACCCCGAGGCTCGGTGGTGACGGCGACGACCGGGGGCCGGAACACCTTGGCGGGAACCTCGATATTGGCATCGTTGAGCCGGTCGACCAGCTTCGGGCGCAGGCCGGTGGGAACCAGCATCCCGGTGTTGGTGCCGTTCTCGGAGGGCAACTGGCGGTGGTGGAAGATGTCCTGCAGGAGCACGACGTCGCCCTCCAGACCCTGGACCTCGGTCACGGCAGTGATGGCCCGGCGACCGTCAGCCAGGCGATCGACCTGCATGATGACGTTCAGGGCGGACACGATCTGCTCCCGGATGGCCCGCACCGGTAGGTCGTAGCCGGCCATGAGCACCATGGTCTCCAACCGGGAGAGGGCGTCGCGGGGGCTGTTGGCGTGCACCGTGGTCATCGAGCCTTCGTGTCCGGTATTCATGGCCTGGAGCATGTCCAGGGCCTCGGCGCCCCGGACCTCGCCGACGATGATGCGGTCGGGGCGCATCCGCAGGCTGTTCTTGACCAGATCCCGGATGCGGACCTCGCCTTGGCCCTCGGCGTTGGGCGGCCGGGCCTCGAGGTTCACCACGTGGGGCTGCTGGAGCTGCAGCTCGGCCGAGTCCTCGATGGTGATGACCCGCTCCCCTTCGGGGATGAAGGAGCTCAAGACGTTCAAGTTGGTGGTCTTGCCCGTGCCCGTCCCGCCGCTGACCAGGATGTTGAGCTTGCCCCGGACGCAGGCCTCCAGGAGCAGGGCCAGGTCCATGGTCCAGGTCCCGAAGTTCACCAGATCCTTGGCCTGGTAGGGATCGGCGGCGAACTTGCGAATGGTGAGCACCGACCCGTGGATGGCCAGGGGCGGCATGATGGCGTTGACCCGGGAGCCGTCGGGAAGGCGGGCATCCACCATGGGGGAGCTCTCGTCGATGCGGCGGCCGACGGCGGAGACGATCTTTTCGATGACCTGGCGGTACTGGCTGTCGTCGCTGAAGGTGTTGTCGGTCGGGGAGAGGCGTCCCTCGCGCTCGATCCAGATGTCGTCGTGGGAGTTGCACATGATCTCGGTGATGGTGGGGTCCTGCAGCAGGGGATCGAGCGGCCCGTAGCCGAGTGCGTCCTGGATGAGCTCCCGGACGAACTTGCGGCGCTCCAGGGGTGAGACCCTGACGTCCTCGCGCTGGAGGATCCGGTCGAGGGACTCCATGACCTCGGCGGTGAGGGCGCCACCGGACAGATCTGCCATCCGGGGGGCGATGTCCTCGCGGACCAGGTCGAGGACCTGGCGCTTCTTGGCGTCCCAGTCCGCCCCGCCCCGCCGGGGCCGGGCGGCCGACGTCCGCCGGCGGGGCGGCGCCGCGGTATTCAGCCCCTCGCCGGCTCGGCGCTCCTCCTCCTCCAGGATGGCCAACTTCTCTGAGAGCTTCATGGATATCTGCCCTTCCTCGTGGAGGCGTCAGGACGTGCGGGGTTGGGGACGGTGAAACAGGCGGGCGAAGAAGCCCGGGCCGGGGGCGGCCGCCGGTGGGGCCACCCGGGCCAGGTGGCCCTCCGGCAGCAGCGCGGCCATGGGGGGGACCATGTTGCGGCTGACCTCGGCGTTGGGGGACGACGCCAGCACCGGCATGCCCAGGTTGATGGAACGGCTGACCTCCTTGGCGTAGGGGAGGACCGCTTCGAAGCCCTGGGGGAAGAGTTTCTCCACCTGGGAGATCTCGATGCCGACGTCGGCCTCGGCCTTGTTCAGGATCAGGCGGATGTTGTCCGTCGGGATCTTGAGCTTCTCCAAGGTGGTGAGGAAGACGCCCAGGTTGCGCACGCTGGGGAGGTCGAGGGTGGCCATGACGAAGAGCCGCTCGGACCCTTCGAAGGCAGCCAGGACGATCTCGGTGAGGGCCGAGGGGGTGTCGACGACGACGTAGTCGTAGTGGGCCCGGGCCGCCTGGATGATGCGGGTGACGTCGGGAGGGTTGATGCGGTCGGCCTCCGAGGGGTCCTTGGGGGCCGCCAGGACGTACATACCCGTCTCGTGGGGCACGAGGTACTCGACGATGTGGTGGGCCAGGTCGCCCTCCTCGCTGTCGTCACGCTGGAGGGCGTCGTAGATGGTGAAGCGCGGCTTGAGCCGCAGCGCGGTGGACACCTCCCCGAACTGCAGGTCCAAGTCGACGACGCACACCTTCTTGCCCGAGTGCCGGGCCAGGAAGTAGCCGAGGTTGGTGGCCATGAAGGTCTTGCCACACCCGCCGGTGGCCGACGCCACGGTGACGACCTGGCCCAGGGTGCGCGCCGGTGTCTCCACCGGCGCCGGCGGCGCCAGCGGTAGCTGGTCGATCACCCGGGCTTCGGGTGCCTCGAGCTTGCGGGCCAGCTCGATGGCCCGCTGGATGCTCTCCGCCACCTCCTTGTCGTGGACGGGCAACTGCAAGAGGTCGACGGCGCCGGTCTGGACCAGGTCCCGGAGATGGGCGTCGGGGCGGTGGTCGAAGGCGAGGATCACCGGCATGGCCGGGAGCTCGTCGTGGATGACCCGCAGCTGGGCCAACCCGGCGGCCTCGCCCATGGAGGGCCCGGCGACCATGACCTCGAAGGGGCCACGCTCGGTCAGGCACTCGCCGGCTTCCTCCACCCGCTCGCACGTCACGATCTCGGGCCGGGGGCGGAGGTCGTCGATGACATCGGCGACCTGGGCCCGCAGCCCCGCCGACCGGTCGAGGATCAAGATCCTGGGGTTGTGCACCGTCACACCACCGCCTGGTCTGCCGCCGGCGAGCACATGCCCGGTGCCGGGGTGGATGCCGGAGGAGCGTTCTCCCCGGTGAGGGCCAGGTACAGCGACTCGTTGCTGGCCATGAAGATCACCCGCTCGGCCTCGACCGGGTCCAGGGCCAACAGGTAGGTGATCGGGCTCCCCGCCACCCGCTCCTGTTCCTGGTCGGCCACCGCCACCCGGGGTGCCACCTCGGCCGACACGTCCAGGACCTCGACGTTGCTCAAGAAGAGGTGGACCCTGGGGTTGCAGGGGGCGTTCCCCGGGTCGTTGGGATCAGCCACGCCGTTCTTGACCACCGAGTAGACGTTGATGCGGTCGCCGGCGCCCACGTAGCCACCGACGCCTGAGACGAACGCGAGCTGCACGGCGACACCCTGCTTGCCCTCGGGGATGACGACCGAGGCGCCCCGGACCTGCGACGCCCGCAGGGCAGCGCTGGTGACTTGGGACCCCTTGGCGATGTCGACCGCCACCGTCTGGTTGGCCAGCAGCACCGTGGAGGTGACGGCACCGGGGGCGATCTGGCCGGGCTCGAAGGTGCGGGACTCCACCAGGCCCCGGGCCACCAGATCCTCACCGGTCGTCCCGGCGGCGACGTCGCCGGTGGCCACCAGCACCCGGCTCGGCGCCGCTTCGCCGCCGGCGGTGACCGAAGCCGTGTCGTCACGCACCAGGAGGAACACGATCGCCGCCCCGAGGGCGAAGAAGGCGACCCCGAGGATCACCAGGACGTTCGAGCGCTTTGCCATTTGGGATCTCCTTCGATCTCCGGTTCCATGACGGCGCGGCCG
>DATMJI010000019.1:0-3059 GCA_035553895.1 Acidimicrobiales bacterium | reverse complement strand
GAGGGGAACTCGGCCGGGGGGCAGGCCCGGTCGAGGCCGGGCAGGAAGCGGTAGTGGGGGGCGACGGCGAAGGGCTCCCCCCACGAAGCCACCGAGTCGACCCCCTGGGCCCGGCACAGGAGGTGGAAGGCCAGCAGCGAGCCGAGGGCATCGCCGTCGGGGTGGACGTGGCAGGCCAGGGCGAGGCGGCCGGCCCCGCCCTGGTCGCCGTGGCCGAAGCCGTCCGCCGGGCCGGCATCGCCGTCAACCGCAGGGCGCTCAGCTGCCCGATGGTCAGTCACCAGGATCCTCCGGCGCCGGGGAGACGTCGCCCAACAGCTTCTCGATACGGGCCCCCGCCTCGATGGTCCGGTCCCGGCGGAACGACAGCTCGGGGGTACGCCGGAGCCGGGCCTGGCGGGCGATGGCGGCCTGAAGCGGCACCCGGTGCTCACCCAGGGCGGCGGCGGCGGTGTCCTCGTCCTGGCCCAGGCGGGAGAACTCCACCCGGGCGTGGCGCAGGTCGGGGTCCACCTCCACATGGGTGATGGTGACCAGCTCCAGGCGCTCGTCGTCGACCCGCTCCAGCTCCTCGGCCAGGATCTCCCGGCACAGCTCGTTGACCCGGGCCGTCCGGGGGTAGCGCCCGGGCTCCGTCGGCCGGCGGTGGGCCGGGCGCCTACGCCTGGTCATCGTCGAGCCAGCTCCGCTCGGCCGAGAGCACCTGGATCTCGGGGTGGGACCACACGAAGCGCTCGACCTCGTCGAGGATGTCGCCGACGTGGCCGGCGGTGGCGGCCACCGCCGCCACCCCGATCTCGCTGCGCTGCCACTGCTGGAGGTGACCGACCTCGGCGGCCGCCACCCGGTAGCGGCGCTGGAGCCCCTCCACGATGGGCTTGACCACCGACCGCTTGGCCTTCAACGACCGCGACTCGGGGATGTGCAGATCAAACGCCAACGCCCCGGCATGCACGCCGCCAAACGTATCCGAGGCCGCCCGGGTCTCCAGCGGGAGTGGACCCTGCGGGGACCCCGCGAACCGAGGCCGAACGGAGTGAGGTCCGGTGGGTGGCACCGAGGGAAGGGGCCCGCCCGCCCGCAGCGCAGCGAGGACGGGTGGGATGGATCCCTCGGTGACAGGACCCGCCGGGCCGGAGACGACGAACGGCCACGGGCGGAGAGGGAAGTCAGGTCCGAGGGATCTCGCGGTTCTGGAAGGTCTCGATGACGTCGCCGGGCTTGAGATCCTGGAAGTCGGAGAGGCCGACGCCGCACTCGTAGCCGGCGGCCACCTCCCGCACGTCGTCCTTGAAGCGCCGCAAGGACGTGATGGTGCCCTTCCAGATGATGGTGCCCTCCCGCAGGAAGCGCACCCCCGAGTTGCGGGCGATGGCGCCGCTGCGGACGTAGCATCCGGCCACCGCCCCCACCCGGGGAACCCGGAAGACCTCCCGCACCTCGGCCTCGCCGGTGACGACCTCCTCGTACTCGGGCTCGAGCATGCCCACCAGGGCATTGCCGATGTCGTCGATGACCTGGTAGATGATCTCGTAGGTGCGGATCTCGACGTCCTCGGCGTCGGCCAGCTCGCGGGACTTGCGATCGGGCCGCACGTTGAAGCCGATGATGGTGGCACCGGTGGTGCCGGCCAGCTGCACGTCGTTCTCGGTGATCCCGCCCACACCCCGGTGCACGAAGACGATCTTGACCTCGTCGCGCTCGAGGCGACGGAGGGCATCGGTGAGCGCCTCCAGGGAACCGTTCACATCGGCCTTGAGCACCAGGTTGAGGGTGGCCGCCTCGCCCTTTTGGATCTGCTCGAAGATGTCCTCCAGCTTGACCCCGGTGGAGATGGCCGAGGCGTCCGAGGCGATGTTCTTGATGCGGGCGAACTGGGCCCGAGTCTCGCCCACCCGCCGAGCGGTGCGGTCGTCGGGGGCGATGACGAAGTCGTCCCCGGCGTCGGCCACCTCGGAGAGCCCGAGCACCTGCACCGGCGTACTCGGGCCCGCCTCCTTGACCGGCTCCCCCCGGTCGTCGATGAGGGCCCGGACCCGGCCCCACGCCGGTCCCGCCACCATGGGATCGCCCACCTCGAGGCGACCCCGCTGGACCAAGACCGTGGCCACCGGTCCCCGCCCGACGTCGAGGTTGGCCTCGAGGACCACGCCATAGGCCCGGCCCTCGGGGTTGGCCTTCAGATCCTCGAGCTCGGCCACCACGAACAGGTTCTCCAGCAGGTCGTCGATCCCCGTGCCCCGCAGGGCCGAGATCTCGACCATGACGGTCTCGCCTCCCCAGGCCTCGGGCACCAGGCCCTGCTCGGAGAGCTGCTGGCGCACCCGATCGGGGTCGGCGTTCTCCCGGTCGACCTTGTTGATGGCCACCACGATGGGCACCTCGGCCGCCTTGGCGTGGGAAAGCGCCTCCAGGGTGGTGGGCATCACGCCGTCGTCGGCGGCCACCACCAGGATGACGATGTCGGTGGCCTCGGCTCCCCGGGCCCGCATGGCGGTGAAGGCCTCGTGGCCGGGGGTGTCGATGAAGGTGAGGCGCCTGCCGTCGCTGCGCACCTGGTAGGCGCCGATGTGCTGGGTGATGCCGCCGGCCTCGCCCTCGGCCACCTGGGCCGAGCGGATGCGGTCGAGCAACAGCGTCTTGCCGTGGTCGACGTGGCCCATGACGGTGACCACCGCCGGGC
The DNA here is from genome assembly GCA_035553895.1 of Acidimicrobiales bacterium. GTDB lineage: Bacteria > Actinomycetota > Acidimicrobiia > Acidimicrobiales > CADCSY01 > JADDRA01. The sequence continues at coordinate 376 of DATMJI010000019.1, read as the reverse complement.
GGGGATGCAGGTCCTCTTCGTCCTCGTCCTCGTCGTCGAGGACGTCGAGGAGCTGCTGCAGGCCGACCTCCTGCTCCTGACCGGGGTCGACCAGGCGGATGGTGGCGCCCACGTCGGCGGAGAACAGCTCGATCATGTCGTCGGAGAGCGTCTGGGTGGCGGTGACCATCTCACCCTGCTGGAGCAAGAAGCGCACCACGTCGGCGGCCGAGCGGTTCAGCTTGGGACCCAGGTCCTTGGCCGTACTCCCCCGCTCGATGACCACCTCTTCCTCGGGGACGGGGGCGTCCTGGGGGGTGTAGGAGGCGACGCCCTGGGGCTGGAGCTCCTCGCGGTTGCGGCGGCGGCGCCCCTTGCGGCGGGGGCGGCGCCGCCG
>DATMJI010000018.1:0-5597 GCA_035553895.1 Acidimicrobiales bacterium | reverse complement strand
TCCCGCCGCCGGGGCCAGGATCCGTTGCGTCGGGGCCACCCGCCGGTCTCCCGCCGCCGGGGCCGGGACGGTGGCCGGGGGGGAGGGACGTTCGGCGAGGGTGGTGAGGGCCTGGGCCAGCGTGTGCATGGCCGGCCGGTTGCCCGGCTCGGCCAGCAGGACCCGGTCGGCCACCGAGCGCAGGGCCCCGGTGTCCTCGCCCGGCGCCTGTTCGGCCAGAGAACGCACCAGCAGGGCCACCGCCTCGACGTCGGCCGCCACCCCGGCCTCGCCGGGAGACCTACCGGTGCCCATGGTGGCGTCGGCCCATCCGCAGAGGCGGACGTGCTCGCCGCCGCCGACGAGGACGTGGTCGGCGCTGAGGCGGCCATGGGTGATGCCCCGGTCGTGGATGTCGGCCATGGTGGCGGCCACACCGGCGGCCACCCTCGCCCCCCGCCCGGCGGTCATGGTGGCCAGCTGCCCGGCCAGGGTGCCACCGCCGACGAAGGCGGTGTGCACGGCGATGCCGTCGCCGGGGTGATCGACCGCCACCAGCTCGACGACGCCGGGGTGGGCGGCCCGGCGCAGCACCTCGACCTCCCGGGCCAGGCGGTCGGCCGCCGCACCGGCCGGTGCCCGCTTGGTCACGGCCAGGCGGCCATCGGCGGTCATGGAGAGCTGGGCGCCGTCGGCCATGGCGCCAGAGTACCATAGAAAGGCATGAAGAAGCAGTGAAGGACCCGGCTAGGGTCGGCGGCGGTGGACGAACGAGATCCCCTGGTCGAGCTGCTGGACGAGAGCCGGGCGGGCGAGGCCCGGGCGGCCCGCAACCGTGAGCGGTGGCTGCGCCAGAGCGCCGAGGAGGGCGCCGAGCTGGCCGGCACGCTGGTCGACCTGGCCGAGCACGCCGCCCTCGTGGGGCTGGCCACGGTGGCCGGCCGCCGCCACCACGGGGTGATCGTCGCTGTGGGTGGCGACTACTGCGTGGTGCGAGCCGCCGGCGGGAACGAGGTCCACCTCCGCCTGGACGCCCTGACCACCGTGCGCCTCCATCCCGGGGAGCACCACGGGGCCGCCACCGGCGACCGGGCGGTGGCCGGGGAGCAGCGCCTGGTGGAGGTGCTGGCGCGCCTGGCCGGGGAGCGGCGACGGGCCAGCCTGGTGACGGTCTCGGGGGAGACGGTGGCGGGCGAGCTGCGTTCCGTGGGCACCGATGTGGTGACCCTGCGCCTCGATGGTGGCGGGACGTGCTACGTGGCGGCCCCGGCGGTCACCGAGGCGGCCGTCGACGGCTGAGGGCGGGCCGGCGCCACCCGGGGTCGGGTCTCAGGTGGTGGCGCCGGACGCGCTCGGGGAGGCGGCGTCGGTCCCCTTGCGCTCCGGATAGAGGTGCTCGAGGCTGCCCGGCGGGACCCGGGCCGACTCGATGAAGGCGTCGACGTCGGCCTGCTTGAGCCGGAACACCCGGCCCATCTTGTAGGCCGGGAGCGAACCCTCGTCGACGAAGCGGTACAGGGTTCGAGGCGTGACGCCGAGGCGGCGGGCGGCCTCCTGGGTGCTCATCCAGACGATCTCGGTGCGATTCACGGCGTGATCGTAGCCCATCCGGTGACTCCCGTGGGCTTTTCCGTATCTTCTCCACCCTGTGACCACCCCTCTGGGTCGCTCACCCAGCCGGCCCACGGGCCTTCACCCTTGCCGGGTCACCTGGGCGCCACCTAGGGTCGAGCCATCGGGGCCAGGCGCCCCCGCCACCGCAGCCACCGCACCACACCGTCACCCAGAGGTCGTCGCATGGCCGATCTGTCCACCCTCCCCGCCGCTCCCGAGCCCCCCGCCGGGCACCCCAACGGCGCCCGCACGTCATCCTCGCCGGCCCGCACCGTCCGGTCCCCCCGGCGACTGCCCGGTGGGCGGGCGGTGGTCGGTGGCTTCCTGGTGGCGGCCAGCGCAGTGGGCACTTTCGCCGCCTGGACGGCCGCGTCGTCGCCGCCGAGCACCGCCTACGTGGTGGTGACCGCCGATGTGGGAGGCGGCCAGCGCATCGGTGCCGGCCAGGTCGCCCTGGTGGCCATGGAGCTGCCCGAGGAGCAGCGCCCCCACGCCTTCGCCGAGCTCGCCGATCTGGACGGGGCCGTGGCCCTGGCCCCCATGGCCGCCGGCCAGCTGGTGCAGACCAGCGACGTGGCCCGCCCGGCCGGGGCCCCCGAGCGAGCCCAGATCTCGTTGTCACTCGATCCCGGCAGCGCCCTCGGGGGCGACCCCGCCCTGCTCGGCGAGGGCGAGCAGGTGGCCGTCATCAGCACCCTGACCCAGGGGGGCCGGCCCGAGACGGCCACGGTGAGCAGCGACGCCGTGGTCGTCAAGGTGATCGACGGGCGGGAGCGGGTGGGCGGGGGATCGGGGCTGACCGTCGTCCTGGCCGTGAGACCCGGCGACCTCGAACCCGTGGCCGGCGCCGCCGCCGCCGGCACCGTGGCGCTCGCCCGCACCACCGGCGTCGCCGCCGGAACCGGCTCGCCCTGATGGCGGGCGAGCGCTTCGTCGTGCTCGGCCTGGCCCGGGCCCGGCGCCAGTGGTTCGCCGACGTGGGGCGGTGGTCGACCAGCGCCGCCCTGCCCGTCGAGTTCGTCCGCTGCGTGTCGGTGGAGGAGCTGCGGGCCCGCCTCGACAGCGGCCGGGCCCACTCCTGCGCTCTCCTCGACGGCGGGCTGGCGGCGGTCGACCGCGACCTGCTCCAGCGCGTCCGCGACGCCGGCACCGCCGTCCTGGTCGTCGACGACGGCCTGCACCGGCGGGACTGGGTGGCCCTGGGGGCGGCGGCGGTGCTGCCGCCGTCGCTGCGCCGGGAGGTGCTCCTCGACGGCTTGGCCACCCATGCCGCCATGGTGGGCGACGCCCGGGCCCGCCCCCCGGCCGGGGAGCGATCCGAGTCGCTGGACCAGGCGCTGGCCCCGGCGGCGGTGGCGGTGGTGTGCGGCCCCGGGGGCACGGGTGCCTCGACGGTGGCCGCCGCCCTCGCCCAGGGCATCGGCGAGCACCCCCGCCACCGGGGGCGGGTGGTGCTCGCCGACCTGGCCCGCCACGGCGAGCAGGCCATGCTCCACCACGTCCGCGACGTGATGCCCGGCATCCAGGAGCTGGTCGAGGCCCACCGGGGCGGGACGCTTCCGGCGGCCGAGGTCGAGGCCCTCACCTTCTCGGTGGTGGAGCGCCGGTACCACCTGCTGCTCGGGCTGCGCCACGCCCGCTACTGGCCCACGCTGCGGCCCCGGGCCTTCGAGGCCGCCTTCGACTCCCTGCGCCGCGTCTTCGCCACCGTGGTCTGCGACGTCACCGCCGACTTCGAGGGCGAGGACGGTGGGGGTTCGGCCGACGTGGAGGAGCGCAACCTCATGGCCCGCACGGCGGCGTCGGTGGCCGACGTAGTCCTCGCCGTCGGCCGCCCCGGGGTCAAGGGTCTCCACGCCCTGGTGCGGGTCATCGCCGACCTGGCCGCCCTCGGGGTGCCGGCCGGGCGCATCGTGGCCGTCATCAACGCCGCCCCCCGCAGTCCCCGGGCCCGGGCCGAGCTGGCGGCCGCCCTGGCCGAGTTGCTCGGCCCCCCGCTCGGGGGCCGGTCCACGGCCGCCTGCGTGTTCGTGCCCCCCCGGCGGGTGGAGGAGGCGCTGCGTGACGCCGTGCCGCTGCCCGCCCCGCTGGCCCCGCTGCTGGCCGGCGCCTTCCTGGCCTGCGTGGAGCGGGTGGGTCCCCGCCCACCCCAGCGGGCCCTCGAGCCCGTGCCCGTGGCCCCCGGGTCCCTCGGGCTGCGCTCGGCCGGCGCCGACTGACCCCCACTCCCGTTCTTTGTCGGCTGGACCGCCGGGTGCACTGCCCAGCCGACAACGGTGGCGCCGAGAGCCGGTGCGGAGATGGGCCCGATGGCCGTCCCGGTCCCGGACCGTAGGCTCGCCGCCATGGACCACGCCGGCCCCGGACCACGAGCGCACCGGCCGCCCGGCGCCCCGGGGGCCGACGGGGGCGCCGCCGCCGTCAACGCCGACCGGGCCCACGACGACGGCGCTCCGGACCCCGCCGCCCACCACGGCGACGGTGCCGAGGACTGGGACCGGCGCTACGCCGGCGGAGACCTGCGCTGGAGCGGGCGGCCCAACCCCACCCTGGTCGCCGAGCTCGACGGAGCGGTGGCGGGTAACGCCCTCGACGTGGGCTGCGGCGAGGGCGCCGACGCCATCTGGCTGGCCCGCCGGGGATGGAAGGTGACCGGCCTCGACATCTCCCAGGTGGCCCTCGACCGGGCCCGCCTGGCCGCCGGGGAGGCGGGCGTGGAGATCGAGTGGCGCCGGGCCGACGTGGCCGACGCACCGCCCGAACCCGGGGCCTACGACCTGGTCAGCGCCCACTACCCGGCCCTGCGGCGGACCCCGGACGGCGGGGCGGTGCGCGCCCTCATCGACGCCGTGGCCCCCGGCGGCACCCTGCTGGTCGTCGGCCACGCCCTCGACGGCGGCGACGACCACCGCGGCCACGGGTTCGACCCCGCCGACTACGTCCAGCCCGACGACGTCGCCCGCCACCTCGACGACGCATGGACGATCGAGGTGCACGAGACCCGGCCCCGCACCCGGCCCGCCGGCAGCGGCCCCGACGTGCCCGACGTCGTGCTCCGGGCCCGACGGGCCTGAACGCCGGCGGATCGCCCCCACATTGCCCCTTGCACCCTTCTGGTGCCCGTGGGTAGGGTTCGCCGCAGATCGGACAGGCCTCGCCGTGGCATCTGCGGTTCGGATGCCGGGACCTGACCCCACCACACGAGACGCACCTCACATCGCCACAAGGAACGCCAATGGTCACTCCCACCACGGGGCATCGGGGGTCGCCGCACCCCGGCGCCGGTCGCCATGGTCCGTGAGCTCACCCTCGAGCCGGGTGCCTCACCGCTGGCCGAGATCGAGTCCCGGGTCCAGTCCCGGGCCAAGGACCTCACCCTCGACCTGAGCGACACCGGCCGCGACAGCTTGCGCCCGCTGGTCGACCAGGCCATCGCCGAGTGGGAGACCGAGCACCGGCGGGGGCTGCGCCCCTTTGCCCTGTCCGACCCCGAGATGGTGGCCGACCGGGTGCTGCGCAACCTGGCCGGCTATGGCCCCCTCGAGCCCCTCCTGGCCGACGACGACGTCTGGGAGGTGATGGTCAACGCCCCCGACGCCATCTTCGTCAAACGCCACCTCGGCGTCTCCGGGTACCACGACGAGGTGTTCCACGACGACGACCACGTCCTGCGCACCCTGACCAAGATCCTCGACGAGGCCGCCGGCTCCCATCGCAAGCTCGATCCGGCCGAGGGTCTCCAGGACGCCCAGCTCGACACCGGGGCCCGCCTGCACATCGTCCACGGCGACGTGGGTCGTGACGGCCATGTCCTGGTCAACATCCGCAAGTTCACCGGTATCGCCATCCGCAGCCTCGACGAACTGGTCGAGCGGGACATGCTCGACCACGCCGCCGCCGAGTTGCTGCGGGCGGCGGTCGGCGCCCGGCTCTCCATCGTCTTCGCCGGTGCACCGGGGTCGGGCAAGACCACCATGCTCTCGTGCTGCACCGCCGAGCTCGAT
>DATMJI010000017.1:0-3945 GCA_035553895.1 Acidimicrobiales bacterium | reverse complement strand
CTGGTGGAGGGCGGGCGGGTCTCGGTCATGGTCATCGGTCCGTCACCATCCCAGCAGCTGGTCGAGGGCCATGGCGCCGAAGAGCAGGGTGATGTAGGTGATCGACCAGGTGAACAGGCGCATGGCCCGCTCGGGGGAGGGCATCCGCAGCAGCTCCACGGCGTACCAGACGAACAGGCCCCCGAGCACGGTGGCGGCGGCCAGGTAGAGCAGGCCCATGCCGCCGATGGGGGCGAAGGCCAGCGTCAGGGCCCACAGGATGACGCTGTAGATGAGGATGCGCACCGCCGTGGTGTGCAGGCTGGCCACGGCCGGGAGCATGGGCACGTCGGCCCGGGCGTAGTCCTCGCGGTAGCGCACCGCCAGGGCCCAGAAGTGCGGCGGCGTCCACACGAAGATGACGGCGAAGAGCACCAGGGGCGCCCACCCGAGGGTCTCTTGCACAGCGGCCCAGCCCACCAGCACGGGGACGGCCCCGGCCGCTCCGCCGATGACGATGTTGCTGGGGGAGGTGCGCTTGAGCCACAGGGTGTACACGAACACATAGAAGGTGGTGGCGCTCACCGCCAGCACGGCGCTCAGGGGGTTGACGCTCGACCACAACAGGACGAAGGCGGACGCCTCCAGGACCAGGGCGAAGACGAGGGCGTGGCCGGGGGTGACCGCCCCGGTGACCAGCGGCCGGTTGCGGGTCCGGCCCATCACCCCGTCGATGTCGCGGTCGATGACCATGTTCATGGCGTTGGCCCCACCGGCGGCCAGGGCCCCCCCGGCCAGGGTGGCCACCATGAGCCACAGGGGAGGCAGGCCCCGCTGGGCCACCACCATAGTGGGAAGGGTGGTGACGAGGAGGAGCTCGATGATCCGAGGCTTGGTGAGCGCGACGTAGGCTCCCACCCGAGAGCTGAGCGCCGGTCCGGCCACATGCTGCATCGGGCGACGACACTAGGGCCTCTGCTGCCGGAACAAGAAGTTGAGGCGGAGCGGCTGCCTGCCCTCCGGCTTTGTGGGCCGCAGCCGACCCCCGGGGGTGCGGCGGTGACCGGAAAGCGCACGGTTGGGGTCGCCTCTACCATCGGGGACGATGGCCCTGCCCTCGGTGTCGCCCGCCGCCTACCGGCGGATCACGCTCTTCGCCGTGGTGGCGCTGGCCTTCATCATCCTCACCGGGGCGGCCGTGCGCCTCACCGGCTCGGGCCTCGGCTGCACCGACTGGCCCACCTGCGAGGAGGGCCGGTTGGCCCCGAGCCAGATCACCGACGCTCCGGCCATGATCGAGTTCGTCAACCGCCTCATCACCGGCGTGGTCTCGGCCGCGGTCATCCTGGCCGTGGCCGGTGCCCTGCGGCGCCGGCCGCGGCGCCGTGATCTGGTGTGGCTGGCCGGCGGGCTGGTGGCCGGGGTGCTGGCCCAGATCGTGCTCGGCGGGCTGGTCGTGCTCTTCGAGCTGTCCCCCCGCCTGGTGATCGGCCACTTCCTGCTCTCCATGGTCATCCTGTGGAACGCCGTTGTCCTCCACCACCGGGCCGGGCGGCCGGATGCGGCCGCCGTCCCCGCCGTGGCGCCGTCGCTGCTGGCCCTGGCCCGGGCCATCTTCGTCGCCGGAGCCCTGGTCGTCTTCACCGGGACGGTTGTCACCGCATCGGGACCCCACGCCGGCGACAGCCAGGCCGCCCGCCTCGGCCTCGACCTGCCCGACGTGGCCCGCATCCACGGTCTGTGGGTGGTGCTGGTGGTGGGCCTCAGCGCCATCCTGGCGGCGCGCACCGCCCGGGCGGGCGTCCCCGTAGCGGTGCGCCGGGCGGCCCGGGTGCTGGTGGCGGTGCTGGTGGCCCAGGCCGCCGTCGGCTACACCCAGTACTTCACGGGTGTGCCCGTGGTCCTGGTCGGGTTCCACATCCTCGGGGCCATCACCGTGTGGGTGGCGGTGGTGCACCTCAACCTGGTGGTGTCCCAGCCCGCCCCCGCCCCGGCCGGCGAGCCCATCGGCGAAGCGACGGCGGCCGCCGTCGCCTGACGTCGCCGTGACCGCGCCGACCACCGCCCCCGTCGAGATCGACGAGCCCGACCTCGGCGTCGACGCCGACGTCGACACGCCGTGGATCGTGCTGGTGTGGAACGACCCCATCAACTTGATGTCGTATGTCACCTGGGTGCTCCAGAAGCTCTTCGGCTACGACCGGGACACCGCCACCCGCCTGATGCTCGACGTGCACCACAAGGGCCGGGCGGTGGTGGCCAACGGCACCCGGGAGCGCTGCGAGCTCGACGTCTTCCGCCTCCACGAGCACGGGCTGTGGGCCACCATGCAGCACGACCGCTGACGGTGCTGCGCCGCCCCATCCGCCGCACCCGCAAGGGGGACTTCGAGATCCGCCTGTCCCAGGCCGAGCGGGCCCTGCTGGCCTCGCTGGTCCCCCAGTTGCGGGACGCCCTCGAGGCCCACGCCGGGGGCACCGCCGACCCCACCCTGCGCCGGCTGTTCCCCACCGCCTACCCCAGCGACGGGGAGCGGGAGGCGGAATACCGCGCCATGGTCGGCGACGACCTGCTCGAGCGCCGGCGAGCGGCCCTCGACACGGTGGAGGCCACGGTCAGCGCCACCCGCCTCGACGAGGAGAGTCTGCTGGCCTGGATGGGGGCGGTGAACGACCTGCGGCTGGTGCTCGGCACCCGCCTCGACGTCAGCGAGGACAGCGACCTGGTGCCCGACCCCGACGACCCCGACGCCCCCCTGCTCGCCGTCTACGGCTACCTGGCCTTCCTCCTCGAGTCGATGGTGGCGGCCCTGTCGGAGTGAGACAGCGCCCTCGGTCGGGGCTTTGTGTGCACGAAACCATCGTGAAGGTGGTTTCGTGCACACAAAGGGCCGGGGTCAGCGACAGACCATGGTGGCCGGATCGGCGCCCTGGAGGGTGAGGACCCGCTCGACCGCCTCGTCGAGGCGGTCCTCGCCCAGGCGCCCGGCGGCCACGGCCCCGACCACGGCGTCGCGCATGGCGCGGGTCTGCTCACCGGGGGTGGCCAGCACCAGGTCGGCCCCGGCCGCCAGGGCCAACACCGCCGCCTCGGGCAGGGACCAGCGTTGCCCGACCGCCGCCATGTTGACGGCGTCGGTGAGGGCGGCCCCCTCGAAGCCGAGCGAGCGCAGGAGGCGGTAGGCGCCGGGCTCGACGCTGGCCGGCAGGGGCCCGAGGGCAGGGACCTCGACGTGGGACATCATCACCGCCGCCACTCCGGCGTCGACGAGGGGGCCGAAGCCGGCTGCGGCCAAGCGCTCGACCTCCTCCCGGCTGGCGCCGGAGACCACCCGGCCGTCGTGGCTGTCGGCCTCGGTCTGGCCGGTGCCGGGAAAGTGCTTGGCCGTGGCCGCCACCCCGGCCGCGGCCAGCCCGGCGGCGAAGGCCTGGGCCGCCTGGCCGGCCTCGGCCGGATCGGCGGAGAAGGCCCGATCGCCGATGGCCCCCTGGGCCGGGCCACCGTCGGCGTCGACGACCGGGGCCAGCACCAGGTCGAAGCCCAGGCCGGCCAGCGTCTCGCCCCGCTCCCGGGCGGCGGCGGTGATCTCCCGGGGCGGGCGCCGGCCGAGCTCCCGGGCCGAGGGGGTGCGGCCGACGAGCGGCCGCAACCGGGACACCCGGCCTCCCTCCTCGTCCACGATGGCAAGCAGGCGGCGGGGCGAGCGCTCATCCAGCCCGGCCAGCAGCGCCTGGACCTGGGCGGCGCCCTCCACGTTGGTCCCGAGCAGGAGCACGCCCCCCACCCCGAGGCCGGCCACCTCGGCGGCCAGGGGGTCGGCGGCGGTGGTGGCCGAGCCGATCCCCACGGCCAGCACCGTGGCCGCCCGGTCCTCGATGGGGGCGGGCCGGCACGGCGGGCCCGGGAGCACCGGCGGAGGGGACCCGGCTTCGGGGATCACCGGAGGGGCGGTGGGAGCGGTGGGAG
>DATMJI010000016.1:0-7537 GCA_035553895.1 Acidimicrobiales bacterium | reverse complement strand
TGCCCGATGGCTACGGTGTGCCGGCCGGCAGCGACGGCCTGCTCGACTGGGTCGCCGTCGAAGCCCGCCTGGTCGAGTCCGCCCAGTACTGGCTGGCCACCACCCGACCCGGGGGCCGGCCCCATGTCGTCCCCCGCTGGGGCGTCTGGCTCGAGGGCCGGTTCTGGTACGACGGCGCACCCACCACCGTGCACGTCCGGAACCTGGGCCACCAGCCGGCGTGCACCCTGCACCTCGAAGACGGGTGGAAGGCGGTGATCGTCGACGGGATCTCCAGACCGGCCACCCCGCCCGGGCTCGACCTCGGCGCCCGCCTGGCCGCCGCCTTCGCCGACAAGTACGCCGACCGGGACTACGTGCCTGAGCCCGACGCCTGGGAAGGCCCGGGCGCCAACGGGCTCAGGCACCTCACCCCCACCAAGGCCCTGGCCTGGTTCGACTTCCCCAACGACGTCACCCGCTTCCACTTCGCCTGACCGGCGAGACGCCCGCCGCCACCCGGCGGCGGCGACCCATGGCCACCTGGAGGGCGACGACGAGGACGATGGCGGTGCCGATCGACAGCTGGAAGGCACGGACGGCGGCAGTCGGGCCGGTGAGGTCGGAGCGCTGCAGCACAGCGCCGGCGGCCACCAGGACCAGCCCCAGGGTGACGGTCTGCATCGGTACCGCGAAGCTGCTCCAGCGGTCGTCGAAGAGCAAACAGAGCCACTGGACGGCCAGGAAGGCGACGAAGGCCGACAGAGTACGGGCGGTGAGCGGGGTCAGGGGCCAGGCCCAATGGTCGATGACGGCGGTCGGCCGGATGAAGAGCACCAGGGCGAAGCCGAGCTGCACGGCGCCGGCGCTGGCCACCGCCACCCGCAACGGCCGAGGCACCCTGACGTCTCCCGGGTCGGGGCGGCCCGGGTCGTGGCGGCGGTTACGGGCGAACAGCACAGGCAGCAGGGGGGGCGTCACCACGTAGAGCCCGAGCCAGGCCCAGAACGAGACATGGGAGTGGTTGAACCGGTCCCAGTGCAAGAGGGTGGCGAGCAGCAACAGGGTGGTGAAGACCGTGGTGGCCACGAAGCCCCAGCCGACGCGGTGCCAGCGGCCGATGCCGGCCACCCGGGCGAAGAAATAGGCACCGGCCAGGTACCCGGCGCCCATGACCGCGGCGGTGACGGGCGGGCCCACGGTCCACGCCCACAGCGCCGCCGTGTCCCCCGGGAAGAGGAAGAGGATCACCCAGGCGGTCACCAGCACGGGGACGATGAGCCGGGCCGTCCACAAGGTGGGAGCCAGCAGGCGGTCGTCGCCCGTCATCCTCGGGACCCCAGGTCGCGGCCTAGTCTGGTCCCGCCATGTCGCGGTCGTTCGTCCTGGGTGACGCAGGGGACCTCCGGCGGGACCAGCTCGGGACCTACGAGCGGGCCTTGGCCGCGTCCGGCGATCTCTTCCGCTTCCGCATCGGACCGCCCCGAGTGGGCCTCCGGTTCGATGCCGTCTTCCGGCCCGAGTGCGCTCACGACGTTCTCGCCTCCAGGTCAGGATCGTACGTCAAGGACGTGCCCGCCTACACCGAGGTCGCCCGCATCGTCGGTCCCGGGCTCCTCACCAGCGAGGGTGATGTCTGGCGCCGCGATCGCCGGATCCTCCAGCCGGTCTTCACCCGGCGCCGCGTCGCCGAATCGGTCGACGTCATCGCCACCGGTGCCGCCGACCTGGTGGCGATGTGGGGGAACGGCGCCGGCAGCGGTTCGGGCGACCAGGTGGTCGACCTCCACGCCGGCGCCACCCGCTATGCCCTCCGGGTGCTGTCGCTCGCCGTCTTCGGCGACGACGTCGAGGCGGCCGGACCGGTGATCGCCGGCGCCCTGCCCGTGCTCAACGAGTACGCCACCCGGCGGGCCCTCTCCCCGCTCGCCGCGCCCGCCTGGTGGCCGTCGCCGTACAACCGCAGGGCCGCCCGGTTCCGCCGGGACTTGTGGGACATGGTGGAGGAGCTGATCGCCCGCCGCTCCGACGGTGCCTCGCACGACGACCTCCTCGGGCGCCTTCTGAGCGCCCGTGACCCGGAGACCGGCGCCGCCTTGTCCCGGGCGGCCGTGCGGGCCCACGCCTTGACCATCCTCCTTGCCGGCCATGAGACGACGGCCAGCAGCCTCGCCTTCACCCTTCATCTCCTGGGCCGGTATCCGGCGGTCCAGGAACGAGTCCGCCACGAGGTCATGGCGGCCGTGGGTGAGGGCCGGATCGCCGCCGCCCACCTCGACGGCCTGCGCTACACGGCACAGGTCGTCGACGAGGCGCTGCGGCTGTACCCGCCCGTACACACCCTCGTCCGCCGGGCCGGCGCCGCATCGACGCTCTGCGGGCACCGCATCCCTCGGGGCCGGATCGTGGCCGTGAGCGTCTGGGGGATCCACCGCAACCCGGCGGTGTGGCCCGAGCCCGAGCGCTTCGAGCCCGACCGCTTCGACGGGGGTGAGGGCGCTCCGCCGGACGACCGGTACACCCATCTGCCCTTCGGCGGCGGTCCCCGGGCGTGCCTCGGTCGTTTCCTCGCCACCGCCGAGCTCGTCACCGCCGTGGCCGCGGTCGTGCGGGCCTACCGCATCCAATCGCCGGAGGAGCGACCGCAGCTGGACGCCGGCATCACCCTGCGGCCGGCCGGGGCCCTGCGCTGCCGCCTGGAGCCGCTGGCCGGCGCCCGCTGAGCGAAGCCGGCGCCGCCGGCTTCTCTCCTGGTGGCAGCCACCGGCTGCAGCAAGACTCCGGTCGGCGGGGCAGCGACGGCTACCGCCCGTTGCGCTCGCGGTGCTGGCACCCCGGCCAGCAGCAGGGCCGGCGCTGGCCCTCCTCCAGCTCCTCCACCGTGCGCCGGATGCGGCGCTGGCGGGTCACGGCCTGCTTGGCGTCCTCGACCCAGCAGATGAACTCGTTGCGGGCCAGAGGCGTGATGTCCTTCCAGGCGTCGAGCACCGCCGCCTGGGCCACCAGTGCCTGGCGCAGGTCCCCGGGGAGTTCGTGCACCACCCCACCGGGCAGTCGCGGACCGCTCACGGCGCGACGGTAGCCCGCACCCGGCGCCGGCTACCAGCGCTCGGGCTGCCGGCGACCTCGGCTGAACCGGGCAGTTCCGGGTGGGCCGTGAGGGATTTGAACCCCCGACCCCTTGCGCGTCATGCAAGTGCTCTGCCAACTGAGCTAACGGCCCCGGAGCCCGAGACGCTACCACCGCCGGGCCGTTCCGGGGGGGCCTCGGCTGCTACACACGTCGCCATGGCCACCCCGCTGCCGAGGGACCAGTTCCCGGTCACCGAGCGCTGGAACTACCTGAACCACGCCGGGGTCTGCCCCTTGCCGGCGGCGGCGGTGGACGCTCTCGCCGCCTACGGCCGCCAGGCGGCCTCCGGCGGCTCGCTGTCGGGCGACGACCGCCAGGCCCGGGCCGAGGAGGTGCGGGCCGGGGCCGCCGGGCTCATGGGCGTGCCGGTGGCCGACGTGGCCCTGGTCAAGAACACCACCGAGGGTCTGGGCTTCGTGGCCAACGGCCTCACCTGGCAACCGGGCGACCGGGTGGTCGTCCCTGACCTCGAGTTCCCGTCCACCGTCTACCCGTGGCTGGCCCTGGCCGACCGGGGCGTGGTGGTCGAGCTGGTGGTGCCGGAGGGACCCGGAGGTGCCCTCCCGCTGGCGGCCTTCGAGCGGGCCATGGCCGCCGGGCCGGCGCCCAAGGTGGTGGCCACCAGCTGGGTGCAGTTCGGCCGGGGCTGGCGCAGCGATCTGGCCGGCCTGGCCGGGCTCTGCCGCGACGCCGGCTCGCTGCTGTGCGCCGACGTCATCCAGGGCCTCGGCGTGGTCCCCGCCGACCTGGCCGCCTGGGGGGTCGACTTCGCCATGGCCGACGCCCACAAGTGGTTGCTCGGCCCCGAGGGCATCGGGGCCCTCTACGTCGCCGCCGAGCGCCTGGAACTGCTCCGCCCGCTGGAGCCCGGCTGGGCCTCGGTCGCCCACCGCGAGCAGTGGGACAACCGGGAGCTGGTGTGGGACGAGGGGGCCCGGCGCCTGGAGGGGGGCAGCTTCAACCACGCCGGCATCGCCGCCATGGGGGCCTCCATCGACCTCCTGTCCGCAGCCGGGATCGATGCCGTGTGGGCCCATGTCGACGGCTTGTGCACCAAGGCCGGGGACGGCCTCGCCGCTGCCGGGGCCACCGTCTTGTCGGATCGTGCCGGCACCGGCCGCTCGGGCATCCTCACCTTCGGCGTCGACGGCCACGACCCGGCCGCCGTGCACCGCCGCCTCCTCGACGAGGGCATCGTCACCTCTCCCCGGGGCGGGGGCATCCGCATCGCTCCCCACGGCTACACCACCGGCGAGGAGATCGACGCCCTGGTGGCGACGGTGGGTCAGCTCGGCCCCGGCCCCGGTTCGCCGGGCGACACCGTGCGGTAGATCGCCCCGGCAGCCGAGGCGAAGACGATCTCCCCGTCGCCGTCCTCACCGATGTGGGTGAGCTGGGGCACCTTGGCCTCCTCGGGCCGGACGTCGGTGGCGCCCCCGTCGGGCGTGGGGGCCAGCGTCCACAACGTCCCGCTGCAGAAGTCGCCGTAGAGGTAGCGCCGGACCAGTTCGGGATGGCGGGTCCCTCCGTAGACGAACCCTCCGGTCACCGAGCAGCCCTCGTCGTGGCCGTAGGTGGCCACCGGGAAGACGAGCTCGCCCCCGCCCTCGGGCTCGGGCCCCGGGAGGCGGCGGTCGCCCTCGTAGGCGCTCCAGCCCAGGTTCTTGGGCACCTCCTCGGGCTCGAATCGGACCCGGTTGACCTCCTCGACCTCGTCCTGGCCCACATCGGCCACCCACAGCTCGGCCAGGGCAGCGTCGAAGGAGAAGCGCCACGGGTTGCGCAGGCCGGCCACTACCACCTCCCAGCGGGCTTCGGTGGCGTCGGCGTCGACCGCCACCACCTTGCCCAGCAGCGACGCCGGGTCCTGCGCCCGCCGCTCGGGATCGAACGCCCCTCCTCCGTCGCCCAGTCCCAGGTAGAGGCGCCCGTCGGGCCCGAAGGCCAGCTGGCCACCGTTGTGGTTGTCCTCGGGCTGGTCCACCCACAGCAGCTCCCGCACCGGCTCGGGTGCGATCGAACGCCGGTCGGGCCCGGCCCGGAACTCGGCCACCCGGGTGTCGCCCTCCCCGTCCGACCAGTGCAGGAACAGGCGATCGTTGGTGGCGAAGCGGGGGTGGAAGGCCACCCCGAGCAACCCCTGCTCGGCCCCGGTGCGCACCCGGGCACCCAGGTCGAGCACGACCGACCACTCTGCACCCACCAGGCGCAGGACCCGTCCCGGCTGCTCCAGCACCCACAGGGCCTCAGGATCGCCGGGAGCGGCGCCCACGAAGGTCGGGCGGTCGAGCCCGGAGGCGATGCGCTCCACGTCGAAGGTGCGCGCCGGAGCCCCGGCGGCCAGTGCCTCGGCGGTGGCCGGGGCGGTCGTGGTGGCGGCGGGATCGCCCGCCATGGGTGTGCTCGGCTCCCCGGCCGCACAGGCCGTCACCGTCACCGAGGCGGCGGTGACCGCCACGGCAAGCAGTCGTCGTCGCCGGTAGGTCGCCATACGCCTCACCTTAGGTCAGCCTTACGAGCGAGAGCTGGGTGGTCACGGGCGGTGCCGGGGGCGGTGACCGGACCCGGCAGTCAGCGGAAGTCGCGGGAGGGTGGCGAGTGGGCACCCCCGAGGGGCAGGCGCTCCAGGCGGTCGGCGATCACGTTGACCACCCCGTCGGCCCGCTCCAGGATGCCCCGCACCAGCAGAGCGGGAGCGGTGGTGGCCAGCGGTCGGTAGCGGGCCCACAACCCCGCCGAGCAGATGACGTTGACCAGGCCGGTCTCGTCCTCCAGGTTGACAAAGACCGTGCCCGAGGCCGTGGCCGGGCGCTGGCGGTGGGTGACCACGCCGCCCACCAGGACCCGCCGGCCGGGCTCGGCGCTGCCCAGGGCCTCGGCGGTGAGCACCCCCAGGGTGTCGAGGTGGCCCCGCACGTGCTCGGTGGGATGGGCCCGGGTGCTGATGCCGGCGGCCCAGAGGTCGGCGGCGGTCTCCTCGGCCGCCGACATGGCGGCCAGCGGCGGGGCCTGGGCCCCGGTCACCATCCCCGCCAGGGTGCCGGGCCGGGCCTGGGCGCAGGCGCCGGCTGCCCACAGCGCCTCCCGGCGGTCGAGGCCCAAGGACCCGAAGGCGCCGGCACCGGCCAGGGCCTCCAGGGCGGCCAGGCCGGCGCCGCTGCGGCGCACCAGCTCGTCCATGGAGGTGTAGGGCCGGCCCCCGGCGATGCGCTCGGCCAGGTCGTCGCCCACCTCCCGCACCTGCTGCAGCCCCAGGCGCACGGCCACCCCCCCGTCCCTCCTCCCGGCCACCTCCCCGTTCTGGTGGTCGGGAGGAGCCGCCCACGGCTCCTCCCGACCACCAGAAGCGGGGGAAAGGAGCGGTTCCAGGGTGGTCTCGGCGGCCGAGGCGTTGACGTCGGGGCCGTGCACCACCACGCCGTGGCGGCGGGCGTCGCCCACCAGGGTGTGGGGCGACCAGAACCCCATGGGCTGGGCGTTGAGCAGCGAGGCGCAAAAGGCCGCCGGGTAGTGGAGCTTGCACCAGGCGCTGGCGTAGACCAGGTAGGCGAAGCTCACCGAGTGGCTCTCGGGGAAGCCGAAGTTGGCGAAGGCGGCCAGCTTGTCGTAGATGACCTCGGCCACCTCGCCGGTGATCCCCCGCTCGGCCATGCCGGCGAAGAGCCGGTCCCGCAGGCGGGCCATGCGCTCCGACGAGCGCTTGGAGCCCATGGCCTGGCGCAGCTGGTCGGCCTCGGCGGCCGAGAAGCCGGCCACGTCGATGGCCATCTGCATGAGCTGCTCCTGGAACAGCGGGACCCCGAGCGTCTTGGCCAGCGACCGCTCCAGCAGGGGGTGCAGGTAGGTGACGGCCTCGGTGCCGTTGCGCCGCCGCAGGTAGGGGTGCACGGAGTCGCCCTGGATGGGGCCGGGGCGGATCAGGGCCACCTCCACCACCAGGTCGTAGAAGACCCGCGGGCGCAGGCGGGGCAGGGTGGCCATCTGGGCCCGGCTCTCCACCTGGAACACCCCGACGGAGTCGGCCCGGCACAACATGTCGTAGACAGCCGGCTCCTGGGGCAGCCGGGCCAGGTCGACCGGCACCCCGTGGTGGGCGGCGACGAGGTCGAGGCAGCGGTGGAGGGCCGACAGCATGCCCAGGCCGAGCAGGTCGAACTTGACCAGGCCGACCGCTGCGCAGTCGTCCTTGTCCCATTGCAACACGCTGCGGTCGGCCATGCGCCCCCACTCCACCGGGCACACCTCCACCACCGGCCGGTCGCAGATCACCATCCCCCCCGAGTGGATGCCGAGGTGGCGGGGGAAGTGCTCCACCTCCCGGGCCAGCGCCAGCACCGCCTCGGGGATCTCCGCCACCTCGGCATCCACTCGGGGGGGATGGTGATCTGCGACCGGCCGGTGGTGGAGGTGTGCCCGGTGGAGTGG
>DATMJI010000015.1:0-14821 GCA_035553895.1 Acidimicrobiales bacterium | reverse complement strand
GATGCCTTGTGGGACGGGGTGGCCCGGGGCCTGCTCACCGCCGACGGCTTCGCCGCCATCCGCTCGCTGGTGGCTGATCGGGGCGGGTCGCGAATTCCCGCCCCGATCAGCCACCAGCGAGCGGATGGCGGCGAAGCCGTCGGCGGTGAGCAGGCCCCGGGCCACCCCGTCCCACAAGGCATCCTCGACGTCGGTGCGCAGCCGGCCGGTGTCGCCGGCCAGCTCGGCCACGAAGCGGGCGCCCCTGGCCTCCAGCGCCTCGACGATCTCGGCGGTGGCCCCCACGCCGGGGACCTGCGGGCGCTGGTCGAGGCGGGTGGCCTGGAGCAGCCAGCCCAGGTCGTCGCGAAAGGCGAGGCTGACGGGGGTGGCCTTGGAGGGGCTGGCCCGGCGGTCGGAGCCGGCGGCGCTGACCGACAGGCGCAGCCAGGTGACCTCGCCGTCGTGGCACAGGCGATCGAGGTGCTCGCTGCGGTAGCCGGCCACCCGCCGGGCCAGGATCTCCGGCTCCCAGGCCGCCACCGCCGCCTCCCAACCCTGGAGCTGCTCGACCACCGCCCGCACCCCGTGATGGCCCCGGACCTGGCTGTCGGGGGCGACGTGCTGCCAGCGCAGCAGGAAGCGCATGAGGTCCTGGGCGGTGACCGCCTCCACCGCCTGGCGCCGGGTACGCCGGGAGTAGGCGTGCATGCGAGCCAGCAGCCGCCGGGCACACCACTCCACCTCCCTGGGCCGGTCGGAGGCGTTGTCCGCCGCGTCGGATGCAGCGCCGGGGCCGGGCTCCGGGGCCGCGTCCGGGCCCGTGTCGGGGACCCTGAACCTGCCCTGGAGGGCGAAGCCCTCCTGCTCGAGGATGGCCAGCCCCATGGCCACGGTGGAGGGGGCCAGGGCCACCTCGGAGGCCAGGGCGGCGGCCGTTCGGGGCCCGCTGATCTCGAGGTGGCCCCGCAGCACCGCCGCCGCCACCTGCTCGGCGGGACGGTCGGGATCCTGCGCACCCTCCAGCAGGGCCGCGGCCTCGGCCGAGCACTCGGTGGCCCACCACCGCTCCACGCCGCCTCCGGTCGCCGAGCGCACCCGGCCCCGCCCCGCCAGCTCGTCGAACCACTCCCGCCAGGCGGGCCGAGCCGGGGTGACGACCAGCGACAGCAGCAGGTCGTGGAGCTCGTCGGCGCTGCGCACCTGGGGGGCTACCTCCTCCTCCACCCGGGCGATGGCGGCCGGGTCGAGGCGGCCCATGGTGGAGGGATCCAGCGGCAGGCCCCGGCGCAGGGACACGGCGTTGGTACGCCGGTCGACGGCCTCGGCGTCATCGAGGAAGGCGTAGGGCTTGGCCGTGAGGATCTCGTGGGCGAACGGCGACGCTTCGGTGGTGTCGCGCACGTGCACCCGCACGCTCCCGTCGCCGATGCCGGCCAGCAGGGCCTCCAGCCCGTCGATGTCGAGGCCCTCGGTCATGGTGTCGTGCACGGTCTGGCGCACCAGGGGGTGGTCGGGGATCTCGATGGGGCCGGTGATGTTCTCCTGGCAGGCGGCGGCGCCGGGGAACACGGCGGCCATGAGGTCGTCGGACTCCATGCGCTGGATGGGTGGGGGGTTGCGCCGCCCGCCCCGCCAGCGCAGCACCACCAGGGCCCGGTTGAGGTTCCAGCGCCAGCGGCTGGCGAACATGGGCGAGTCGAGGATGGCCTGCTCCAGCACGCCCCGCACCGTGGCCGGCTTGAGGAAGTGGGGGACGTCGGCCAGGGGGAAGCTGTGGTGGGGGCCGAGGGAGAGCACGACGGCGTCGTCGTTGGCCGCCGCCTGCAGCTCGAAGTCGAAGCTGCGGCAGAACCGCTTGCGCAGGGCCAGGCCCAGCGCCCGGTTGACCCGGCTGCCGTAGGGGGCGTGCACGACCAGGTGCATGCCGTCGACCTCGTCGAAGAAGCGCTCGAAGACCAGGTCGTGGGTGCCCGGTGCCACCCCCAGCACGGCCACCCCGGCGGCCACGTAGTCGACGATCTGGCCGGCGGCCACCTCGTCGATGCCCGCCGCCTCGGCCAGCCACGCCCGGGCACCGGTGCCGTCGCCGGCGGCGAGGAATGTGGCCACGACGGCGCGCAGGCGGGACACCTCGGCCGACAGCTCGGCGGTGCGCCCCGGCGCCTCACCCGTCCAGAAGGGGATGGTGGGCGGCTTGCCCTCGGCGTCGGCCACCCGCACCACCCCGCCGGCCACCTGGCGGATCTGCCAGGCGTGGGAGCCGAGCAGGAAGATGTCGCCGGCCATGGACTCCACCGCCCAGTCCTCGTTGACCGAGCCCAGGTAGAGGTCGTCGGGCTCGAGCACCACCCGCATGTCGCCGATCTCGGGGATGGCCCCGCCGGAGGTGAGGGCAGCCAGGCGGGCCGAGGCCCGGGCCCGGACCTCACCGTTCACGGCGTCGAGGTGGAGGTAGGCGCCCCGGCGACCCCGGCCGGTGGTGATGCCGTAGCTGACCAGGTCGAGCACCTCGTCGAAGGCCGCCCGGGTGAGGTCGCGGTAGGGATGGGCACGGCGGACCAGGGCGTGGAGGTCGTCGGTGCGCCACTCCCCGGCGGCCACCTCGGCCACCACCTGCTGGGCCAGGATGTCGAGGGGGGCGATCGACGGGACGATGGCGTCGAGGGTGCCCTCGCCCACGGCGGCCAGCAGGGCGGCGCACTCCACCAGCTCGTCACGGGTGAGAGGGAACAGCCGGCCCTTGGGTACGCCGCCCCGCGAGTGGTTGGCCCGCCCCACCCGCTGGAGGAAGGTGGCGATGCTGCGGGGCGTGCCCACCTGGCAGACCAGCTCGACGGGACCGATGTCGATGCCCAGCTCCAGGGAGGCGGTGGCCACCAGGGCCCGCAGCTCGCCCGCCCGCAGGCGGGTCTCCACCCGGTGGCGGCGGTCCTTGGACAGCGAGCCGTGGTGGGCGGACACGGCGTCGTCGCCCAGGCGCTCGGCCAGCTGGTGGGCCAGGCGCTCGGCCAGCCGGCGGCTGTTGACGAAGACGATGGTGGTGCGGTGCTCGCCCACCAGGGCGGCGATGCGGTCGAGGACGTCGCCCATCTGCTCGGCCGACACCACCGCCTCGAGCTCCCCCTGGGGTAGCTCCAGGGCCAGGTCGAGGCGCCGGCGGTGGCCGGTGTCGACCACTGCGCAGGGCTCGGGCGCGGCGGTGCCGGTGAGCAGGCCGGCGCACAGCGAGATGGGGCGCTGGGTGGCCGACAGGCCGATGCGTTGGGGGCGGGCGGCGGCCACGTGCTCCAGGCGCTCGAGGCTCAGGGCCAGGTGGCACCCCCGCTTGTCGCGGGCCAGGGCGTGAATCTCGTCGACGATGACCGTCTCGGTGCTGTGCAGCACCTCCCGGCCCCGGGCGGCGGTGAGCAACAGGTACAGCGACTCGGGGGTGGTGACCACGAAGTTGGGCGGGCGGCGCACCATGGTGGCCCGCTGGCTGGCGGTGGTGTCGCCGGTGCGCACCGCCACCGACAGGGCGGGGGCGCCGAGGCCCAGCTCGGTGGCCACGGCGGCGATCTCCTCCAGGGGGCGCTGGAGGTTCTGCGCGATGTCGACGGCCAGGGCCTTGAGCGGGGACACGTAGACGACCTGGGCCCGGCCGCTCACGTCGGCCCCTCCGGCGTGGGCCCGGTACAGCCGGTCGATGCCCACCAGGAAGCCGGCGAGGGTCTTGCCCGAGCCGGTGGGGGCGGCCACCAGGGTGTCGCGCCCGGCCCCGATGTGGGCCCAACCCTCGGCTTGGGCGGGAGTCGGCCCCTCGGGGAAGCGGCGGGCGAACCAGGTGGCCACCGCCGGGTGGAACCCGGCCAGCTCGGAGGGAACGGGGAGACCTCGGTCTCCGCCCGGCGCCTCGACCACCACCATGGTCACGAGGGTAGCGACGCCCTGAGACAGCCATCTTCCCCCAAGGCTCTCCACGGTCCCCCGACGGCCCCCCGACGTTCTGGCCCCGCAAGTGGTCGTTTCTACGACCACTTGCGGGGCCAGAACGGGGAGGGGCCAGGGCGGGTGGCTGTCACAGGGGAGGTGTACAACCAGGGGGTGCCCATCACCGGACATCCGACGGCCTACGGGCGAGCGGCGGCGACGCTGCTGGCGGGCCAGGTGGCGGCGCTCAAGGGCGGCGACCCCCTGGCCCCGGTGACGGTGGTGGTCGCCTCCAACTACGCCGCCGTGGCCGCCCGCCGGGCCCTGGCCGAGCGCCCCGGGGGCATCGCCAACGTCTCGTTGCTCACCCTGCACCGCCTGGCCGAGCGCCTCGGTGCCCCGAGCCTGGCCGCCGCCGGGCGCCGGCCGGTGCCGGTCCCGGTGATCGGGGCCGCCGTGCGCTCGGTGCTCCACGACGATCCCGGGCTCTTCGCCTCCGTCGCCGACCACCCGGCCACCGAGGCGGCCCTCGTCGCCGCCCACCGCGAGCTGGCCGCCGTCCCCGACCACAGCCTCGACCGGGTGGCGGCGTGCTCGCCCCGGGCCGGCGACGTCGTGCGCATCCACCGGGCGGTGCGGGCCCGCCTGGCCGACGCCTGGTACGACGAGCACGACCTGCTCGTGGCCGCTGCCGGGGTGTGGGCCGGGCGCCCGGCCGACCACACGAGCGACCCCGTCATCGTCCACCTGCTCGAGGACATCCCGCCGGCCGGTGCCGAGCTGCTCCGATTCGTCGGCCCCGACCATGTCAACGTCGGCCTCACCGGCGACCCCGACGCCGACGACGGGGTCCTCGCCGCCCACCGCCGGGCCGGCATCGAGGTCGAGCCCCCGGCCCTGGAGCGGCCGTGCGCCGGCCGCATCGTCAGCGCCAGCGATCCCGACGACGAGGTCCGGGCCGCCGTGCGCCTCGTCACCCGATGGGCCCACGAGGGGATCACCCTCGGCCGGATGGCCCTCGTCTACCCCCTGGCCGACCCCTACGCCCGCCTCCTGCACGAGCAGCTCGGCGCCGCCGGCATCCCCTGGAACGGGGCCCCGGTCCGCCAGGTCGGCGACCTCCTCTTCGGCCGCACCCTCCGGGCCCTGCTGGCCCTTCCGGACCGCGGCTACCGGCGCCCCGATGTGCTGGCCGCACTCACCGAGGCCCCCCTCCTCGACGGTGACCACCGCGTACCGGGGCGGGCGTGGGAGCGGCTGTCGCGCCGAGCCGGGGTGGTCGGCGGCGACGACTGGGACGAGCGCCTGGCCCACCTCTCGTCCCGACTGCGCCATCAGGCCGAAGCCATCGAGGCCGAGGAGGACTGCTGGCTCGCCCAGCGCAACCGGCGGGACGCGGCCGACGCCGATGCCCTGTCGTCCTTCGTGGGCCGGCTGCGGGCCGATCTCGACAGCGGCGCCACCGCCGGGTCGTGGGCCGACATGGTCGCCTGGGCCCAGGGCCTCATCGCCACCTACCTGGGTGACGACCGTTACCGGGTGGGCTGGCCCGACGAGGAGCGCCTCGCCGCCGAGCGGGTGGAGGCCGCCCTCGACCGCCTCGCCGGCCTCGACGTCCTGGAGGGTCCGCCGCCCACCGTCGAGGTGTTCCGCCGCACCCTCGACGCTGAGCTCGAGGCCGCCGGGCGCCGGGTGGGCCGGCTGGGAGCGGGCGTCCTCGTGGGCCCGGTCTCCGTCACCGCCGGCCTGGTGCTCGAGCGCGTCGTGGTGCTGGGCCTGGCCGAGGGCGTCTTTCCCCCGAGACGGCTGGAGGACTCGCTGCTCCCCGACACCGAGCGCGCCGCCGCAGGCGGGGCCCTGGCGCTGCGGGCCGACCGAATCCACGTCGACCGCCGCCACCTGCTCAGCGCGGTGGCGTCCGCCGACCAGGCGGTGCTGGGCCAGCCCCGGGGCGACCTCCGGCGATCCCGGGAGCGGCCGGCGTCTCGCTGGTTGGTGGCCGACGCCGCCCGGCTCTCGGGCGTGGCCGACCTCCGCTCGGGCGACCTGGCCGCCCACGCCGCAGACCCCTGGCTCGATCTCGTCCCCTCGTTTGCCGGCGGGCTCCGGGCCCTGGGGGCACCGGTATCGGGCCAGGAGCTGCGCCTGGCCGCCGCCGCCCGCCGCCAGGACGACCACGCCGCCCTCACCACCGACGCCCGGCTGGTCGCCGCCCTGGAGGTCGTCCGCGCCCGCCGCAGCCGGCGCTTCACCCGCTTCGACGGCAACCTCAGCGCCGTCGCCGCCGAGCTGGGCCCCCCGCCCACGGCGTCGGCCACCCGGCTGCAGCGGTGGGCTGCCTGCCCCCAGCGCTACCTGCTGCAGCACGTGCTCGGCGTCGAGCCGGTGGAGGAGCCGGAGCGGTTGCTCGCCATTAGTGCGCTCGACAAGGGCAGCGCCATCCACGAGATCCTCGACGAGTTCGTGGGCACGGCGATCGGCTCGGGCCACCCGCTCGACGGCTGGACCGGCGCCGACCGGGTTCGGCTCCAGGGCATCGCCGACACCTGCCTCACCCGCTACCAGGCCCAAGGCCGCACCGGGCGGGCGCTGTTCTGGCGCCGGGACCGGGCCCAGATGCTCAACGACCTCGAGCGGTTCCTGGAGCGGGACGGCGCCCGCCTGGCCGAGGGCTACCGGCCGCTGCGCACCGAGCACCCGTTTCACGACGTGGTGGTGACGCTGCCCGGCGGCCACCAGCTGGCCGTGGCCGGCAAGGTCGACCGCATCGACCGGGCCCCCGACGGCACCCTGGCCGTGCTCGACTACAAGACGGGCGGGGTGTCTTCCTACCGGGGCCTCTCCGAGGAGGACCCCCATGGCGGGGGCCGGTGGCTGCAGCTCGTCCTCTACGCCCTGGCCGCCGAGGCCAACTTTGGCACCGACCGCCCCGTGTGGTCCGGCTACTGGTTCATCACGGCCAAGGGCAACTTCAAGATGCAGGGCTACCCCGTCACCGCCGGGGTCGCCGCCCGGGTGCTCGACGCCATCGACTCCATCGTCGCCGGCATCGCCGAAGGGATCTTCCCCGCCCACCCGGGCGAACCGACCAGCCGGGTGGGCTACGTCGACTGCTGGGCGTGCTCGCCCGACGGGCTCAGCGCCGCCGACCGGCGCCGGGAGTGGGAGCACAAGCGTGGCGATCCCGTGCTGGCCGCCTACGTCGTCCTGGCCGAACCGGAGACCGTCGGTGCCGGCAGCTGACGTCGAGGCCCGCCGGGCCGTCGCCGAGGACCTCGACCGGACCCTCTTCCTGGAGGCGGGTGCCGGCTCGGGCAAGACCAGCTGCCTGGTCTCCCGGTTCGTCGCCCTGGTCGAGTCGGGGATCCCGGCCGACGGCATCGCTGCCATCACCTTCACCGAGAAGGCGGCCGGTGAGCTCCTCGATCGCATCCGGGGCGAGCTCGAACACGGGGCCGGTGGCGGCAGCCAGCGCTGTGCCGATGCCCTGGGCGTGCTCGACCGGGCGGCCATCGGCACCCTGCACGCCTTCGCCCAGCGCATCCTCAACGAGCACCCGGTCGAGGCCGGCCTACCCCCGCGCATCCAGGTGCTCGACGAGATCGCCTCCCAGGTCGCCTTCGAGGAGCGCTGGGAGGCCTACGTCGACCAGCTGCTGGACGACCCGCAGATGGACCGACCGCTGCGCCTCCTGCTGGCCAGCGGGGTGAGCCTCGACCACCTCCACGACGTCGCCGCCGCCTTCGACGACAACTGGGACCTGGTGGCCGATCGGGCTGGTTGGCGGCCCCCGGCGGTGCCGCCGCTGGAGACCGAGGCCGTCGTGGCCGGCCTCGAGGAGGTCCTCGCCCTCGCCGACCACTGCACCGACGACACCGACAAGCTGTTGGAGCACCTCCAGGGCCCGATCACCGACCTGGTCCGTGACCTCGCCGGCGCGGTCGACGACGACGCCCGGCTCCAGCTGTTGCAGGGCAAGGTTTCGTTCGGCCTCGGCCGGAAGGGGAACTGGTCCAGCGTCGGCATCGACGTGGTGCGGGAGCGCCTCGCCGGACTCAAGGCCGAGTGTGAGGTCCTCTGCCGAGGCGTCCAGGAGGGGGTGCTCCAGGTGCTCGCCACCTCGCTGGCGGGCTTCACCGTGGCCGGCGCCCACGACCGCCAGCGGGCGGGGGAGCTGGAGTTCCACGACCTGTTGGTCCTGGCCCGAGCCGTGCTGCGCCATCCCGAGCACGGCCCCGCCGTACGCTCGGCACTGGCCCGGCGCTACCGGCGCCTGCTGCTCGACGAGTTCCAGGACACCGACCCCATCCAGATCGAGCTGGCCGCCCTCATTGGCTCCGACGACCCGGCGGCGGGCACGCTCGAGTGGTCGCAGATCCCCGTCGAGCCTGGGCGGCTGTTCTTCGTGGGCGACCCCAAGCAGTCGATCTACCGGTTCCGCCGGGCCGACATCGCCATGTTCCTGCGGGCCCGCGACGAGCTGGTGGCCTCCAGCGAGGTCCTGACCAAGAACTTCCGCAGCGTGAAGCCCATCGTCGCTTGGGTGAACCACACCTTCGGCCAGCTCATCCACGAGGTCCCCGAGTCCCAGCCCGCCTACCTGCCCCTCGAGGCGGCGCGCCACGGGGCGCCGCCGTCGCCGGACCACCCGGCGGTGGCCCTCGTCGGCCGCCTGCACCCGAAGCAGACCAAGGCCGGCCCGCTGCGGGAGGCCGAGGCCGCCGACGTGGTGGCGGCCATCTGCACCGCCATGGAGCAGCGGTGGCCGGTGGGGAAGGGCGGCGGTGCCGGGACGGAGATGTGGCGTAACCCGAGGTGGTCCGACATCGCCGTGCTGCTGCCGGCCCGCACCTCGTTGCCGTTCCTCGAACAGGCCCTGGAGGGGGCTGGCGTGCCCTACCGGGCCGAGACCTCCTCGCTCGTCTACGGCACCCGGGAGGTGCGCGACCTGCTGATGGTGGCCCGGGCCGTGGACGACCCCACCGACGGGCTGGCCGCCGTCGCCGCCCTGCGCACGCCCGGGTTGGCCTGCGGCGACGACGACCTGTTTACCTGGCGCCGGCGCCACGAGGGCCGCTGGGACCACCAGGCACCGCCGCCCGCCGGCGCCCCCGTCGACCATCCCGTGGCCCGCGGCCTGGCCTGGATGGGCGAGCTCCACCGCCAGCGGCTGTGGCTGTCGCCCAGCCAGGTGCTCGAGCGCATCGTGGCCGACCGCCGCCTCATGGAGCTGGCCGTGGCCGAGCGCCGGCCCCGGGACCTGTGGCGCCGCCTGCGCTTCGTCCTCGACCAGTGCCGGGCGTGGGAGGAGGCGGGCGGGGTGACCTTGCGCCGCTACCTCCGGTGGGCCGAGGGGCAGTCGGCCGAGGGCTCCCGCGTGGTCGAGACGGTGCTGCCCGAGAGCGACGACGACGCCGTGCGCATCCTCACCGTGCACGGGGCCAAGGGTCTGGAATTCCCCATCGTGGTGCTGTCCGGCCTCACCACCGAGCTGCGTTCCGCCGGGCGGGGCGTGGAGGTGCGCTTCCCGCCGGCCGAGGCGTGGGCCATCAAGTTGAAGAAGGGGGTGAGCACGGCCGAGTTCGAGCTCAGCCAACCGCTTGAAGAGCAGATGGACATTCACGAACGGCTCCGCCTGCTCTACGTGGCCGCCACCCGGGCCCGCGACCACCTCATCGTGTCCGTCCACCGCAAGGAGCGCACGCCCTCGGTGCCGACGGCCGCCGAGGTGCTCTACGGGGCGGGCCGCGACCCGGCGCTGGCCACTCTCCTCGACGTCGGCCCCCAGCCGCCGGTGGCCCCGGCACCGGACCCGGTGGCGCCGGTCGCTGCCGCGCCCGAGCTCCCCACCCCGGAGGCGTGGCGGGCGTCACACCAGGGGGCCCTGACTGCGGCGTCACGGCCGCTGGCCACATCGGCGACCCAGCTGGCGGCGGAGGCCGCCGAGCGTCGGGAGGCAGAGTGGGAGGCCGACCGGCGGGCGGCCGGCGACCCCGGTCTGGCCAAGGGGGCCAAGGACGTCGACCTGCCGCCATGGCAGAAGGGCCGCTACGGCACGGCCGTCGGTCGGGCGGTCCACGGTGTCCTCCAGAGCATCGACCTGGCCACCGGCGATGGGCTCGACCGAGCGGTCGCCGCCCAGGCGGCGGCCGAAGGCGTCCTCGGCCGGGAGGGTGTCATCGCCGACCTGTGCCGCTCGGCCCTGGCCAGCGACGTCGTCGCCCGGGCCGCCGCCCGGTCCCACTGGCGGGAGGTCTACGTCGGCGTTCCTTACGGCGACGGGGTCCTCGAGGGCTACATCGACCTGCTCTACCGGGACGAAGGCGCGCTGGTGGTCGTCGACTACAAGACCGACGCCTGGTCCAGCGAGGCCGACCTCGCCGCCAAGGTCGAGCGCTACTCGGTGCAGCTCCAGGCCTACGCCGATGCCGTGCGGGTCGCCACCGGCGAGCCGGTGGCGGGCGGTTGCCTGCTGTTCCTCGGGCCCACCGCCACCCGCACCGTCCACGTCGCCGTCTCCGAGGCGGGGGGTGCGCCGATGCCGCCGTGAGCGGGACGGGATGGGCTGGGCGGCGCACCCGGCCGCGATCCCTACGGGACCCGCTCCCGGGTGGGAACCCGGAGTCCCACCACGCCGGCGCCCACGGCCGCAGCCCCGGCGATGGCGAGGCGGGCCCACCACGGGTCGACCACGACCAGGGCGATGGCACTGAACACGGCGATGGAGGCGAGGGCCGCCACCTTGGCCTTCCGGGGCATGCCCAGACCGGCGCGGTAGTCGCCCACCGAGCGCCCTACGACCGGCAATCCGAGGACCCAGCGCTCGAGGCGGCGGCTGCCGCGGGCGAAGCAGGCGGCGGCGGCGATGAAGAACACGGTCGTCGGCAGCCCGGGGACGACGACGCCGACGGCACCCACCCCGACGCATACGAGACCCGCCGCCACCCACAGAGCTCGGTGGAGAGGCGAGCGCGTCGGCGAGACAGGGGTCACGGCCCTGCCAGGATGCCAGGCCGGGCGGCGCGGGGTTGCCGCTACCCGGCGGCCAGGGCGGCCAGCAGGGCCTTCATCCACGGACCCAGGTCGGCCGGCGTGCGGGCCGAGATGAGGTTGGCATCGACCACGGTCTCCTCGTCGACCCAGTCGGCGCCGGCGTTGACCATGTCGTCGCGGATGGCGGCCACGCTGGTGGCCCGCCGGCCCTTGATGATGCCGGCGGAGATCGGCACCCACCCGGCGTGGCAGATGAAGGCCACGGGCTTGCCGGCGGCGTTGAAGCCCTCCACCAGTGACCGCACCCGTGGGGACTGGCGCAGCTTGTCGGGGGCGAAGCCGCCGGGGATGACCACGGCGTCGAAGTCCTCCACCTCCACGTCGTCGACGGTGGTGTCGACCTCGACGGGCCCGTGGCCCTTCTTGCCGGTCACCGCATCGGTGGTGAGCCCGGCGATGGTGACCACCACGCCCTCCTCCCGGAGCCGGTAGACGGGATAGAGCAGCTCCATGTCCTCGAAGAGCTCGGCGGCCAGGACCAGCACCTTGGTGTCGTTGCTCATGGACCGGTCCCTACCCCCCGGCGCCGCGGTCACTCACCGGTGCCCGGGAACACGGTGGCGCCGGGTGCAGCTGCGCCACCGGAGCACAGCGGGGAGCCCGGGGCCGAGGTCGAGGGGCAGCGGTGGGGCCACTACCGTTCCCGGGGTGCCGCCGCCGCCGAGAGCTTCGGGGACCCGGGTGACGATCCGGCCCGGCCCGGGGACCCGGCCGGGGATCCGGTGATGGGCGGCGCCTCCGGCACCGGTCCCGCCACGGTGGAGGACCGGGCCCTCCTCGACGCCCTGCCGGTGGCGGTGGTGGTGACCGACGGGCAGGGCCGGATCACCCACTGGAACCCCGCCGCCGAGGACCTCTACGGCCATCCCCGTCCCGAGGTCGTCCACGCCCCGGCGATCGACGTGCTCGTCGAGCCCGCCGGTCGGGCGGTGGCGGCCGAGGCAGTGGCCCGGGCGCTGGCCGCCGGGCGGTGGGAGGGCGAGCTGGCGCTGCGGTGCCGGGAGGGTGACGGGGTGGCTCGCCGGTGCCGTCTGGTGGGCGTCGGCGGCGGCGTGGTGTGGGTCACCAGGGCCGGCAGCGACGGGGGACTGGCCGAGCAGGAACGGTCGCAGCTGGTGCGGGCCGAGCTGGCCGCCCGGGTCGGTGCCGAGGAGGCTCACGGGCTGCTCGACGCCGTGCTCCAGGCCGCACCCGTCGGTGTGGCCGTGCTCGACCAGGATCTGCGCTACGTCACCGTCAACCAGGCCTACGCCGCCCTGAGCGGTCGGGCGCCCGCCGACCACACCGGCGCTCCGCTGGCCGAGGTGGTGCCCATCCAGCCAGGTGTCGTCGCCAACCTGCGCCGGGTCCTCACCACCGGGCGGACCATCCTCGGCCGAGAGGTGGAGCTGGAGGGCAACGGTTGGGACCGGCGCACCTTCACTGCCGGCTACTTCCCGGTGTGCAGCTCCACCGGCACCTTGATGGGTGCCGGGCTCACCCTGGTGGAGACCACCGAGGAGCGCCGGGCCGAGGCCGAGCGGATCGCCCTGCTGCGCCGGGCCGAGGCGGCCCAGCAGCGCCTCGCCATCCTGGCCACGGCCAGCACCGTGCTGACCACCACCATGGTGGTCGGCGAGCTGACCGAGCGCCTCTGCCGGGTGCTCACCCCGGTGGTGGCCGATTGGTGCGCGGTGGAGCTGCTCGACCGGGACGGCGCCGTGGAGCACGTCTCGGTCTCCCACCGGGACCACGATGCCGCCGCCGAGCTCGCCGGGTTCCTGCGCTCGGCCACCGCCGACCCCGGCCGCACCAGCCCGGTGGCCGAGGCGCTGCGCACGGGCCAGGCCCGCCTGGAGCGCGCCGCCTCCATCGAGGACCTGGTGCTGGGCGCCGCCGGGGGGCGGGGACGAGCGGGTGTCACGCCCCGGTTCCCCGTGCGCTCGAGCGCCGTCGTGCCCATCCAGCACCGGGGCCGGGTGCTCGGCGTGTTCATCCTGGCGACCAAGGGTGACCGGGGCCTCGACGCCGAAGACCTGGATCTGGCGGTGGAGATCGCCCACCGGGCGGCCCTTGCCGTGGTCAACGCCCAGGCCTTCCAGCAAGAGCACCAGATCGCCGAGAGCCTGCAGCGGGCCCTCCTGCCGGCGACGGTGCCGTCGGTCCCCGGCCTCGACCTGGCCGTGCGGTACCTGGCGGCCACCGACGGGGCATCGGTCGGTGGGGACTGGTACGACGTACTGGCCTTCGACGACGGCACCACCGGGGTGGTGGTGGGCGACGTGGTCGGTCACGACATCGCCGCCTCGACGGCCATGGGCCAGCTCCGCAGCGCCCTCCGGGTCTTCGCCTGGGAGGAGCCGGGTTCTCCCGCCGCCGCCCTGGCCCGGGCCGACCGGCTGGCCGACCGCCTCGGCCTGGCCTACGCCACGTGCATCCTCGGCCTGTTCGACCCCGGGTCACTCACCTTCCGCTGGGGCAACGCCGGGCACCCCCCGCCGGTGCTGGTGCGCGACGGTGCCGCCACCTTCTTGGACCACGAGACCGGTGTGCTGCTCGGGGTCACGGGGGGTGTGGAGGTGCGTGAGACCACCACCGAGCTGCGCCCCGGCGACCTGCTGGTGCTCTACACCGACGGGTTGGTCGAGCGGCGCGACGAGCCGCTGCAGGCCGGGCTGGAGCGGCTGGTCGCCGTGGCCACCGAAGCGGGGGTCGAAGACGCCCAGTTGCTGTGCGACGCCCTGGTCGACGCCCTGGTGCCGCCGAGCGCTCGCCGGGACGACGACGTGGCCATCTTGGTGGCCCACGTGACCCGGCCGGTGACCGCGGCCCGTCACCGGGTGGACTTCGACCCCGTCCCGGAGAGTGCGGCCCTCGTGCGGGGGTTCACCGCCGGTGTGCTGCAGGCCGCCGGTCACGACGCGGTGGTCGATACCGCCGTGCTGCTGGCCAGCGAGATCGTGACCAATGCCATCCGCCACGCCGGCGGTGCCTGCGCCCTGGTGGTGAGCCTGGACGACGACTCGGTGGAGGTGAGCGTCGAGGACGGGGACCGCCGGTTGCCCACCCCCCGCCAGGGCGAGAGGCTGGGTGAAGGGGGGCGGGGCCTGGTTCTCGTCGACGCCCTCGCCGACCAGTGGGGCGTCCGGCCGCTGGCCGGCGGCAAGGCCACCTGGTTCGTGCTGCGGCTCCCCCGCGGCTAGCACGGGGCCTTCGAGGGCGCCCGCCGGCTGTGGGGGAAATCGGCGGGAGCACCCCGGTGGCTATGGTCGCGTCCATGAGCCGCTTGTACCGCACCGCCCTCGCCCTCGGTGTCAGCGGTCTGGTGACCGCCGTGCTGCGCCTGCGGGGGACCGCCGCGGTGGCACCCCGAGGGGGGGGCTGGCGGGAGCTCACCATCGACGAGTTGCGCTGAGCGACGTGCGCGCCGTTGTGCTCGGGGCCGGGGCCACCGGGGCCCGGGCCGTCCGCCAGCTCATCGCCACCCCGGCCGTGACCGCGGTGGCGGTCGCCGACGTCGACGGCGAGCGCAGCCGGCGGGTGGTCGAGTCCATGGCCGACGACCGGGCCCGCTCGGTCCCCGCCACCGGCCGGTGGTGGGACGGGTCCGACGTGGCCGTGCTGGCCCACCCCGGCGGGGACCACGCCGATCTGGCCCGCCGGCTGGTCGACGACCACCTCTCGGTGGTGTCGGTCTCGGGGGCGGCGGCCGATCTGCGGGGCCTGCTCGCCCTCGACGACCACGCCCGGCAACGCCGGCGGGTGGTGGTGGCCGGCGCCGGCTTCTCCCCGGGCCTGAGCTGCCTGTTGGCGGCGCATGGTGCATCAGGTCTCGACGCCGTCGACGAGGTGCACGTGGCCCGTACCGGTTGGGGCGGGCCGGCCTGCCGGGAGGGGC
>DATMJI010000014.1:0-2650 GCA_035553895.1 Acidimicrobiales bacterium | reverse complement strand
TGCCCCCCGCCCTGCGGCGGCACCTGCCACTGGGGCAGCCGCTACAGCGGGATCAACTTCGTCAACCAGTCGTCCGCGGTGAGCAACAGCGGGACGGCCACAGCCAACACCGGGGGCAACACTGCGGTGGGGAACAACTCCACCAACGTGGCCAGCAACAGCCAGACGGCCGTCGCCAGCGGCTGACCGCATCACCGACGTCGCCCACGCCCCCCGGCTCCCGGCCGGGGGGCGTGGCGCGTACGCTCGGACCCGATGTACGCCGAGCGCCTGGCCCGCCTCCGCCGCCGCATGGCCGACCTCGAGGTGGAGGTCGTCTTGGTGTCGGTGGGCGCCGACCTGCCGTGGTTGAGCGGGTACCGGGCCATGCCCCTCGAGCGCCTCACCATGCTGGTGGTGCCCCAGAGCGGGGCGGTCACCCTGGTCGTCCCCCGCCTGGAGGCACCCCGGGTGGTGCGACGCCCGGAGGTCTTCGACCTCGCCGCCTGGGACGAGACCGAGGACCCGGTGGCGCTCGTCGCCGATCTGGTGGGTCCCGCCCGCTCACTGGCGGTGGGAGACCGCACCTGGGCCGCACCGCTGCTCGAGCTCCAGGCCCGGCTGCCGGGAGCCCGCTGGCAGCCGGCCAGCCTCGTCACCGGTCCGCTGCGGGCGGTCAAGGACGCCGCCGAGGTGGCGTCGCTGCGCTCGGCCTCAGCCGCGGCCGACCGGGTGGCGGCCCAGCTGCAGGCCGGAGAGATCGCCCTGGTAGGCCGGAGCGAGGCCGAGGTCTCGGCCGATTTGGGGCGGCGGCTGGTGGCCGAGGGCCACGCCTCGGTGAACTTCGCCATCGTGGCCGCCGGGGCCAATGCCGCCAGCCCCCACCACGACCCGGGCGAGCGGGTGATCGGTCCCGGCGAGGTGGTGCTGTGCGACTTCGGCGGCACCATGGCCGACGGCTACTGCTCGGACATCACCCGCTGCGTCCACACCGGGCCCCCGCCCCCCGAGCTGCGCCACCTGTACCAGGTCCTGGAGGAGGCCCAGGCGGCAGCGGTGGCGGCAGCGGTGGTGGGCACGCCGTGCGAGGACGTCGACGCCGTGGCCCGGCGCATCATCGCCGAGGGCGGCTACGGCGACGCCTTCATCCACCGCACCGGCCACGGCATCGGCCTCGACGAGCACGAGAATCCCTATCTGGTGGGGGGCAACTGCGAGGCCCTGGTACCCGGCCACGCCTTCTCGGTGGAGCCGGGGATCTACCTTCCCGGGCGCTTCGGGGCCCGTATCGAGGACATCGTGGTGGCCACCGAGGCCGGCCCCGAGGCCCTCAACCAGGTCCCCCACGGGCTGGTGGAGGTCGACGCCTAACTAGCGGTCGGCGTCGACCGCTCGCCCGGAGAGCGGGGAGCCGCCTTCGACAGCACCGGACCTTGGTTGCGACAGGGCAAGCCCCAACGGCCTTCGTCGCCCGGGCGTTTCGCCAGTCAGCCCGGTGTCGGCGCAGAGCCACCGACGATCGCCGTCACCGTCTTGCGGTCGAGGCCCGAAACGTCGGACAGCTGGCGGAGCGAGGCGCCGGCCCGGTGAGCGACCCGGATCATGTCGTCGCGGATCTGGGCTTCCTTGGCGGTTCGTTCTGCGCACAGGCCGACGACGGCAAGGGCGGCGCCAACCTCGCCTGTTTGACCACCGCGGTACTTCTCCATGGCCGCGATGGCCGACGAGACCTGGGCGTCGGTGTAGCTCATGGCTCCTCCCGGAGAGCGACGGCAAGCTTGTCCCGGATGGCCGTCAGTACCGGGACCCGAGGGGATACCTCGCCCCTCGATTCGGCATCGTTGAGATGGGCCAGCGTCATCCCGAGCAGTTCGAGCGCTTCGATTCTTTCGAGCTCGACGCTGGCCACCGGTCCGATCATAACCGCGAGTGGTCCTTGATGGACCATCTCCGTGTACCGGTGCCGCCTGAGGCACGAGCCTGCTTCGCCGGGCCAGGCGGCCACCCGGGGGCGGCCCCGAGGCCTTCGGCCAGCCGGCCCCACCCCAGCTGGACCCGGACGAAGGCGTCCTGTACCACCTCCTCGCTGGCCCCGAGGTCGTCGAGCAACAGGGCGGCCAGGCGCACCAGCGAGCGGTAGTGCTCCCGGTGCAGCCGGGCCACGGCCTCGGCGGCGGATGACGCCACGCCGAGGGCGGCGTCCCGGCCGAAGGTCATGGAGGCCATCATCGTCCCTACAGACGCCGATCTCGCTGGTCGCGTTGACCCACGGCGACGGCGGTACCGTCCCCCCGTGTGATCCGTCTCGACGCCGCCACCGTGCTGCTCGGCTGGTCGGTGGGCGGGTTGTTCTTCGGCTGGGTCACCACCCGGCGCCGGGAGGTGGGCATCGGCTACGGCTGGCTGGTGCGGGCCACCTACCTGGTGCTGGCCGCCGCCTCCATCGCCGTGGGGGCGGTATTGGGCCCGGTGCCGGTGCGCGACCTGTCCGCTGCCGGGGTGGTGCTGGCGTCGGGCTACGCCCTGGCCGTCTCCGTCGCCCGCCGCAAGGCCGGCGTGGCCGGCGAGCGGGCCGAGCAGGCCCGCAAGGCGGCCCGGGTCGACGCCATGACCACCGCCCCTGCCACCGCCGCCACCAGCCCCACCAGCCCGATGATCGGCGCCACCAGGT
>DATMJI010000013.1:0-6055 GCA_035553895.1 Acidimicrobiales bacterium | reverse complement strand
AGGATGGCCTCGGCCGCCGCCCTCGCCTCGGCCCCGTCCCGGACCAGGCGGATCCCGCCCGCCTTGCCCCGTCCACCCACCCGGACCTGGGCCTTGACCGCCACCGGGTACCCCACCCGGGCGGCGGCGGCCACGGCCTGGGCCGGTGAGCCGGCCACCTCGCCCTCCGGCACCGGGACCCCGAACGATGCCAGGAACTGCTTTCCCTGGTACTCGTAGAGGTCCATGCCCGCCGATACTACGAGGGTGACGTTGCCCAGGCGCCAGGTGGTGGTGGTCGCCCTCGGGGCGGTGGTCGCCGCCGCCGCCGTCTTCGGGGGCCTGGCCGTGCTCGGCGGCTCCGGGGGCGTGGAGGTGCGCCTGGGCGACGACGTGTTCCGGGCCGGGCAGGTCGAGCGCCTGGCCGCCAACGTCGGTCGCGACGGCCCCATCGCCATCCCCGATGCCTCCCCCGAACGGGCCCGGGACATCTACCTCCAGCACCTGGGCGAGACGCCCGAGGAGGGATGGCTGGCGTTCGCCGCCCAGGCGCCCGGAGCCGATCGCACCTGCCTGCTCGAGTGGCGGGCCGGCGAGCGGCAGTTCCACGATCCCTGCAGCGACGCCACCTTCCCGGCCAACGGCTCCGGCCTGACCCGCTACGCCACCGACGTCACTGACGGCGAGCTGACCGTCGACCTGCGCGCCAGCCCCTGACCCCCCTTCGTTCCTTGTCGCCTCGGTTGTGCGGGCGACGGTCCAACCGACAAAGAACGGGACGGCGGGATGGCCGGGCGGCGTCAGCCCACCTTCTCGAGCGGGGTCCAGCACAACAGCACCCGCTTCTCGCCGGTGCCGGGAAAGCGGATGAGGGCCTCGGCCTTGTCCCCGGTGCCGCTCACGTCGAGGACGACACCCTCGCCCCACGTCCGGTGGCGCACGTCGTCGCCCACCCGCAACCCCAGGCGCTCGGCCCCGGTGCTGGGCGGGGGGGCCGTCTGGTGCAGGGCCGACTCCACGATCCGGGGGCGCCCGCCGAACAGGCGGCCCTCGGGCTCGCCGCCGCCCGGCCACCGGCGGGCGGGCTCGCCTGGCCGGCGCCGCCGCCGCTGCGGACCGGCCGGGCCCACTGTGCGCACCAGCTGGTCGGGCAGCTCCTTGAGGTACCGGCTCGGCGGGTTGTACTGGGTGGCGCCGAAGAGCGAGCGGCGCCAGGCCGAGCTCAGGTAGAGCCGCTCCCGGGCCCGGGTGATGCCCACGTAGGCCAGCCGGCGCTCCTCCTCCAACTCCCCGGGCTCGGTCGTGGCCCGCAGGTGAGGGAACACCCCCTCCTCCAGCCCGGTGAGGAACACCACCGGGAACTCCAGGCCCTTGGCCGAGTGCAGGGTCATGAGCAGCACCGACGACTCCCCACCGTCCAGGTCGTCGGTATCGGCCACCAGGCTCACCCCCTCCAGGAAGGCGTCGATGCCGGCGGCCTCCCCGGCGACACCCACCAGCTCGGCCAGGTTCTCGATGCGCCCCTGGGCCTCGACGCTGCGCTCGGCCTCGAGCTCGGCCCGGTAGCCGCTGGCCCCGAGCGCGGCATCGAGCACGGCCGCCGGACCGGCACCGCTCTCGGCCAGGGCCCGCAGCTCGGCCAGCAGCTCGAGGAAGCGGGCGATCCCCCTCACCGCCGGGCCCCGCACGCCGGCCTCCTCGGCCCGCTCCAGGGCCTGGCCGAAGGGCATCCCGGCTTCGGCGGCCCAGGCGTCGATGCGCCCGACGGTGGTGTCGCCCACCCCCCGCCGGGGAACGTTGAGCACCCGCTTGAGCGAGACCTCGTCGGCCGGGTTCACCGTGGCCCGCAGGTAGGCCAGCGCGTCCTTGACCTCCCGCCGGTCGTAGAAGCGGGGACCGCCGACGACCCGGTACGGGATCCGGGCCCGGACCAGCTGCTCCTCGATCACCCGGCTCTGGGCGTTGGTGCGGTAGAACACCGCCACCTCGCCCCAGCCGAGGGTGCCCTGCCCGTGCAAGCTGGTGATCTCCGAGGCGACCCAGGCCGCCTCGTCGTGCTCGTCCTCGGCGGCGTAGCGCACGATGCGCTCGCCCCCGCCCCGATCCGTCCACAGCTCCTTGGGGGCCCGGCCGGTGTTGTGGGCGATGACGGCGTTGGCGGCGTCGAGGATGGTCTGGGTCGAGCGGTAGTTCTGCTCCAGGACCACCACCGAGGCGTCGGGAAAGGCCTTCTCGAACTCCAAGATGTTGGTGATGTCGGCCCCCCGGAAGCGATAGATCGACTGATCGGAATCGCCGACCACGAAGACGTTGCCGTGGCCACCGGCGAGCAGGACGACCAGCTCGTTCTGGGCCCGGTTGGTGTCCTGGTACTCGTCGACCAGCACGTGGCGGAAGCGCCGCTGGTAGTGCTCGAGCACGCCGGGGTGCTGGCGGAACAGGCGCACCGTCTGGGTGAGGAGATCGTCGAAGTCCATGGCGCCGGCCCGGGCCAGGCGCTGCTGGTACTCGGCGTAGACGCCGGCGATGCGCCGCTCGAAGATGGTACGGGCGGCGTCGGCGAAGGTGCCCGGATCGACCAGGTCGTTCTTGGCGGCGCTGATGGTGGCGTGCACGGCCCGGGGCGTCATCTTCTTGGGGTCGATGTCGAGGTCGCGCAGCACGTAGCCGGTGAGGCGCACGGCGTCGGCCTGGTCGTAGATGGTGAACGACGGCGGGTAGCCGAGCTCGCGCCCGTCGCGGCGCAGGATGCGCACGCAGGCCGAGTGGAAGGTCGACACCCACATCCGCTTGGCCACCGCGCCCACCAGCGAGGCCACCCGGGACCGCATCTCGTCGGCCGCCTTGTTGGTGAAGGTGATGGCGAGGATCTCGAAGGGCGACACCCCCTGGGCGATGAGATGGGCGATGCGATGGGTGAGCACCCGGGTCTTGCCCGACCCGGCCCCGGCTACGACCAGGGTGGCGCCCTCGCCGGCCGTGACCGCCTCGGCCTGATCGGGGTTGAGGCCGGCCAGGAGGTCCCGGGAGGCGAACGGTCCGCTGCTCGACATGGCCCCGGTCACCCTACCGAGAGCCAGCGACACCGGGTGGGCCTCCCGGGCGGCGAGGCGGGTCGCCGGGATCCGGCGGCGACGTCGCAAGGCGGCCCCGACGGGCGAGACTGGGACCATGACTGCGACCGAGCCCTCCACCCCCACCATCGGTCCGGCCGACGCCCTGCTCATGGAGCTCCTGGCCACCCCCGAAGGTCGCGCCGACCCCTACCCCCGCTACGCCAAGCTCCGGGAGCACTGGCCCGTGCACCGCCTGGTGCTCGACATGCCCGGCAATGCCACCGGCACCTGGGTCCTCACCCGCTTCGACGACTGCCAGGCGGTGCTGCGCCATCCCCGGGTGGGCAAGGACTTCGCCTCCATGCAGCGTCGCTGGGGTCTCAGCGGCGAGGAGCTGGAGGCCCAGCAGCGCTTCAGCCGGGAGCGACCGTCGATGCTCTTCGCCGACCCGCCCGACCACACCCGGCTCCGCGGCCTGGTCTCCAAGGCCTTCACCCCCCGCACCGTGGAGGCGCTCCGCCCCCACATCGTGCGCCTGGCCGACGAGGTCATGGACGCCATGGGCACCGGTGAGGTCGACGTCATGGGTGCCCTCGCCTTCCCCCTGCCGGTGAGCGTCATCGGCGAGATGCTGGGCGTGCCCCGGGCCGACCGGCACCGGTTCCAGCACCTGGTGCGGGCCTCGGCCGCCGCCCTGGAGCCCTTCGTGTCCGCCGACGCCCTGGCCGGGGCCAACCAGGCCACCCTGGAGATGGAGGGCTACTTCGCCGACCTGGTGGCCCAGCGCCGCCGGCACCCCGAGGACGACCTGTTGAGCCAGCTCATCGCCGCCGAGGACGGCGGTGACCAGCTGAGCACCCAGGAGTTGCTGTCCACCGCCATCCTGCTCTTCGCCGCCGGCTTCGAGACCACCACCAACCTCATCGGCAACGGGCTCCTGGCCCTGCTGCGCCACCCGGGCGAGCTCCAGCGCCTGCGCCACGACCCTGCCCTGTTGCCGGCGGCGGTCGACGAGCTGTTGCGCTACGACAGCCCGGTGCAGGTCAACGGGCGCATCGCCGGCGACGACCTCCACGTCGGCGGGCATGACTTCCCGGCCGGGGCCACCCTGCTGGTGCTCCAGGGAGCGGCCAACCGCGATCCGGCCCGCTTCCCCGATCCCGACCGCCTCGACGTGGGCCGTAGCGACGGGTCCTCCCTCAGCTTCGGCACCGGCATCCACTTCTGCCTGGGCGCGGCCCTGGCCCGGGTGGAGGGCCAGGTCGTCTTCGGCCGCCTGCTCGAGCGCTACGCCACCATCGAGCTGCTCGACGACGCCCCCACCTACCGGGACAGCATCACCCTCCGGGGCCTGGCGGCCCTGCCCGTCCGCCTCGGGTGAGCGGGGGTCGCGCCTACTCCCACTCGATGGTGCCGGGGGGCTTGGAGGTGATGTCGTAGGCCACCCGGTTGACGTCGGGAACCTCGTTGACGATGCGGCCGGCCATGGTCTCGAGGACCTCGTGGGGCAGCCGGGCCCAGTCGGCGGTCATGGCGTCGTCGCTGGTGACGGCCCGCACGATGATGGGCGAGGCGTAGGTGCGCTCGTCGCCCATCACCCCCACCGAGCGCACCTCGGCGGCCAGCACGGCGAAGGCCTGCCAGATGTCGCGCTCCAGCCCGGCGGCGGCGATCTCCTCCCGCACGATGGTGTCGGCGTGGCGCAGCGTGGCCAGGCGCTCGGGCGTCACCTCCCCGATGATGCGCACGCCGAGACCGGGGCCGGGGAAGGGCTGGCGCCAGACGATCTCGGGGGGCAGGCCCAGCTCCTCGCCCACCCGGCGCACCTCGTCCTTGAACAGGGCCCGCAGGGGCTCGACCAGCTCGAAGTCCAAGTCGTCGGGCAGCCCGCCCACGTTGTGGTGGGACTTGATGCGGGCGGCGTCGGGGGTGCCCGACTCGATGACGTCGGGATAGAGGGTGCCCTGGACGAGAAAGCGGGCGTCGGAGAGGCCCTGGGCGGCCGTCTCGAACTCCCGGATGAAGCGCTCCCCGATGGCCTTGCGCTTCTCCTCGGGGTCGACCACGCCGGCCAGGCGCTCGAAGAAGCGCTCGGCCGCCTGCACGTGGATGAGCTCGATGCCCTGGTGGCGCCGGAAGGTCTCCACCACCTGGTCGCTCTCGCCCTCGCGCATCAAGCCGGTGTCGACGTAGACGCAGGTGAGCTGGCCCCCGACGGCCTTGTGCACCAGGGCGGCGGCCACGGCCGAGTCGACGCCCCCCGAGAGGCCGCAGATGACCCGCTCATCGCCCACCTGGGAGCGCACCGCCTCGACCTGGGACTCGATGATCGAGGTCATGGTCCAGGTGGGCCGGGCCCCGCACGCCCCGTGGAGGAAGGCCTCGAGCAGGTCCTGGCCCCTCGGGGTGTGGGCCACCTCGGGGTGGAACTGCACCCCGAAGATGGCCCGGCCGGCGTCCTCGAGGACGGCCACCGGGGACTCGGCCGTGCGGGCGGTGGCGGCGAAGCCCGGCGGGGCCTCGACGATGGAGTCGCCGTGGCTCATCCACACCGGCTGGTCGCCGGGCAGCCCGAGGAGTTGCGACCGGCCCTGGCGCTCCAGGGCGGTACGGCCGTACTCGCCCCGGCCCGTGGCCGCCACCGTCCCCCCCAGCTGGCGGGCCACCAGCTGGGCCCCGTAGCAGATGCCGAGCAGGGGGATCCCGAGCTCGTAGATGCCGGGGTCGAGCTCCGGCGCCCCGGGCACGTGGACCGACTTGGGCCCGCCGCTCAGGATGATGCCCGCCGGCGCCCGGGCCGCCACCTCCGTGGCGGTGATCCGGTGGGGCACGATCTCGCTGTAGACGTGGGCCTCGCGTACCCGCCGGGCGATGAGCTGGGCGTACTGGGCCCCGAAGTCGACCACCAAGACGGTGTCGAAGCCGTCCGCCGGCGGCGCGCTCACCGCCCCCCCTCCCGTTCTCTGTCGGTGGGACGGTGGTGGGGACGCTTCAGCCGACAATGTTCGCCAGGGGGTGGG
>DATMJI010000012.1:0-9994 GCA_035553895.1 Acidimicrobiales bacterium | reverse complement strand
CCCCCGCCCACCGTGCCTCCGCTGCGCCGGCCGGAGGTGCGGGCCCGCCTCGGCCTGACCGGCCCCCCGGGAGCTGGCGCTGGCTGACCGACGACCGGAGGCGCCTCAGCGTCGTTGGTCCCGTCGACCTGGACTGGATCGCTGACCGCTTCCGTTCTTGACGCGGCGGCGAGTCCCCGCTCCGCCCGTCTTCGCCATAGCTCGGGAACGCTAGTATCCCCGGCGTTGCCGCAGTCGTTGACGGAGTGGTGCAGCGTTGTTGGAGGATGACGGATGGAGTCGCAGAGTCCGCTGCGATCCGACGCCGCCATCTCGTGCGCACCACCCGTGATGCACTCGGTCGTGGTGCCCTGGTGGTCAAGGCGCCGGCGGGCTACGGCAAGACCGTCCTCCTCGAGCAGGTGTTGGAGCCGGCTCGACCCCCAGCCGTCTGGGTCCGCTGCACCCCGGCAGAGCGCCATGCCGGCCAGCTGGTGGCGGCCCTCACCTCGGCCATCGCCACGGCCGTCGCGGGGGCGTCCGAAGCGGTGGTCGAGGCATCCGCCGCCTCCCAGGGAACGGCCGACCCCCCAAGCGGCGGTAGCCGTCCTGGTGGCCGACCTCGCCCACCTCTTGACCGACCCCATCTCCGTGGTCATCGATGAGGGCGAGCAGCTGGCCGGTGCCGGCGAGTCGTGTGCTCTCATCGAGGACCTGCTGTCGTTCCCGGGGCCGGGCCTACGGGTCAGCCTGCTCACCCGGTCGTCGCTCGGGCTCCGCCTGGCCCGGCCAAGGCCGCTGGCATCGTGACCGAGCTGAGCCCGGCGGACCGTGGAGTGCATCGGCGGACATCGGGGTCTGCAGAGCCTCGGCGTCGGCCGATGGCGAGCTGATCGTGACCATCGCCTCGGTCCGCAGCTTCGACTGTTCACCATCAGCGTGGGGATCGACGGGAACGCCCGTGGCAGCTGCGGGATCGTGGATGTGGGTGTCGGGATGACCGCCACCTTCACCCACACCGCACCCTCGTCGTTCTCGCTGAAGGTCAAGGCCCGCTTCGACTCCGGCGAGCTGGGCACCCGGCGGCCGACCTTCTACAACGCCTAGAGGAGGTTCCCAAGTGGGGGGTCTGGCCCGACGGAGCCCTTGGCGTGGCGCCCCAGGCGCAAGCGGAGATCCCGTCGGCGGGCGTTTCGGAACGCTTAGGGCGTTACATCTGCTCGGCGCGCAGCACCACGGCGTGGGGATCTCCGGCAAGGGCTGGGGCGTTCTCGGGAGCGGCCCAGATAACCGTCTGGAGGAACTGGCGGAACGTCAGTGCAGCCTCGTCGGTGTCGAACTCGAGATCCACGACGACATAGCACGGGTCATCGACCGGTCTCAGCACGCGATGGGAGCGCACGCCGGCATCGTGCCGTGCGTCAGCGAATCGGTGGAAGGCAGCCGCCCAGGTCTCGAAGTCGGTGATCGGGTGCTCAATGTGAAGGATGGACATGGGTGCAACATACGACCGCTGAACCTCGACCGGCGTTGACCCGTGGCGGTGGACCAGGGCCGCCTCGCAGTCGACCGGGCTCACGCACCCCGGCGAGGAGTGCAGCCGCCGGCGGGGCGTCTAGGAAGGACCGGCCTGGGGAAGGACTGGCCCATGAGCGCCCACATCATTGGTCGGCCCGATGACGACCTCCTCGATATCCTCCTCGGTCACGGCGCCGATCCCGAGCAGGCCTTCATCGGCGGGCGGGAGCCAGGCCGGGAAGAGGGTGACGGCTCCGACGCCCGCCTGCGGGGCGACGAACCCCCTGTGCCGGAGCCGTAAAGCTGGGCCACCGTCGGCCTCCGGTGCGGCGACGTCCTGGTCGTGCTGTTGGCTGGTGTCGGCCAGCGCCATCGACCAACGCGTCGCCCTCGTCACCGCAGTTGACCCGCCACGTGGTGAGCTATCACGGCGCCAACCGCAGCGCCGAGAGCTGGAAGGGGGTACCCGATCACCAGCCAGATCAGGAGGGTCTATCCCTTCCAGGTCTTGCTTCCCGCCCGTTCATGCGGGTTGGCGAAGGCGTCGAAGGCCCAGGCCGAGCAGATCCGCTCGGTGGCCTTCCAGCGCATCGGAACCGTCGCTGGCCGGCTCTCGGGCCCGCGCCTCGAGGAGCTCGACACCGCGATCCGGCTGCATCTCGCCGTTTTGATTCTTCCTGGAGCCTGTTACGTCGCGCCCCACCGGTACCGCGAACGAGTGCCGCGAGCGTGCCCAGGTGGTGCGGCCGGCCAGGTTCGAGAGGCATCGGCCCCGCCAGGTCAGATTGCCGACAGGGGGCGCACTGCGACTGGTGCGGGAGGCGTTCAGAGGCCGGGCCGATGGCGAGCGGCACCTGGCTGCCGCCGTGGCGGCGGCCCGCAGCGCTGGGTATTCATGGGCCACGATCGCACCATGCTCGCCACCTCCGGAGAGGCGGCCCGCCAGCGATACAGACCCGCCGCCAAGGCAAGGTAGACACCCCGTCTCGCCACCGGCCTTGGATGATCGATCTTGGGCGCGGCACACGTGCCGAAGGAGTGCGGTTCCAGGCGGGGGCACGCTCCCGACCAGACAGGACGTCGGCGATGCGGGGTGGGCGTCAGCCAGGCGACGCTGCGATGGCCGCGACCCGGTCCAACACGCCAGTCGCTGCGTAGGACTGGTAGACAGTTGAACGGCCTATTGACTAGCTGCCAGGGCCTCGGTAGTATGAGGCGCCTCCATATGCATATGGGAGGGATACACTATGACCGATAGTGTGGTTGCAGCCCAGGCGGAGCTCGCACGCGCCGTCGCCCAGGCGCTCGAGCAGTACGCAGGTCGTCTCGACGCTCTCGACGAGGACGCCGACCTTGACCTCCGCACCACGGACGAGGTGCCTGCCCCCGAGGACGAGTACAACCTCGGAAAGCGCCAGCGCCAAGTCGTCTCGCTTCGGGGCCTCGCCACCGAAGCGGGCCTTCGTACCTCCGAGATCGCCACGGCCATTGCCTACGAGGTGCCGAACACCTACACGACGTTGCAGGCCCTGGCCCGGTCGGACATCGTCGAGATGGTGCCGAACGTCGAGCCGCAGCACTGGCGACTCGCTCGCCGGTACCGCCCGAACTCCGACGCCTTCATCCGCATCGCCGGCCACGTGCACCGGGGCGAGTGGACAACCTATGGCGACATCTCGCTCGTTGTCCTCGGCGACCACCGGGCCTCGCGTGGCGTTGGCCGTGCCGTGGCCCAGCTCCCGGAGTTCCCGAACCCCCACCGCGTGCTTCTGCAGGGCGGGATCGTGAACCCGGAGTGGGAGGACGACGCAGGCAACGGGCCCGACGAGTGCCGCCGGCGGTTGGCCGACGAGGGCATC
This sequence comes from Acidimicrobiales bacterium, assembly GCA_035553895.1. Lineage (GTDB taxonomy): Bacteria > Actinomycetota > Acidimicrobiia > Acidimicrobiales > CADCSY01 > JADDRA01. The sequence goes on along the minus strand of DATMJI010000012.1, from coordinate 6,638 downwards.
GCGTTCGACCCTGGCGGCCACGCGGACCCGGCAAGACGCGTGACGTGGGACATCCTGATGGCCCGCGACGCCGCCGAGTCCCTCGCGGGCTGAACCAGTGGGAGGTCCAGCTGGCCACCCGCCGCCCGGCATGCTCCTTCGGGACGAACGTGCCGTCAGCTTTGGCAGTGATCGAAGCGGGTCTAGAGGCGGGAGGTTCGACACGTCCCGGGCCCGATCGCAGCTCGGCATGCAGCCCTGTCCGTGCAATCGCCGAAGAGGGGCGGGATGCGAGGAAGCCGGAATCGCACACAACAACTGTGTTACCACCATGTCGGGTCACCTCCGAACCGACTGGGGGCGGCACTCGGGAACCGGCGCACCGCAGGGGCGGACCGGCCCCGGATCACTCCTGTGGTCGCACGGCCGGGATGCCGCCATTCCCGGGCGCCGCACCAGTGCCCGAGTCTGGCGGCCCTCCGGATCACGAACCGGCCGGCCGACGAAGCCGTTTCCGGAGTCATTATCGGTCGGTCCGCTCTCGGTCCCCGCCGCAGCTCTCGACGGCGCACCGACCTGGTCGTTCGGCGCGCCTGCCGATCGCTGGCAATCAGACACGTAGGACCGGGCTCCTCCCCGTGCTTAGCAGGATCTCCGCTTGGCCATCATCTTCGAGCGGGGCGCCGCATTACCGCCGCCGAGTGAGCGCAGGAGCGTCTCGAGCCGGCCGTCGGTGTCCCGGAATGCGAGCGGGGAGCCGCTCCGCACCGATGGCGGACAGCTTGACGATGGGTTGCACCCCTGTGCGGACGGCCGCGTCGATGAACGCACGCTCCCATGCGTCCTGGCGGGATGTTTGGGACGCCAGGAAGGACCTGGTCGACGCCTTCCACCGCTCGCTCGGACTCCCCATGTCCGACCTAACTCACCTCGGTCACTATCCGCCGGCAGGACCCGCTTCCGATGACGGCCACCGAGGTGATGAACGGATCGCACTTCTGGTCGCGACAAGCACAGACAACCGCACACGAGGAGGAGCGATGGACATGTCGACGGCTGGGAGCATGAGCGGCGCCAAGCTGGTCAAGATCGTCGGAATCAGCATGGCGGTGTTCGCCGCCGCCTCGGCGGTCGCCGCCGTGGGATACGCCGAGTGGATGTGGGCCTTCGTCTTCGCCGGCCTGATGCTGCCGCCGGTGATCGTGGTCCTCACTCTCGCGGCGGCCCTCGTGGCCCGCCTCTCCCGAACCTGACCAGCGCACCGGGGCCGAGCGAGAACCAATGGGCAGGGGCGGCGCGACAGTGTGGTAGTGAGGACGGACGCGGAGCTGGTGAAGGCGGTCGCTGACGGCGACCGCGGCGCCTTCCGGGAGCTGCACGACCGCCACGTCGCATGGGTGACCTCCCGCCTGGCTCGCCGCTGCGCCGACCGGGACGTGGTGGCCGAGGCCGTGCAGGACACCTTCGTCGCCGTGTGGAAGGGAGCATCCGGCTGGGACGGCCGCGGCGAGCCGGCGGCGTGGATGTGGGGGATCGCCATCCGCCGACTCATCGGCGTGTTGCGCACCCGCCGGCGGTGGGCACCAACCCGTCGGGCCGCCGCCGGCCAGCCCGAGATCGTCGTGGCCGCCGAGGAGCAGGTGCTCTACGGCGTCGAGCACGGTGACCTGGCCGGCGCCCTGCAGCGACTGTCGCCGGAGCTGCGGGCGGTGGTGCAGGCGACCGTCCTCGACGGCCTGACCACTCGCGAGGCGGGCCGCCTGCTCAACATCCCCCAAGGCACCGTGAAGACCCGCATGATGCGGGCTCGCGCCGAGCTTCGAGGAGCACTCGCATGACCACCTCCGCCACCTGGCATGCCGGCCCTGACGTGCTGGCCAGGTTCGCCAACGATCCCGCCGCCGTCGATGGCGCCACCGCCGCCTCGCTCGAGTCCCACCTCGTCGCCTGCGCCCAGTGCCGGGCCGAGGTGGCTCGCCTCGCCGACCCGGCGCTTGCCGTCGCCAGCTGGGACGCGGTGGCCGATCGCACCGACCGTCCCCGGCTGTCGCTCCTCGAGCAGGTGCTCCAGCTCCTCGGGGCCCGGAGCGGCCTCGCTCGCCTGGCCGCCGCCACACCCGGGCTCCGGCTGTCGGGCGTGACCGCCGTCGGCGGTCTCACAGCCGCCGCGGTGGCGGCCGCCTACACCATGGACGCCGGTGGGCCGTTCCTGCTCATCGCCCCGCTCGTGCCGCTGGCGGCCGTGGCCCTCACCTTCGCCGCGGCCACCGATCCCGCCGGCGAGGCCGGCGTAGCCACGCCGGTCCACGGGGCGGGGCTGGCCATGCGGCGGGCGGCGGCCGTGCTCGTCCTCGCCTTCGCCGTGCTCGGGCTGGGCGCCGTGGCCCTGCCCGAGCTGGGTTCGGCGCCGCTGGCGTGGGTCCTGCCGGCCGCTGCTCTCGCCGTGGGCAGCCTCGCCCTCGGCACCTGGGTGCGCCTGGAGGTGGCGGTCGCCGGCCTGGCCGCCACGTGGATGGCCGGAGTGGGCCTCATCCGCGTGAGCGAAGGCCTCCGGCGTCCCTTCGACGAGATCGCGCTGTTCACCGCAACCGGTCAGGGCCTGGCCCTCGCCGTCACCGTAGCCGCCGGCCTGGTGCTGGCGGTGCGAGCCGATCGCTACGCCACCATGGAGGCCAGGAGATGAACGTCACGACCGGGGTGTCGGTATACGGGCTGCGCCGGCGCTTCGGCGCCACCGTTGCCCTCGACGGAGTAGACGCCACCTTCGTACCCGGCGTCAACGGGTTGCTCGGGCCGAACGGCGCCGGGAAGACCACCCTGCTGCGCATCCTCGCCACCGTGCTGCGGCCCGACGGCGGGACCGTTGATGCCTTCGGCCACGACCCATCCACGGCCGAGGGCCGCCTGGCCGTCCGGCGCCGGTTGGGATACCTCCCCCAGGAACCCGGCTTCCACCGCCAGTTCACCGCCTTCGAGTTCGTGGACTACGTGGCCATCCTCAAGGAGTGGGCCGACCGCAAGCCCCGTCACGACGAGGTCCGGCGCGTGCTGTCCCTCGTGGGGTTGGAGGCGGTCATGCACAAGCGCATCGGCCAGCTGTCGGGGGGCATGCGCCGGCGGCTGGGGATCGCCCAGGCATTCATCGGCCGCCCCACCCTGCTGGTGCTCGACGAGCCCACCGCTGGCCTCGATCCCGAGCAGCGGCTGCGGTTCCGGGAGCTCCTCGGCACCGAGGCGGCCGGGTCCACGGTGCTACTGTCGACCCACCAGACCGACGACGTTGCTGCCCTGTGCCAGAGCGTGGTCGTGCTCCTCGAGGGGTCGGTGCGCTACGCCGGCGCCCCCGGGGGGCTGGCGGCGATGGCCGACGGCCGGGTGTGGCTGGCGGCGGACCGTGACGAGCGGGCCCAGCTGGCGTGGATCGCCGGCGACGGCCAGGTGCGCCACATCGGGGACCCACCTCGGGGAGCCCATCTGGTGGAGCCGACCGTGGAGGACGGGTACCTGCTGCTGGCGGGCCGCACCGCCATCGAACAGGCAGGGGCGGCATGACCGCCGGCACACGGGTCGGCGACCGGCGATGAGCCGGCGCCTGGTGCCCGTGCTCTCCGCCGTCCTGGCCACCGCCTTCTTCGGCGGCCTCGCCTTCGGCTCGCCGGCGTCCTCCCTCGTGTTCGTGGGCCCGATCGTCGCCCTCCTGGCATGGGTCGCCGTGCACCGCCGCCGTCCGGCCCGGGAGGAGGCGGGCTGGGCGGCGCCCGCGCCGGCGCCGGCTCGGCCGGTGTTGGCCGTACCGGGCACGCCCCGGCAGGTGGCCGCCGCCCTGGGGCGGGCCGAGTCCCACGAGCTCGCCTTCAGCGCCTGGTTCGGCGTCGGCCTCGGCTTCCTGGTCGTGATCTTCGTCACCTTCGCCGTGATCTACGCCGACGACAACGGCCAGGTCTGGGTCGAGATGGTGGGCATGTCACCGTGGTTCGCCCACCCGCTGGCGGGCATGACCATCGTTGCCGCCCACCGTGCCGCCACCCGCCCCGCCCGCGACGGCACCGGGGAGCTGTTCGAGTCGTGCCCGACCGAGCCGGTGGTACGCACCCTCGCCCTCCTTCGCACCGCGGCTGTTCCCGTCGGTGTGTTCACCGCCTTCCTGGTCGCCTATTCGGTCGCCCTCTACCTGGGCAGCCCCGCCATCCACGGCCCGCTCCCGTTCCACGCATTGCCGGTGCTGGCGGCCGGGCCGGTGCTGGTCGCCGGCGCCGTGTTCCTCGGCGTGGCGCTCGGCTCGTGGGTGCGCTTCGCGCTGGCGCCCGTGGTCGCCGTCGTCGCCGTCGGATTTTTCGCCCTGCGTCTGGCCGCCGCCGGCGACCCCGGATGGAACGGCTCCTCGGCGCTGTCGACCTTCGGCCCGCAGGCCGACTCCCCCGTGGTCGCCGGGCTGCTGCCCACGTGGTGGTACCTGCTCTGGGTGACGGCACTTGGCCTCGGCGTCGCCGTCGTGGCCCTGCTCCGCTTCCGCCGGGACCGTCCGGTGTGGCTCACCGGGGCGACTGCCGTCGCCGTGGCGGTGGCGGCGGCGCTGCTCGGTACCGCCCCGCCCGGCGGCGGCGAGGCCCAGCGGGTCGCTGACCTCGTGGCCTACCCCACCGAGCACCAGGCCTGCGACCGCTCTGCCGGCGCGCCGCTCCGGGTGTGCACCTACCGGCCCTACCGAGATTTGCGCCAGCGGGTCCTGGCCGCAGTCGACCCCGTGGGGCGGGCCCTCCCATCCACAGTGCGGCCGATGACGATCCGCCAGGGATTTGGTGGCGACGAGACCGACCTGCCGTCCCGGGTCCGCCGGCTGCTCCGGACCGAGATACCCGAGCAAGGCGAAGGTGAGATCAAGATCGAGTATGCGGGGGACGGGGCCGCCCTCCAGGAGTACCGCCTGCGGGTAGCCTTCGCCGGCCTCGGCCTACGGCTCCCGGCCGACACCGGGGACGAGGGGCCGATGTCCATCGCCGGCCAGGCCCGCGGCGTGGTGGCCCTGTGGCTCGCCGCCCGCGGCTTGGACCTCGAGGAGGCCCTGCACCTGGCCACCGTCGAGAACCCGGGTGACTCCGACGAGAACCTGGTCCGGGGAGGCGGGAATGACGCTTTCGAGCGGGGCCTGGCCTGGCCCAACATGTGCGGCCCGGTGGTGTGGTCGCCCCAGGATCTCGAGGCAGCCAGGGCACTGATGCGGGCGCCGGAGGCGAAGGTGGCGGCCGTCGTGGAAAGGAATTTCGTCCGCTGGTCCGACCCCACCACCGCCACCGACGAGCTGCTGGGCGAGCTCGGGCTCCCGAGCGCCGGCGCCTCCGAGACGGTCGTCATCCGCACCGAGGCCCACTGTTGATGCCGACGGCGGCGGTTCTCGCCGGCATCGTCTCGCCCACCGCCAAGGTCTCCCACCTGGGTTCGACGGCGACCACCGTCGCCCTCGCCTCCCTGCCGGCGGTAGTGATCGTCGTGGGGGGCGGCGTGGAGCTCGGCGTGGCCATGGTCCTGCTGGTGCTGGGGACCGGCGCCAGCGTGGCCTGGGCAGTGGACGACCCCGCCGAGGACCTCCTGGCGTCGACGCCGGTGAGCGCGCCGGTACGGGCGGCGGTGCGCATCCTCGCCGCCGCTATCGTTGCCGGGATGGTGACGGCCGCCACCTTGGGGTTTGTCGCCGCCGGCCCCGGGCTACCGACGGATCTGGGCGACCGGGTCTCCGAGGGCGCGGCGGCGGCCGCCGTGGGCCTAGCCGTCGCCTTCTCCGCCGCCCGCCGGGGCGACCGCACGGCCGGCGCCACCGGCGCAGTATCCGGCATCCTGCTTCCGGCCGTGGTCGCCGGACTGGCGCTGCGATGGCCGACATGGTTCCCCAGCTTCGGCGCCGGTGACCTCCACGCCCGCTGGTGGCTCGTCGTCGCCGCCGGCCTATTGGTGGTCGCTCGCAGCGGGAGAGATCCGTTCCGACGGTGACCCGTGACGAGGTCGCCGGCTGGACGACCATACCTCGTAGGGCCGGGGTGAGATCTCGAGGAGGTGGTCGTCGGGCAGAGGGAGTAGACGCAGCGCCCGTCGCCACTCGTTTGATCTCACCCAAGCTGGCGTGGGTTGGCCCACTCGGCCGACTGTTCGTGTAAGCGGTTGACGATAGCGCCGGGCTCGACCTAGCTCACAGGAAGGCATAGTGCTGCGACGTGAAGTCCCGCTTTCTCCATAGGTGTCGACGCCGAGATCGACCCAATTGGCAGGAGACACCGGAAATGATGGCGGAGTTCAAGTTCCTGGCTACGCCGCTGCGGGCAGCTGCGCCTGAGCCGCCCAGCCGCCGGCCGGTGCGCCCCTCTCCTCGCTCACGCAGAGGGCGAAACGGCTGACGGCGTCAGTGCGCGGCGGCTCGATCCCGTCTCGGCAGCTTGGCCACCACGGCGGTGACAACGAGCCCGACGGCAAGGCCGACCACTGCGGAGGCCGCCGTATTTACGAGCCACTCCAGGACGCCGCTGAACGCCCCGGTGTCGTGCACCACCTCCTCGAGGTTGTGCACGACGTCGTAGGGGCCGTGCCAGCCGAGCTCGTCGGCACCGACGAGGAGGATGTGGCCGCCGACCCAGAGCATGGCGGCGATCCCGACCGTCGACAGCCATCGC
>DATMJI010000011.1:0-7321 GCA_035553895.1 Acidimicrobiales bacterium | reverse complement strand
CGGTGAGAGCGGGGGGCCCGAGGACGGCCAGGCTGCGGTCCCCGGCCTCTCGCACCCGGGCCAGCACCCGGTCCACGTCGGCCAGGCCCACCCGCCGGTAGCGGTCGAGCACCTCGGCCACCGGGGGCACCGTCCCGTGGACCAGCAGGCTGGTGGCGATGCGCCCCATGCAGCTCCCCGAATCCTCCAGGGCCAGGGCGGTGGAGCCGGCCAGGTAGCCGGTGGCCACCGCCAGCTCGGCCTCGGTGATCCCCTCGGCCAGCAGGTGGTCGAGCTCGGCGTGGACCAGCCCGAGGACCTCGGGCATCCGGGCCGGCGGGCAGGCGGCGGCGGCCGCCCACACCCCGGCATCGGCGTAGGCGGAGACGGTGGAGTACACCGAGTAGGCCAATCCCCGCTCCTCGCGGACGGAGCGGAAGAGCCGGCTGGCCGTACCCCCACCGAGGACCTGGTTGGCCACCGCCCAGGCGTAGCGGTCTTCGTCGCCGGCGGCCAGGCCCGGGAGCCCGACGGCGACGTGGGCCTGCTCGCCGGGCACGGTCAGCACCCGAACGGGCTCGGCCGGGGCCGACGGTGGCCGGCGCCCGAGGGGGGGCACCGGGCCGTCACGGGCGAGGTGGTCGGCCACCAGATCCAGCACCCGGTCGTGCTCCAGGGCACCGGCGGCGGCGACCACCAGGTTCGCCGGCCGGTACCACTCCCGGTGGAAGCCGGCGATATCGCCCCGGCCCAGGCCGGTGATGGTCTCGGGCGTGCCGAGGACGTCGCTCCCCAGAGGGTGGCCCGGGAACCTGGCCTCGGCCAGAAGGGTGTGCACCCGGTCCTCATGGCTGTCCTCCTCCATGAGCAACTCGTCGAGGATGACCAGGCGCTCGGCCTCCACGTCGGCCCCCCGCAGGGCCGGCTCGCTGAACACCTCCCCGAGGACGCTGAGCCCGAGGGCCAGCTCAGCCGCCGGCAGCCGGGTGTGGAAGGCGGTGTGCTCGTGGGTGGTGTAGGCGTTCATCTCGCCGCCCACCGCCTCCAGGGCCTCGGCGACCTCGGCAGCCCCCCGGCGGGCAGTGCCCTTGAAGAGCAGGTGCTCCAAGAAGTGGGAGGTGCCGGCCAGGGCGGTGTCCTCGTCGCGGGCTCCGACGCCCACCCAGAACCCGCAGCTCACCGAGCGGGCATGCGGCATCGACTCGGTGACGACCCGGGCCCCGCCCGGCAGGTCGGTGGTCCGGATCGTCACCGGTCGACGCTCAGCTGCGGCGGCGCCGGGGCCGGCGCTCGCCTCCTCCGGTTCCTGCACCCGGTGCTCCACCACGGTCGCCGCCCTCGGAGGCGATCTCCGCCTCGAAGGCGTCCTCGAAGCTCACCGTGGTGGGGGCCGAGCCGCCGCCGTCGTCCGCCCGTCTCGAACGCTCCCGGCCACCGCCGCCACCGCCGCCACCGGATCCCCGGCCGCGGTCGCCGCTCCGGCTGCGGTCGCCGCCCGAGCCCCGCTCGCCGCGCTCGCCCCGGCCCCGCTCTGGCGCCGGGCGCTCGGGCCGGGAGTCGTCGCCGTCGCCCTCCTCCCCCACGGGGGTGAGGGAGACCTTGCCCTGCGGATCGATGTCGTCGACCCGTACCTCGATCGGGTCACCGAGGGTCACCACGTCCTCCACCCGGTCGATGCGCCGGCCACCCCCGAGCTTGGAGATGTGGACCAGGCCGTCGCGGCCCGGGAGGATGTTGACGAAGGCGCCGAACTTGGTGATGTTCACCACCCGGCCCTGGTACACGGCTCCCACCTCGGCCGCCGGCGGGTCGAGGAGGAGCTCGATGCGGCGCCGGGCCTCTTGTACCGCCTCGCCGTCGCTGGAGCCGATGGTGACGGTGCCGATGGTGCCGTCGTCGTCGACGGCGATGTCGGCGCCGGTCTCTTGCTGCATGGCGTTGATGACCTTGCCCTTGGGGCCGATGACCTCACCGATCTTGTCGATGGGGATCTCGAAGCTCAAGATCTTCGGGGCCTTGGGCCCCACGTCCTCCCGCGGGGCGCTGATGGCGGCGTTCATCACCTCCAGGATCTGCAGCCGGGCCTCCTTGGCCTGCCCGAGAGCGGCACCCAGCACATCGGCCGGCAGGCCCTCGATCTTGGTGTCGAGCTGCAGGGCGGTGACGTAGTCGGCCGTCCCCGCCACCTTGAAGTCCATGTCGCCGAAGGCGTCCTCGGCCCCGAGGATGTCGGTCAGGGTGGTGTAGGTGCCGTCCTCGTAGATGAGGCCCATGGCGATGCCCGCCACTGCGTCGGTGATGGGCACGCCCCCGTCCATGAGCGACAGCGAGCTGCCGCAGACCGAGGCCATGGAGGTGGAGCCGTTGGAGGACAGGACATCGGAGACCAGGCGCAGGGCATAGGGCCACTCGGCCTTGGAGGGCACGACGGGCAGCAGGGCCCGCTCGGCCAGCAGGCCATGGCCGATCTCCCGGCGCTTGGGGCTGCCGACCCGCCCCGTCTCGCCGTTGGCCCAGGGCGGCATGTTGTAGTGGTGCATGTAGCGCTTCTTGTCGTCGACACCCAGGGTGTCGATGAGCTGGTCCATCCTCGGCATGCCCAGGGTGAGGACGTTGAGCACCTGGGTCTCGCCCCGCTGGAACAGTGCCGAGCCGTGCGCCGTGGGGAGCACACCCACCTCGGCCGACAGCTCCCGCAGGTCGCTGGTGCCCCGGCCGTCGATGCGCACGCCCTCGGACGTGACCCGCCGGCGGATGAGCTGCTTGGTCAGGGCCTTGACGGCCGCCTTGATCTCCCGCTCCCGCCCTGCCAGCTCCCCAGCCAGCTCCTCGACGATGGCGGCGCTGGCCTCGTCGGTGGCGGCGTTGCGATCGGCCTTGGCCGAGATGGTTAACGCCGGCGCCAGGCGCTCGCTGCCCGCAGCCGCCACCCGCTCGAAGACGTCGTCGCCGTAGTCGATCTGGGGGTCGTAGGCCAGAGGCTGGCGGGAGCCGGCGGCCGCCACCAGCTCGTCCTGGAGCTCGATGGACGACCGGATCCACGTCTTGGCCGACTCCAGCCCCTGGGCGATGACCTCCTCGGTCACCAGGGGGGCGCCGTCCTCGTACATCCGGGCCGCTCCCTCGGTGCCGGCCGCCTCGACCATCATGATGGCGATGTCATCGCCGGTGCGGCGCCCGGCCACCACCAGCTCGAAGGTGCTCTCGTCGCCCTCGGCGAAGGTGGGGTGCGGGTGCCAGGCGCCGTCGGTGCCGAAGGCGATGCGCACGGCCCCGAGGGGTCCCTCGAAGGGGATGCCCGACAGCATCAAGGCGGCCGAGGCGCCGTTGATGGCCAGCACGTCGTGGGGGTTCTCCTGGTCGGAACCGAGCACCGTGGCCACGACCTGGGTTTCGTTGCGATAGCCCTTGGCGAAGCTGGGGCGCAGGGGCCGGTCGATGAGGCGGCAGGTGAGGACGGCGTTCTCCCCGGGACGGCCCTCGCGGCGGAAGAACGAGCCGGGGATCTTACCGGCGGCGTACATCCGCTCCTCCACATCCACGGTCAGGGGAAAGAAGTCGATGCCCTCACGGATGCCCTTGGCGGCGTTGGCGGTGACGAGGACGGTGGTCTCGCCGAGGGTGGCGACGACTGCCCCCTGGGATTGGGGTGCGAGCTTGCCGGTCTCGAGGGTGAGGGACTTGTCGGTGCCTTCGATGGGCACCGAGACGGAGATGGCATCAGCCATGGGGCCTGCCTTTCTGTTGTGGACCGCACCGCCGGCGAGCCAGTTCCCAGTCGTCGGGCACCCGAGCACGGCCCGGGGACCCGGCGACTGGCAGCTGACCCCGTCCGGCACGGCTGCGGTCGATGGGTGTCTGGAACGGGCTTGGGCGCCCGGCGGGCGAAAACCCGAACGAGCAGCCCGCAGGCTGCTCGTCGATGCTGATGGTCAGCGACGCAGACCGAGACGGGCGTTGATGGCCCGGTAGCGGTCCACGTCGTTGGCCCGCAGATACGCTTGGAGGCGCTTGCGCCGGCCGACGAGCTTGAGGAGCCCTCGCCGGCTGTGGTGATCGGCCTTGTGCACCTTGAGGTGCTCGTTGAGGTGGTTGATGCGCTCCGTGAGCAGCGCTATCTGCACCTCGGGCGAGCCGGTGTCGCCCTCGTGGAGTTGGTGGGCACCGATCGTGGACGACTTGTGCGGCATGGTCGGGCTGGGCATGTTCGTTGACGAGATCCTCGCTCGAGCGTCAGGTCGACCGGACGGCGGGTCCGGCTCCGCGTCGAGGGTAGCAGCCACCGGGCTCAAGGAGGCCGCCGGAATTGCCGATACCCCGCGCGTGCGCCAGACCACCACGCCGACGGAGTCGCTGCCCAAGGCGGCGACCCGCCGGCCACTGTGGGCCGGCGGTTCGGGGGCCACCCACCCGCTGGCGACGCTGTCGGTGATCCTCGGTGTCCTCTGGCTGGGCGGCGCCGGCTCGGTGCTGGCCGTGGTGTGCGGGCACCGGGCCCGGCGCCAGATCGCCGAACGCTGGCGGCCGGGAGCCGGTCGGGCGGCGCTGGGCATCCGGCTGGGCTGGATCGGCATCGTCGTCGCCACCGTGCTGGCCCTGCTCGTGATCTTCACCCCCGAGGCACTCGACCAGCAGCTGGACAACCTCAAGCGGGGGCTACGCGGGCTCCTCGACGACCGCACCGCCTTCGGCTGAGCGCCACCCGCCGGATCACCGCCCGAGGAGGCGCCTGGTGGCGGCCACGTCCCGTTCGATCTGATCCACCAGGTCCTCCACCGAGTCGAATCGCACCTCGTCGCGTACCCGGGCGACGAAGCGGACCCTGGCCTCCTCACCGTAGAGGTCGCCGTCGAAGTCGAGGAGGTGGGCCTCCAGCCGGGGGGTGACGATGGTCGGCGCCAGTGTCGGGTGCCAGCCCAGAGCGATGGCCGCCGGGTGCCGTCCACCGTCGGGGCGGACGTACCACCCGGCGTAGATGCCGGCGGCCGGCAGCAAAATTTCGCTGGCCACGGCCAAGTTGGCCGTGGGGTACCCGAGATCCGAGGCGCCCCGCCCGTCCCCGTGCTCCACCCTGCCCCGCACCTCATGGGGGCGCCCGAGCAGGTCGGCGGCGGCGCCCACGTCACCGGCGGCCAGGCGGGCCCGGATGGCGGTGGAGGAGACGGGCCCGGGTGCCCCCGCGCCGGCTTCGGTGAGGGAGACGCCGTGGACCTCGAAGCCGTGCTCCTCGCCCATCTCCCGCAGCAGGGCCACGTCGCCCCGCCGCCGGTGCCCGAAATGGAAGTCGGCCCCCACCACCACGGCCCGCACCCCGAGGCACGCCAGCAGGGTCCCGGTCACGAAGTCCTCGGCCGACTCCCGGGCCCGCTCCGCGTCGAAGGGGAGGACCAGGGCCACGTCCACCCCGGCGTCGGCCAGCCGCTCCAGGCGCTGGTCCACGTCGGTGAGCAGCAGGGGTGCCGACTCCGGGCGCACGACGCTGGCCGGGTGGCGGTCGAAGGTCACCACGGCGGTGCGGGCACCCAGGTTCCCGGCCACCTTGGCCGTGGTGTCGATGAGGCGCTGGTGACCGCGGTGCACGCCGTCGAAGAAGCCGATGGTGGCGGCGACCCCGGCGCCGGGCGGGGGGCAGGGGGCGGCACCGGTGATGACCTCCACCGCGCCGACGCTACCGGTGGCCGGCGGCGTCAGCCTCCCGCCAGCACCACGGCGGGGTGGGCCCGCTCGTCCCGGGCCTCGTAGACGGCCAGCAGCTCGCCGCCGGGGCCGAGGACCGCCCAGGGACCGTCGCCGGGGAAGACCACCGACTCGCCGCCACGCTGCAGGCGGGTTCCGGTGGCGACCAGGGCGGCCACGTCGGCACCGACGCTCACCGCCGCCAGGTGGCGCACCGCTTCGAGGGGGGGGAGCAGCTCCAGGTCCTCCAGGCTGCGTGCCCGGTCCTCGGTGAAGGGCCCGACCGACCGCCGCCGCAAGCCCCGCAGGTGCGCTCCCCCGCCCAGGGCCCGGCCGAGGTCAGCGGCCAGCACCCGCACGTAGGTCCCGGACGAGCACGCCACCTCGACGGCCAGCACCGGGCCGGGCCCGGCGGCGGTGACGTCGAAGCGGTGGACGGTCACCGGCCGGGCTTGGCGCTCCACCTCCTGGCCCTGGCGGGCCAGCTGGTGGAGGCGGCGGCCGCCGACCTTGACGGCCGAGACCATGGGGGGGACCTGCTCGATCTCGCCCACCAACCCCCTCGCCGCCGCCCGGGCCTGGTCCAAGGTGACGCCGCCCATGTCGTGCACGGCGGTGGTCGACCCGGCGGCATCGAGGGTGTCCGTCTCTCTCCCGAGGACGATCTCGCCGGTGTAGACCTTGGCCAGCGGCGCCAGGAAGCGCAGGAGGCGGGTGGCCCGGCCCACGCCGAGCACGAGTACGCCGGTGGCGTCGGGGTCGAGGGTGCCGGCGTGGCCGACCCGGCGGGTACCGAGGCGGCGCCGGGCCCGGGCCACCACGTCGTGGGACGTCATCCCCGCCGCCTTGTCGACGATGCAGATGCCGCCGGGACCGCTTTCCCCGCCCACCCCGTCAGGCAGGTGCGGCGACGAGGGCGGCGAGCTCGGCGGTGATCCGCTCGATGGTCACCGGCATGGAGGCGTCGCTGACGAAGCCGGACATGAAGTGGTGCCCACCGCCGCCGAGGCGCTTGGCCACCCGACCGACGTCGATGCCCGAGACCGACCGCAGCGACACCCGCAGACCCTCACCCGGCGCCTCCTTGAGCACGCAGGCGATATCGGCCTCGGCCGTGCGCCGGACCAGGTCGATCAACCCCTCGGTCTCGTCGAAGGAGACGCCGTGGCGGGCCAGGTCCTCGGCCGTGACCCACGCCGCTACCAGGCGGTGGTCGAGGTCGAGGTGGGCCCGGGAGAGTGCCATGGCGGCCAGGCGCAGGTAGGCGAAGCGGTGCTTCTCGAACAGCTCCCGGGTGATGACGCCGAGGGGCAGCCCGTAGCCGGCCAGCTCCCGGGCCAGGACGAAGACCTCCGAGGAGGTGTTGGGGTACTGGAAGCGGCCGGTGTCGGTCACCAGGCCGACGTAGAGGTTCAGGGCGCTGTCGTGGTCGAGCTCCCAGCCCAGGGCGGCGGCCAGGTGGTGGACGACGGTGGCGGTGGAGGCGGCCCCGGTGTCGACCACGTTGATGGTCCCGTAGCGCTCGTTGTCGTCGTGGTGGTCGAGGACGATGAGCTCCGCCGCCCGCCCGGCCGGCTCGGCCAGCTCCCCCAGGCGCCGCCGCGAGCCACAGTCGAAGGTGACCATGACCTCGGGGTGGGAGGGGAACTCGGCCGGGGGGCAGGCC
>DATMJI010000010.1:0-16068 GCA_035553895.1 Acidimicrobiales bacterium | reverse complement strand
GCCCCACCCAGCGCCGCGCCCTCAGGACGGGGAGACCGCTTCTCGATCGGCCGCCGTCTCCGCCCCGGGCCCCCTCCCCCTCCCGTTCTTTGTCGGATCGGCAGTGCCGGAGACGGCCACGTCGACAACGTTCGCGGAGGGGTGGCGGGAATGTTGGTCGCGCTCGGCCGCCGTGTGGCGCAACAGGAGGGGCCAGCCCAGCGCCCCCACGGCGGCGAAGAGGAACCACTGCACGGCGTAGGACAGGTGGCTGCCATCGCTCTGTTCGGGATCGGGCAGCGCGATGGGCAGGTCGGCGCCGGGCGGGTCCTGGGTCTGGAGCTGGACGTAGCCGGGGGCCAGCGGGCGCTCGTACTGCTGCTGAAGGCGGGCCAGGTCGACCCGGGAGATCTTGTCGAGCACCCCACCGGGGGGATCGGTGGGGCCGATGCCCTGGCGCTCCTGGGTGGCCAGCACCAGGCCCGCCACCTCCACCGGCCCGGCCGGGGGCCGGGTGGCGGCCAGCACCTCGGACGCTTCGGTGGCGAAGGGAGCGAAGCCCCGGTTGACCACTACGGCCGAGCCGTCACCGACCACCAGGGGGGTGAGCACCCAGAACCCCGGGCGGCCGTCGAGGGTCCGGGATCGGACCAGCACCGAGGCACCGGCGTCGTAGGTGCCCCGCACCACGACCCGCCGGTAGGCCAGGTCGTCCTCGACGTCGGCGTAGCCGGCAGTGTCGGGCACCACCTCGGCAAAGGGAGCCGCCGGCATCGAGCTCCGGGCCTCGACGACGGCGTTGGCGCTGCGCCGCTCGTCCAGGCGGCGCAGTTGCCAGAAGCCGAAGTTGACGAAGGCGACCACCAGGGCCACGACCAGCACATGGCCCACGACCCACTTGGGCCGCAGCCAGAACCGGTCCCGGCCGGCCGTCTCGACCTCCACGCCGACGACGCTACCGAGTCCGCACGGGGCCGCCGGGATCGCGCCCGCCGCCCGACCGGATTCCGGAGGATTCGAGTGGCTGAGCCACGCCGATCCTCCACAATTCGCTCAGCCGAGGTCGGCCTGCACCATGGCGGCCACGATCCGCCCGCTGAGGGCCACCAGGGGCAGGCCCCCACCGGGATGGCTGGAGCCCCCGACCAGGTACAGGCCCCGGCGGGGGCCGCGGTTGGCTGGGCGCACGAAGGCGGCCCGGCGCCCGTTGGACGAGGTGCCGTAGATCGCCCCCTGCCACGACCGGTAGCCCTGGGCGATGTCGCGGGGGGTGACGACCTCCACCGAACGCAGCCGTCCGGCCAGGTCCCAGCCCCGGCGGGCCAGGACCTCGAGCAGGTGGTCCCGGTAGGGCCCGGCTTGGACGTCCCAGTCCACTGCCGACGCCGGAGGCACGTTGACGAGTACGAACCAGTTCTCCGCCCCGGTAGGCGCTTGGGTGGGATCGGTGACGGCGGACACGCACACGTAGGTGGTGGGGTCCGCCGGGGGTCGGCCGTGGTCGAAGATGGCGGCGAACTCGGCCTCCGCATCCTCGGAGAAGGCCACGTTGTGGTGGGCCAGGCCGTCGGTGCGGCCATCTACCGATGCCAGCAGTGCGAAGCCCGACGACGACACCGGGGCCCGGAGCACCCGCCGCAACGCGGGCCGGTCGGGCAGGAGGTCGGCGTAGAGGTGAGTGGCGTCGACGTTGGCCACCACCACGTCGGCATCGACGGCCTCGCCGCCGGCCAGGCGCAGCCCGTGCACGCCGGTGCTGTCCGCCCGGATGGCCTCCACCTCGGCGCTGGTGCGCACCTCCACGCCCGCCTTCGCCAGCACGCCGGCCAGAGCCACGGCCAGCGTGGCCAGCCCGCCCCGCAGGTACCACGCCCCCGACGACTGCTCGATCCAGGGGATGCAGGCCAAGGTGGCGGGGGCGGAGTAGGGGGACGAACCGGAGTAGGTGGCGTAGCGGCCGGCCCACTGCACCAGCCGGCGGTCGTCGAAGCAGGACCGGGCCCGGGCGTCGAGGGTACGCACGGGGTCGACGGCCCAGAGGTCGGACGGCGAGCGTAGGCGCCGCACCAGGTCGGCCGGCGAGTCCATGGGGCCGGCGAAGAAGGTCCGCTGCGAGACCTCCCAGATGCGCCGGCCGCGGTCGAGGTAGGCGGCGAAGGCTCGCCCCTGGCCCGGGGCCATGGCCTCCACGTCGGCGCCGGCATGGTGGCGGTCGGCCCGGTGGTCGAAGCCGGAGCCGTCGGGCCAGCGGTAGCGGCAGATGGGGTCCAGGCGCACCGGATCGGCCACCTCGGCCAGCGACGTGCCCGCCTGGGCCAGGAGGTCGTCGAAGACCTCGGGCAGCGTCAGCAGCGACGGGCCGGTATCGAAGTGGAAGCCGTCGACCACCCGGGAGGCCAGCTTGCCGCCGAGGGCGGGGTTGCGCTCGAAGAGGGCGACGTCGTGGCCGGCGGCCTGCAGCCGGAGGGCCACGGCCATGCCCCCGACCCCGCCGCCCACGACGGCGACCTCAGCCATCGGCGTCCTTCATCCCGGTCCCGTGCCCCTCGCCGCGCCGTGCTCGCTGCCGATCGATGTCTCCTGGGCGACCTCCAGGCCAGAGCGGGAACGGCGCCAGGCCAGGGCAGCCGGACCGAGCATGGCCGCCCCCCCCACCAGGCCGACGAGGGGGTCACCGAAGAAGACCACGAAGGCCAGGGCCTCGGAGAGTCCCCACCAGGCGTAGAGGGCGAGCAGGTCCACGCTGCGTCCGGGCAGCGGCAGGATCCGGTCGAGGAGCGCCATCACCGCCACCCCCGCCAGCAGCCAGCCGGCGTAGTTCGACAAAGGGATCCCCCGCCAGGGGCCGTCGGCCGCCCAGTCCCAGTACCCGGCGTCGACCATCTGGGGATCGAGCATCACGTCCCAGGCGGTGAGGGCCACGGCGCCGAGGACCACCCGGACCCAGGGTGAGCCGGTCAGGCGGGCCGCCACCTCCCGGGCAGGCACGGCCATGGCGAACCAGGCCAGGGGGACGATCACCGGGACCCCGGCCACCTGGGGCACCAGTGCCCCGGTGTAGTCGTAGTCGCCGAAGGGCCAGCCGGTCGTATGCCCGACCCACTCCAGCACCAGGGTGGCGGCCACCACCGCACCGGCGGCGAGAGCAACCCGGCGCGGCGACCAGATGGCGGAGGCCAGGGCGCAGGTGGCGAGGAAGAAAGCCACCACCACCACCGTGGTGAGCAGTCGGTCGTCGTCGACGAAGGGGATGGGCGCCTGCGCCAGCGCCATGACCCCGGCCGCGCCGACCCCCGCCAGTCGGGATGACCGATGACGCCGGTGAGGGCCGATGGCCCGACTGTAGCCCCGCGGGGTCACGGCCCGGCGGGCCGGCAAACGCCCCCGGGGACCGGTGCCGAGCCGCCCTGGTGGTAGGTTGGGGCCGGTCCGCAGCGGCGCTGCGCCAAGTGGTCCCGTACCGTCCGGCGGCAGTGGCACCGTCTTGACCTGGGAGCACCCGTGAGCGTCGCCGTCATCACCGGCTCGGCCGGGCTCATCGGCTCCGAGGCGGCCCGGTACTTCGGCGACCTCGGCCTCCACGTGGTGGGCGTCGACAACGACATGCGCCGCCACTTCTTCGGACCGGAGAGCTCCACGGCCGACAGCGTGGAACGCCTCCGCGCCACGTTGGGCCAGAACTACGACCACCGGGATCTCGACATCCGCGACCGGGCCGGAATCGAGGACCTCTTCCGGTTCTTCGGCCGCCAGGTCAGCCTGGTGATCCACACCGCCGCCCAGCCGTCCCACGACTGGGCCGCCCGTGAGCCCTTCACCGACTTCGACATCAACGCCGTGGGGACGCTGAACGTGGTCGAGTCCATGCGCCGGAACTGCCCCGAGGCGCCGCTGATCTTCACCTCGACCAACAAGGTCTACGGCGACACGCCCAACCGGCTTCCCCTGGTCGAAGAGGAGCTGCGGTGGGAGATCGACCCCGCCCACACCTATGCCGGCGGCATCCGGGAGGACATGGCCATCGATCACAGCCTGCACAGCCTCTTCGGGGCCTCCAAGGTGGCCGCCGACGTGGTCGTCCAGGAGTACGGTCGGTACTTCGACATGCCCACGGCCTGCTTCCGGGGGGGCACCCTCACCGGGCCGCACCACGCGGCGGCGGAGTTGCACGGGTTCCTGGCCTACGTGATGCGCTGTGCCATGTCGGAAACGCCCTACACGGTGTTCGGTTACGGCGGCAAGCAGGTGCGAGACGCCATCCACAGCCACGATCTCGTCCGGGCCTTCCACGAGGTGTTCAAGGCCCCCCGTGCCGGCGAGGTCTACAACATCGGCGGTGGCCGAGACTCGAACTGCTCGGTACTCGAGGCCATCGTTGCTGCCGAACGCATCAGTGGCCGGCAGATGCGCTGGAGCTACCAAGACCAGCACCGGATCGGCGACCACCAGTGGTGGATCGGGGACAACGGCCGGTTCCAGTCCCACTACCCGGGCTGGCACCTGCGCTACGGCATCGACGACATCCTCCAGGAGATCCACACCGAGAACCTGCATCGATGGACCCCATGAACGCCACGCCGTCCGATCCGTCCGCCGGTGATGGGGACCAGGCCTCCTCCATGGATGCGTTCGTGGCCATGGAGCGGGCCCGGGAGGGCTACTGGCTCCGCTATCCGGCCACGTCGCCGACCCGCCTGCGATGGCGGGCCCTCACCACCCGCCACTGGCTGCACATCCTTCCCGGGGAGTCCATCCTCGAGGTCGGTGCCGGTGGAGGGCTGTGGACCGAGCATCTCGGCGCCGTCCTGCGCCACGAGAACCCGATCACGGCGGCGGTGTTCAACCCGGACCTGGCCGAGGGGGCCCGGCACCGGCAGCTGGCCAACGTGTCGGTCCAACTGGTCGACGACCTGGTCGAGTCGTTCCCCCCCGAGAGCTTCGACTACGTCGTGGGCACCGCCATCTTGTGCCATGACCGCTACGCCGAAGCGCTCGCCCTCCTGCACCGCCTGCTCAAGCCAGGAGGGCGCCTGCTGTTCTTCGAGGCCAACTTCTGGAACCCCCAGGTGTTGCTCAAGAGCACCGTGCCCGCCGTGGGCCGGCGCTTCGGCCACACCCCCCACCAGATCGGCATGCGCCGCTTCGAGCTCATGCAGGTCCTGTCCCGGAAGGGCTATGTCGACATCGACATCGTTCCTTACGACATCCTCCACCCCAAGGCTCCCCGCGCCCTGGTCGGCGCCCTCCAGTCCCTGGCCTTCGTCTTGGAGCACGCCCCGGTGGCCAAGGAGCTCTGCGGCACCCTCTACATCTCCGCCCAGAAGCCTGGCGACGAGACCCGGCGGCGGCCGGCGGTGCAGCTGACACCACATACCCAGCTCCACCGTTCCACGTCGGTGGTCGTCCCCTGCCGCAACGAGGCCATGAACATCCCGTCGTTGGCGTCGGCGCTCACCGACCACTACGACGACTACCTCGCCGAGATCATCTTCGTCAACGACTGCAGCACCGACGACACCGCCGAGGTCGTCCGCCAGCTCGCTCGCCACGACGCCCGCATCCGGCTGGTGGACCGTACTCCTCCCGGCGGCGTGGGCCGGGCCCTGGGCGACGGCTACGCGGCGACGACGGGGCGATTCGTGCTGTCCATGGACTGCGACTTCCGCCTCATCGTCCCCGAGTTGCGAGACCTCTTCGACGTCGTCGCCGGAGGGGCGAGCGGAGCCATCGGCAGCCGGTTCTCCCACGAGTCGATCCTGGTCAACTACCCCTTCGCCAAGATCCTGGCCAACCGCGGCTTCCACCTGCTCGCTCGCCTCGTCCTCCACCGCCCCTTGCGGGACATCTCCAACAACCTCAAGCTCTACCGCGGCGACATCCTGCGCGACCTCGTGCTCACCCGGCCCGACTTCGCCGCCAACGTCGAGACCGGCCTGCGCCCGCTGCTCGCCGGTCACGACATCCGCGAGGTGCCCGTCTCGTGGATCAACCGGGGTGACGACATGGGTGCGTCCAGCTTCCGCCTGGCCCGGCTGGCCCCGAGCTACGTGGCCTCCCTCGGCTCGGTGCTCAAGCGGGCAGCGTCGTGAAGGCCGGCGCGAGCCTCCGAGAGACCGCCACGCCCGCTCCGCACACGGCGCCGGGCAGCGATACCCGGGCGGGCCCCCTGCGCTGGTGCGAGGACCACGCCCCCGCCGGCCTCGCCGTCGTGCTCACTCTCGTCGCCACCTTCGGCGTCGCCACCGCCGCTCGCCTGCCCCTGTGGAACGACGAGCTCTTCACCTACTACTTCGGCCACCTCCCGGGCCTGGACGCCCTGTGGGGGGAGCTCTCCCGGGGGGCCGAGCAGACGCCACCGGGCTTCTACCTGATCACCAGGGCGTCGATCTGGGCCTTCGGATCGAGCCCGCTGGCGCTGCGCCTCCCCGAGATCGTCGGGTTCGTGGTGGCGTGCGCCTTCCTCTACCTGGTCGTGCGCCGCCGCTCGTCGCCGCTGGCCGGGTTGGTGGCCGCACTGATCCTGGGCACCAGCAGTACCCGCGCCTACGCCGTGGAGGCCCGCCCGTACGCCTTAGTGCTGGGCTTGTCCGCCGTGGCCCTGTGGTCGTGGCAGCGGGCCGCCGAGCACGGGCGGCAACGCCGGCTGGCGCTGGTCGTGCTCGGACTCAGCCTGGCAGGTGCCGTGTCGAGCCACTACTACGCCGTGCTCCTCCTCGGACCCTTCGCGGTTGCCCTGGTGGTGCGAGCCCGAACCGACGGGCGCTTCGACTGGCCGGCCGCCCTCGCCCTCGGTGGCGGGATCGTCCCCCTGGTGGTGTTCTCGCCCCTCCTGGCCAGCGCCGCCGACTACGCCGCCACCTTCTGGGCCGTGCCCACCTGGGCGCAGTCCCTGGAGTTCTACGGCGGCCTGGCGCCCGTCGCCCTGCCCGCCGTTTCCGCCGTCTCCCTGCCGGTGGTCGCCGGTGGCGTCACCCTGGCCGCTCTGGTGATCGTGGCTGGCGTGGTGCGCCAACGAGGGGTCAGCTTCCTCCTGTCCAGCGCTCCGGTCCATGAATGGGTGCTCTACGGCGCCCTCGCCCTCCTTCCGGTGGCCGGGGTGGTGATCGCCAAGTTGGTGACGGGTGCCTACGTCGCCCGCTATGTCCTTCCCGCCGTGCTCGGCCTGGCTGCGCTGGTGGCCCTGGTGGTGCACCGCCTCGATCGCCGCATCCCTGTCGCCGCCCCCGCCGCTGGCGTCCTGTTGGTCGTTCTGGTCACGGTCGCCGCCGCAGATCTCTCAGCGGCGGGGGCCGAGGCCCAGCGGCGCCTGGCCACGGTGGCCTTCCTCGACGCCAACAGCGGCGGCCGGCCGGTGGTCGTGGCCAGCGCCCACGAGTTCTTCGAGCTGTCCCACGACATCGCCCGCCGTGGCGGTCCCGAGCTGCGGTATCTGGCCGACCCGGATCTCGCCCTCACCGTGTTGGGTACCGACACCATCGAGCTCGGGCTCGTCCAACTCCAGGAGTTCGCCCCCCTGCAGCTACGTGACTTCGACGGCTACCTGCGAACCCACGACGACTTCCTCCTCTTCGGAGCGGAGCTCGACTGGGACTGGACCACCGAGGTGTTGCGGGAGCGGGGCTACCGCTTCGAGGTGCAGGCCGCCTTCGGCGCCGTCCCGCTCTACCGGGTGGTGCGCCCGTGACGCCTCGCCGGGCGACGGGGACCGATCCGGCGGCAGGCGGCTGGGATTCCGGAGGATCCGGGTGGCTGAGCCGCCTCGATCCTCCACAATTCGCCAGGGTCAGCGCCGGACGGCCAGGCGGCCCACCGTGAGGGCCTTGCGCCAGGTGGGGACCCGGGCCCGGCGGGAGAACACGTCGCCGCCGGCGGCTTCGATGCGGTCCAGGATCCCGGCGTAGAGGACCCGGGCGGCCCTGATCCCGGGCAGCGACGAGGCCGGCAGCATGGCCAGGCCGACATCGGCCGAGTGGTACAGCTCCCGGCACCGCTCGATCTCGAAGGCCATGACGGCCTGCCACTGCGGGGTCGCCCGGCGCAACCAGGGGTCGGCCCCGAAGCGGCGCAGGTCCTCCTGGGGCAGGTACACCCGGCCCCGGTCGAGGTCCTCGCCCACGTCGCGCAGGAAGTTGGTGAGCTGGAAGGCGTTGCCCAGATCCTGGGCGTGGGGCCGGGCGGCCGGCGAGGCCGGCTCGAGAATGGGCAGCATCATCTCGCCGATGACCGCCGCCGAGCCGTCCATGTAGGCGAGCAGGTCGTCCCAGGTCTCGTAGGACGCCACGGTGAGATCCATGGTCATGGACCGCAGGAAGCGGCGGAAGCAGTCGGGGTCGATGGCGAAGGCCCGCACCGTGTGGACCACCGCCTTGAGCACCCCGTCGGCGGAATCCCCCGCCTCCAGGTCGGCGAAGAACTGGTCCCCGAAGGCGGCCAGGGCCTTGGCCCGCACCTCGGTGGGCGCCGACGAGCCGAGGTCGTCGACGATGTCGTCGGCGTAGCGGCAGAAGCCGTAGAGGGCCCAGACGTGGTGGCGCTTGACCCGGGGCAGGGCCTTGGTCGACCAGTAGTAGGTGGTGCCGTAGCGGCGGTTGAGCTCCCGGCAGCGGGCGTAGCTCTGCTCCAGGGTGACCGGGCGGGCGGCGCTCACCGGGCGCTCCTGCGGGCGTGCTCCTCCACCCGCTCGGCGGCCAGGCGCCCCGACACCAACACGGTGGGCACGCCCACCCCGGGCACCGTGCTCGACCCCACGAAGACCAGCCCCGGGGCCCGCCTGTCGACATTGCTGGGCCGGAAGGGGCCGGTTTGGAGGAAGCGGTGGGACAGGGCGAAGGGCGTGCCCCGCTCCATGCCCGCCCGCTCCCAGTCGAGGGGGTCGACGAAGGCCTCGACCTCCACCTCGCTCGGGTAGCCGAGGGCGGCCACCCGCCCGGCCAGCGAGGCCCGCACCCGCTCCCGCTCGGCGGTCCAGTCCACCCGCCCGTCGAGGTTGGGGGTGGGTTCGAGCACGTAAAGGGTGGAGCACCCCTCGGGGGCCAGCGACGGGTCGTCCTTGGAGTGCACGGTGACGAGGATGGACGGGTCGGGCATGCGGGTGCCGTCTTTGAGGATGGCCTTGAAGGCATCGTCCCAGGCGGCGCCGAAGTGGATGTTGTGGTGGGCCGCGTCGTCCGGTGGGAGGCCCTTGACCCCGGCGTGCCACACCACGCACGACGGTGAATAGTGGCCCCGGCGGGCGGTGCGGGGGGCGTCGAGGCCGCCCAGCAAGCTGCGGTAGGCCACCGGCAGGTCGGGGTTGGCCACCACCGCTCCGGCAGGGATGGTCTCGCCGCTGACCAGGCGGACCCCGGTGACCTCACCGGTGGTGCCGTGGCGGCGCAGGATGGTCTCGACGGCGGCGCCGTAGCGGACCTCGCCGCCGGCCGCCTCGACGGCCGCCGCCAGCCCCCGGCACATGGCGTGCATGCCCCCCATGGGGAAGTAGACGCCCTCCACCGAGTCCATGTAGGTGATGACGCAGTACAGGGCCAGGGCCTCGTAGGGGGCCAGGCCGGCGTACATCGACTGGAAGCTGAAGATCCGTTGCAGGCGCTCGTCGTCGAAGTAGCCGGCCACTGCCCGGGCCATGCGGCGGAACCCGCCCAGGCGGACCAGGTCGATGGTGGGGCGCAGCGGGTGGGTGAGGTCGAGGGGCGAGTCGAAGTTGCGGCCGATGAAGTGGGGCATTTCCAGGCGGTACAGCTGGCCCAGCCAGTCGCAGAAGCGCCCGAAGGCGGCCGCCTCGCTGGGCCCGCACACCTCCTCGATCTCGGTCGTCATGCGCTCCCGCCCGTGCCACACCCGCAACACCGAGCCGTCGGCGTAGCAGGCCCGGTACATGGGGTCGATGGGGCGGATGTCGACATGGTCGGCCATGGTGGCCCCGGCGGCGGTGAAGCACTCCTCCACCAGGCCGGGCATGGTGAGCACGGTGGCGCCGGTGTCGAAGCGGTAGCCCCCCATCTCCAGCAACCCGACGCGGCCCCCGGGCTGGTCGCCCCGCTCGACCACAACCACGTCGTGGCCCTTGCCCACCAGGTGGCAGGCGGCCGAGAGCCCGCCGAGTCCGGCCCCCACCACCACGACCTGCATCAGGCGCCCCCCGTCCCGGTCGCCGTGGCTCGGCCGCTCACCGGTCCCGCCAGGCCACGTAGGCGGCCAGCTCGGCCAGGGCCACCTGGGCCTCCTCCACCAGCGGCGCCGCTTTGATCGACTCGATGGCCTCGGCCGTGAGGCGCCCGATGGTGCGCTCGATCTCGTCGCGGGCGCCAGTGTCGACCAGGACCCCCTGGACCTCGGCCACCTGGGCCTCGCTGAGGCCGGGGTCGCCGGTGCGGGCCAGGCAGCGGGCTCCGGCTCCGGTGGCCCGCTGGGCGGCGATGGCCATGAGGGGCGTGGGCTTGCCCTCCCGCAGGTCGTCGCCCACCGGCTTGCCGGTGGCCGACGAGTCGCCGAAGGCCCCGAGGAGGTCGTCCCGGAGCTGGAAGGCGTCGCCGAGAGGCAGGCCGTAGGCCGACAGGGGCCCGGCCAGCTCGTCGAGGCGCCCGGCCAGGGCCGCCCCCACGTGGAGGGGTCGCTCCACGGTGTACTTGCCCGACTTGTAGGAGGTGATCCGCCGGGCCGTCGCCAGGTTGGCCTGGCCCCGGGCCGTGCCCAACACGTCGAGGTACTGGCCGATGTTGAGCTCGATGCGTAGCTCGTCGTAGACGGCGCGGGCCGCCGCCGGTGCCCCGGCCATCAACATGTCGGCATAGACGAAGGCCAGGTCGCCCACCAGGATGGCCACCCCTTCTCCGAAGCGCCGGGGCTCGCCCCGCCAGCCGGCCTCGGCGTGGCGCTCGGCGTAGGTGACGTGCGCCGTGGCCTGGCCCCGGCGCTGGCTCGACCCGTCCATCACGTCGTCGTGCACCAGGGCGAAGGCGTGCAGCAGTTCGAAGGCGGCCCCCACGTCCACCACCAGGGGATCGCCCTGGTGGCCCCCGGCGCCCACCCAGGCCCAGTGGCAAAAGGCGGGGCGCAGGCGCTTGCCCCCCGAGGCCACCAGCCCGGCCAGGCACTCGATGGGGCTGCGGAGGTCGGGGTCGACGGCGGCCCAGCGCTCGACCTCGGCATCGAGGAACCGCCGGACGCGGGCATCCACCCGCCCGGCGATGTCGAGCAGGCTGGGCGGCGCGGGAGCGGCGGTGGGCTCGGCCGGGAATGGGATCGGGCCATGGTAGGCGGGCGAGGGTGCGCCTTCCGGTCGCACCCGGCTCGCTCGGTTGGCGGACGGGTCCCGCTACCGTCGCCGCCGTGGCTGGTGCGGGACTCGATGCCGTGGTGTTCGACTGGGGCGGGACGCTGGCCGAGTTCGTCCCCCTGGAGATGACCGACGTGTGGACCCTGGCCGCCCGCCACCTGGCCCCCGACCGGGAAGCGGAGGTGGCCGAGCGGCTCTGCGCGGTGGAAGCCCGGTTCTGGGAGCGCACGGCGGGAGCCTGCCGGTCGGGCACGCTGGCCGAGCTGGTAGCCGAGGCGTCAGGCGAGCTCGACCTCGACGTGGCCGAAGCGGTGCTGGAGGAGGCCGCCGTCGGCCACCTCGATGCCTGGACGCCCCACATCCGCCACTTCGCTGCCGCCCCGGCCGCCCTGGAGTCCCTCAGGCGGCGGGGCCTGCGGGTGGGGCTGCTGTCGAACACGCACTGGCCCCGGGCCTTCCACGAGCGCTTCCTCGCCCGCGACGGGTTGGACGAGCTCATCGACGCCCGGCTCTACACCAGCGAGATGACCCACCTCAAGCCCCACCCGTCGGTCTTCCGGGCCGCTCTCGACGCCCTCGGGGTGGAGGACGCCACCCGGGCCGTGTTCGTCGGCGACCGCCCCTACGACGACGTCTGGGGCGCCCAGCAGGCTGGCTTGCGGGCGGTGCTGGTGGCCAACGACCACGCCCCACCCTGGGACGTGGCGCCCGATGCCGTCATCGACACCCTGGCCGAGCTCCCCGCCGTGGTCGACGCCTGGCGCTGAGGGCCAGGCCCCTCGCCTTCTCCGGTACTGCGGCGGCGCCAGGCGCCGCCCCGGCACCGGAGAGGCGGGACGGGCGACTACTGGCCGGCGCGGGAACGGACCAGGCGCCGGGCGCCCAGCACGCTGGCGATCATGGCGGCGGCGGCCAGGAACGAGGTGAGGGTCGGGCCCCACCCGGTGACGGGAAGCTGGGGCCCGGCGGGCACGGTGGTGGGAGCAGCCGTCTCCTGGCCCGAGGGCTGGGACGTGGGTTGGGTGACCGGCGGCCCGGCGGTCGTCACCCGGGCCGGGTTGTTGAGGTCGTAGCCCTGGTGCGGCGTGGCCAGGTAGGGGAACGAGCCGAGGTAGGGCCGGTCGTTGGCGTTGGCCCCGTCGCTCAAGGCGTTGTTGGGGGCGACGTTGAAGTCCGGGGTGAAGGGAGTGCCACCGGCCACTGCCCGCAGGGCGATGTCGACCACGTCGTCGCCCACCCGGCGGCCGTTGGGGAAACCGTCGGCCTGGCCGGCGAGGAGCCCGAGGCGGTCCTGGTCGGCAAAGGCGGTGGGGGTCACCGAGGTGTTGAGCCGCAGCATCTCGGCCGGCACCACATTGGCCGGCTGGTTCACGTCGGCCACCCCGGTGAGGAAGATCGACACCAGGTCGTCGCGGGGGGCGGGCGGCACGCTCACCCCGTAGAGGGCCTCGACCAGGCCGGCGATGATGGGGTCGGTCACCAGGGGGATGTCGCCTTCGGTAGCCAGCGGCGGCGCCTGCACGCCGGCCAGGGTGGCAGCGTCCTGGGACGGCTCCAGGGAGTTGAAGGCGTCCTTGAGCCCGAGGGGGATGACCACCTCGTTGACCAGGGGGCTGCCCAGGCGGGAGACCTGGACCCAGTCACCGGAGAAGCTGGCGTCACCGGCGGTGAGGGTGCGGGTGGCCTGGCGGGAGGCGGTGGACCATACGCCGATCACCGGCTCGGAGCCGGCCACCAGGTCCGAGGTCGGGACCTGCAGGGCGATGGACTGGACGTTGTAGCCGGCGAAGGTGTCGATGCCGCTGGCGTCGGGCAGCGGGACGGCGTGGGCCGAGTTCAGCGGCCGCAGGCCGCCGAGGTCGAAGATGGAGGCGATGTCGACGTAGAAGCCCTCGTCCCGCTGGCCGGCGAACACCTGCCCGCCCCCGGGCAGGTCATGGACGGCCTGGGCGGCCAGGGCCTCGTAGTCGGGGGTGCTGCGGGGCCCCACGTTGGCCGGGGGGGTCAACAGGTTGGACGCCACCTCGGTGCCGTTGCGGAACACGGTGTAGCGCTGGGGCCGGTTCCAGGTGCTGTCGTCGATGCTGGTGATGGGCCCGGTGGCGTAGAGGAAGGAGTCGGGGTCGACGGTGGTGGTCGAGAAGCGGAAGCCGTAGGTGACGTCCTCCACGGCGTCCCCGTCGTTGTCGATCTTGATCTCGTAGAGGACGTCGTCGCCGAACTTGAAGTAGTTGGGCCCGCCCCCCGGCTCCTGGAAGCCGTTGAAGTTGGAGATGAGGGTGACGGTGCCGGGGGCGTCGGGGGCCACGAAGGCGTAGACGTCGGTGTTGTCGGCGGTGGGGTCTTCCGAGATCATCGGGGCTTCCCGGTGGCTGGAGCTCTGGGCCGGGCTGACCAGGCCGAGGGCCACCAGGGCACCGAGGCCCACGGTCAGGACGGAGCGGGGGGCCGGCAGGCTGCGGCGGGAGGAGCGGGGCATGGGCTTCCCTTCGATGGGGGGACGCGACCGACTGGCCGGTTCGGGGGATGTTCGGAACTGCGCTGCCTTGCGGGTTTTCGACCGGATTTTCAGCGCCGGATGAAGCCCAGGACCTCGGCGGCCAGCAGATCGGGGGCGCTGAACATGGCGCCGTGGCCCTGGCCGGCCAGGGTGGCGACGGTGGCACCGGG
This sequence comes from Acidimicrobiales bacterium, assembly GCA_035553895.1. Taxonomy (GTDB): domain Bacteria; phylum Actinomycetota; class Acidimicrobiia; order Acidimicrobiales; family CADCSY01; genus JADDRA01. The sequence continues at coordinate 2,144 of DATMJI010000010.1, read as the reverse complement.
CACGGCGGCGGCGATGGTGGCGGTGATCTGGCCCAGCTCCTCCCTGCTCTCCTCCCCGATGAGCAGCAGTGTGGGGACGCGGATCCCGGCCACGTCGGCGGGGCTGAACCGGTAGCGGCGCCCAGCCCGGAGCTCGGCCGGAAGGGTCAAGGCGTTGTCCATCATGATGGGCCAGATGGGCCGGTCCTGGAGAAAGGCCAGGTCGTCCTCGCCGTTGCCGAGGTAATCGACGAGGAAGAACCGCAGCAGCCCGGCCCGGTCGCCCGCGGCCTCCAGCCGGTCGAGGGATGCCAGCAGATGGTCGGGCAGGTCCCGGGGCTCGGGGGGCTCGTAGAGGATCAGGCTGGCCAGGTGGGCGATGTCCGGGGCGGCGTGGAGGGCGAAGCGGGCCCCCGAGGAGTGGCCGAGGATGTGGACGGGCGCGCCGACGGCGCCGGCCACGGCGGCGATGTCGCCGTACTCGGTGGCCAGGGAGTGGGCCGGGCCCACGGCGCCGCTGGCCCTGCGGCCCCGGCGGTCCATGGTCACCACCCTGAAGTGCTCGGCCAGCAGGGGCACCAGCCGGGCCCACTGGCGGGCGTCGGATGCGGTGGCGTGGACCAGCAAGAGGGCGGGACCGGTGCCCGCCTCCTGCCAGGCGAGCACGGTGCCGTCGCCCGCCCTCGTTCGCCGGATTCGTTGGCTCACCGCCGGTGACGCTAGGCCGGTCTCGGTGGCCAGAACGCCTCCCATCCCACCATCGGCCACCGGGACCGCTAGTCTCGGGGTCACCGGTGGTCTCCGCGCCTCGCGCCTGGCCCCGGATCCCGGCGCCGGATCTGCGAGCGCCCCCACGCCCTCCCGGTGCAAAGGAACCCTTCAATGAGCACGTCCGACCACCAGCGCCGCCGGCGCCGGTCCCCCCGACCCGCCCCCGGCAGCCCGACCATCACCGTCGCGGCTGCCACTCCGCCAGCGCCCGGCCCGGCGACCTTCGCCGCCGCCGGGGTGCCCGAGTGGCTGTGTGCCCCCCTGGCCCGCCAGGGGATGACGGCGCCGTTCCCCATCCAAGCGGCCACCCTGGCCGACACCCTCGCCGGCCGCGACGTGCTGGGCCGGGGCCGTACCGGCAGCGGCAAGACGCTGGCCTTCTGCCTGCCTCTCGTGGCCCGGCTCTCGGGAGGCACCCGCCGCCCCCGCCAGGCCCGTTCGCTCGTGCTCGTACCCACCCGGGAGCTGGCCAACCAGGTGCTCGAGGTCGTTCGGCCCTTGGCCCAGAGTGCCGGGCTCCAGGCCACCGTGATCTTCGGCGGCGTGGGCCAGCACCCCCAGGTCAAGGCCCTGTCCCGGGGCGTCGATGTCCTCATCGCCTGCCCCGGCCGCCTGGAGGATCTCATCGGCCAGGGGCACTGTGACCTGTCGGCGGTGGAGATCACGGTGATCGACGAGGCCGACCACATGGCCGATCTCGGATTCCTACCCGCCGTGCGCCGCATCCTCGACCGGACCCCCGAGGTCGGCCAGCGCCTGCTGTTCTCGGCCACCCTCGACAACGGCGTCGACGTCATCGTCCGGCGCTACCTCGACCAGCCCCGTACCCACGCCGTCGATTCCGCCGAGTCGCCGGTGGCGGCCATGGACCACCACGTCTTCGCCGTCAGCGCCACCGACAAGGCGGCGGTGATCCACGAGCTGGCCCAGGGCCAGGGGCGCAGCCTGCTGTTCATGCGCACCAAGCACACGGCCAAGCGCCTGACCCGCCAGCTGACGGCCGCCGGCATCCCCGCCGTCGAGCTGCACGGCAACTTGAGCCAGCAGGTCCGCCAGCGCAACCTGGCGGCGTTCTCCAACGGCTCGAGCCGGGTCATGGTGGCCACCGACATCGCCGCCCGGGGCATCCACGTCGACGACATCGCCCTGGTGGTCCACGTCGACCCGCCGACCGAGCACAAGGCCTACCTCCACCGCTCGGGCCGCACCGCCCGGGCCGGGGCCGGGGGCACGGTGGTCACCTTGGCCCTGCCCGATCAGGCAGGCGACGTGCGGACGCTCACCAAGCGCGCCGGCATCCGCCCCACCACCGTCGACGTCCGCCCCGGTGGCCCCGAGATCGTCGCCCTCACCGGTCCCCCGGCGCCCTACGTCGCCCCGGCCCCGGCCCGGGC
>DATMJI010000009.1:0-7756 GCA_035553895.1 Acidimicrobiales bacterium | reverse complement strand
CACACCATCCGCTACGACCGGGGCGACATGATCTTCCGGGAGGGTGAGCCGGCCGAGCGCCTGTTCCTCATCAAGGAGGGCCGGGTGAAGCTCACCATCACCTCGCCCCGGGGCGGGGAGCTGCTCATCGCCATGCTGGGGCGGGGCCAGATCTTCGGCGAGCTTGCGGTGATCGACCGGGGCCCGCGGGCCATGTTGGCCAGAGCCATGGAGCCGGCCCAGATCTACGCCCTGGCGGCCGACGTGTTCTGGACCCTGCTGGAGAACCGGCCGGCACTGGCCCGGCGCCTGCTGGAGCTGATGGCCCGGCGCCTGCGCCGGGCCGACCAGACCACCCAGGATCTGGTGTTCTTCGACGCCCCCACCCGGCTGGCCCGCAACCTCCTGGCCCTGGCCGAGGAGCACGGCCAGCCCACGGGAACCGGGGACCAGATCAAGATCACCGTGCGAGTGACCCAAGAGGAGCTGGCCCAGATGATCGGCGTCAGCCGGGGCAGCGCCAACCGCCTGGTGGCCTCCTTCGCCAGCCGGGGCTGGATCGACTGGAACGACGGGTGTCCCATCATCTTGAGCCCGGAGTCCCTCCTGCGCCGGGCCCGCTGAGCGCGCGCTGGAACACACCGGAGGTGTGCGCAAGAACATGCCGCTGGTGCGCGGCACCGCGTAGACAGCTGCGGGGGCCACGACCGAGGATGGGGCCCGACGTCCGTGAGCCCGGTGATCCCGGGGTGAGGTGAAGGTGGATGGCAACGCACGCTGAGACGCTGGTCGGCCGGCCCGAGGAAGGCTTGATCGAGCGGCTGAACGGGCGGTGGCACCGCCCGGCCCTGGCCGCCTTCGCCCTGGTGGTCATCGCCCACTGGGTCGAGCACCTGGTCCAGGTGGTGCAGATCTACGTCCTCGGCTGGGCCGTGCCCGAGGCCAAGGGGGCCCTCGGCCTGGTCTTTCCCCATCTCGTGACCGAGGAGTGGCTGCACTACGGGTACGCCCTGGTGATGCTGGCCGGCATCGTCATCTTGATGCCGGGATTCGCCGGGCGGGCCCGGTGGTGGTGGGGGTTGTCCCTCGGCATCCAGGTCTGGCACCACTTCGAGCACCTGTTCCTGTTCCTCCAGGCCCAGACCGGCATCCACTTCCTCGGCCGGGCCGTTCCCACCAGCTTCGCCCAGCTGGTCGTCCCCCGGGTGGAGCTCCACCTCTTCTACAACGTCGCCGTGTTCCTCCCCATGCTGGTGGCGCTGTTCCACCACCTCTATCCCACCGGAGCCGATCGTGACCTGCCGGCGTGCGCCTGCAGCCGGCTCCGCCCCGCCACCGCCACCGCCACCGCTGGCGACTGAGGCATTGCCCGGGCCCGCTTCGGCGTGCCAAGCTCACCGACAACTTCCTCCAGGTCAACACGGATCAGCGCTTGGAGGAAGCCATGTCCGGAACCACCCACGCCACCCCGCTGCAACGCGCCGCCGGCGCCTTCGACCGGATCATCGACGAGCGGGGGTGGGGCGAGCCGCCGCTGCTCCTGCGCACCAGGGGCGGTCTCGACCCCGAGCACGGGGCCGAGCTGGCCGTGCATCCCCTCGACGGCCACCCGGCCGAGAGCCTCGTCGGCTTCTCGGCCCCCCTCGGCTGGACGGCGATCGGCGTCAGCGCCGAAGGGTGGGCCGGCCGCTACCAGCCCGATCCGGCGGGCTACCGGGCCACGGCGGCTGGCGACGGGGGGCGTGAGCGGGTCCGCTCACTGGTCCTGGTCGACCGCCAGGGCCAGCTCGCCGGTGGCCTGCGGGGACGGGACGGTCTCGTCGTGGACACGCCGCCGACCGAGGGTCTGGTCCTCGACTGTCTGCGGCGGGCCCTGGGCCTGGGCACGGCCCGCCCGACCGTACCCACCGGCACGTTCTTCGCCCAGCTGTGGCTGGCCGGCGTCATCGCCACCGGCGACGGTGGCGGCCGGAGGCTGACCTGGCCCGAGGCCCGAGCCCTGCATCCGGCGGCACAGCTCCTGGCCCCCGACGGGCCGCCCACCGAGGCCGGCGATGTGGTGGGGGCGGCCCGGGCACTGGCACAGGGGTGCGACTGGTCCATGGTGCGCCACCAGATCATGGGCGGCTGGGACGCCGGCCTGGGACCGGCCGAGGCGACCTGGATGGATGCCGGGATGCTTTCCCGTTGGCTCCTGGCCCAGCAGCCCCCGGTGGCCGACCTGCTCGCCGCCGCCCGCAGCCGCACCTCGCCGGCGGCCCATCGCCGTATCACCCGGGCCCTGGCCGATCTGGGGGTGCTGCCGGCGGGCGGCGACGGCGCCGAAGCCGATCCTGGTGCCGGCGCAAGGGGGCCGGGCGCCGCCTGAGGCTCTGTGTGGGTCCGTGCCGGAACGAGGCACGTGGCTCTCGCCACCCCGGCGGTGCCGTCGCCAGGGCGCCGCCGACCGCTCAGCGCCGGCGCTCCTCGTCGTCGCCCTCGACGATCTGGGCCTGCTCCACGGCATCGGCCTCGGGCGCCTCGGGGTCGGGGGCCGGCTCGGTCCCTTCGGCCTCCTCGGCCCCCACCGGGCTGGCCTGCTCGAGGGCGTCGGCCTCGGGGACGTCGCTCACCGGTTGGGGGCGGCGGCAGAGACGTCGGCGAGGGCGGAGGACTCGTCGCGCTCGACCGCCAGGTCGCCGATGGACACCACGCCCACCGGCCGCCCGTCCTCGGCCACCGGGATGCGCCGCACAGCGCGCTGGCGCACGATGCGGATGGCCTCCTCCACGCTGGCGTCGGGGTCGAGGGTGGCGAGGTCACGGCTGCTCACCTCACCGATGCTCGTCTGGCTCGGGTCGCGGCCCTCGGCCAGGGCCCGCACGACCAGGTCCCGGTCGGTCACCAGGCCGGACATCCGGTCGCCGTCGAGCACCACGATGTCGCCGATGTCGGCGTCGCGCATGCGCCGGGCCGCTTCCAGCACCGTGGCGTCGGCGGGGAGGGTGACGGGGTCGGCGGTCATGAGGTCACGGACGTGCTGTGGCATGGGGTGCTCCCTTCGTCGATTCAGGTGGTCTCCGATAGCTACCCGGCGTCACGCCCGACCAACGTCTCACCATGCCGGCAACGCTGACCCGCCGCCGGGCGTGCGGAGCCGGCTGGCGGGGAAGGACGCGGGCCATGGCATCCAAGGCCGACACGGCCCGGGCCCTGGTGGCGGGCTACGGCCGGACCTTCGCCCGTGAGGCGGGCATCCGCCTGCGGGACACGCCGGCACCCCTGTTCCGCCTGCTCGGCCTGTCCGCCCTGCTCAGCGCCCGCATCCCGGCCGACACCGCCGTCTCCGCCGCTCGGGCCCTGGCCGGTGCCGGCTGGACGACGCCGGCCAAGATGCAGGCCGCGACGTGGCGGCAGCGCACCGACACCCTCAACGCGGCCGGCTACGCCCGCTACGACGAGTCGACGGCCCGCATGCTGGGCGACGCCACCGACCTGCTCGTCGAGCGCTACGGCGGCGATCTGCGCCGGTTGCGGGACCAGGGCGGGGGCCGGACCGACGACCTACGGCGCCTGCTCACGGAGTTCAAGGGGATCGGTGACGTCGGTGCCGACATCTTCCTGCGTGAGGTACAGGGCGTCTGGTCCGAGGTCCTGCCCTTCGCCGATCGCCGGGTGCTCGAGGTCGCCCGGCAGCTCGGGCTCGGTGACGGCGCCCGGGCCCTACGCCGCCTGGTGGATTCCGACGCCGACTACGTCAAGCTCTCCGCCGCCCTGGTGCGGGTGGGCCTGGCCAGGGGTACGCCGGGCGAAGTGGTCGGCCAGCTGGTTGCCGGCTCGACCGCGTGACAGCGCCGTCGAAGGTGCCTCAACGCCCTGGTTGGCGAGCGAACGAGCCGCTAGGCCTTGGGCATCAGGATCCAGAGCACGACGTAGGCCAGCTCGCCGGCACCGAAGAGGCCGGTCACGACGAAGACGATCCTGATGGCCGTGGTGCTCCAGCCCAGGCGCTGGGCCAGCCCGGCGCACACGCCGGCGATGAGTCCGCCCCGACCCCGCGGGACACGAGTCAAACGGGTGTCGTCCATGGCCCCTGTCTAGCGCATCGGCGCCCGGCCGTTCACTCGTCGCACATGGCGAGCAGCCGGGTGACGGTGGCCCAGTTGCGCAGGGTGGTGCCCTCGCCGGCGGCCAGGGGCCCGCCGGCGAGGGCCAGCTGGGCAGCCAGGTCGCTGCGGCCCAGACCGGCCGGCGTGTGCAGGTACAGGGTGCGGCCCACCAGCCGGACATCCTCGCCGCTACCCCGCTCCTGGGCCCGGCCGCGGGCCGACTCCATGACCGCCCGGGCGGCCTCACCGGGTTCGTCGTGGCGCAGCCCGGCGTGAAGGGCCTTGGGATCGGCAACGTCCGGGAAGGGGTTGGCGGCGACCACCGCGGCCAGCTCGCCCCGGCTCAGCACCACCACGTGGGGGCGGATCCCCAGCCGCTCGCCCACGGCCTGGGCCAGCTGGCGGGCGAGGACCGCGGAGTGGCCGTCGGCGCCGAACACGGCGTTGCCACTCTGGATGTAGGTCCGCACCTCACGGTGGCCCAGGTCCTCCATCACCGAGCGCAGGTCGGCCATGGACAGGCGGTTGCGGCCGCCCACGTTGACGCCCCGCAGCAGGGCGACATGGCTGGCCATGCCCCAGCGTGCCAGAGCAGCGCCGCCGGATGCGTCCCCTAGGCTGCCCCGCTCGTGGGAACCACGCCGGCTCTGGTCATCGGCAATCCGCGCGCCGGCCGGGGGCGGGTGGTGCGCCACTGGGACGGCCTGTTGGCCCGCTTGGTGGCCGCCGGCTTCGAGCCCGCCGGGCGGCTGACCGAGCGTCCCGGCCACGCCGTCGAGCTGGCCGCCGAAGCCGCCACCCGCGGCTGGCCACTGGTGGTGGCCGCCGGAGGCGACGGTACCGTCCACGAGGTGGTCAACGGCCTGCTGACGCACGGGTCGGCATCACCACCGGACACGGTTCCGGCCCTTGGCCTCGTGCCGGCCGGTTCGGGCTGTGACTACGCCCGCACCTTCGGGGTGCCCCCCGGGGTCGACGGCGCAGTGGCCCACCTGGCCGGCGCCGGGCCGCGCCCGGTCGATGTCGGCGAGGTGCACTGCGAGGGAGCGGCCGGCCCGCACGTGCGCCGGTTCGTCAACATCGCCGAGGTGGGCATCGGGGCCGACGTGGCCGAGCGGGCCGCCCGCCTCCCCCGGGCCCTGGGGCCGGGCCGCTACGCCCTGGCCCTGGCTTTGACCCTGCCCGGCCAGCGCCCGGTGGCGGCCGAGGTGGAGATCGACGGCGACGTGGTCCCGGGGCCGCTCGCCAACCTGGTGGTGGCCCTGGGCCGCTACTTCGGTGGTGGCATGCACATCGCCCCGGGGGCCGACCCGTCCCGGGGGCACTTCGAGGTCCAGGTCCAGTCCGGATCGAAGCTGGACTACGCCCGGGCCCTGCCCCGGGTCTTCCGGGGGACCCACCTGCCCCATCCCCGGGTGCACGAGGCCCGGGCCCGCAGCGTCACCGTGACCTGCGACCCCCCGGCCCGCCTCGAGGCCGACGGCGAGGTGCTCGGTACCACGCCGGCCCGCTTCACGCTGCTGCCCCGGGCCCTGGCGGTGCGAGCGTGACGGCCCGTGCCCTGGTGACCGGTGCGTCCAGTGGCATCGGCGAGGCCTTCGCCCGCCGCCTGGCCGCCCAGGGCACCTCGGTGGTGCTGGTGGCCCGGCGGGAGGAGCGCCTGGTGGCCCTCGCCGGCGAGCTGGCCGGCGACGGTGTAGAGGCCGAGGTCCTGGTTGCCGACCTGGCCGCCGAGGACGGGCTGGCGGCGGTGGAAGCCCGGATGGCCTCGTCGCAGCGGCCCGTGGACCTCCTGGTCAACAATGCCGGCTTCGGCTCCAGCGGCGACTTCGCCGAGCTCGACCTGGCGACCGAGCTGGAGATGGTCCAGCTCAACGTGGTGGCGGTGGTCCGTCTCACCCGAGCCGCCCTCGACGCCATGGTGCCCAGGGGCGGGGGCGGCGTGGTCAACGTCTCGTCCCTCGCCGGCATCCTGGCCCTGCCCGGCAGCGCCATCTACGGGGCCTCCAAGGCCTTCGTCACCAGCTTCACCGAGGCCCTGGCCGCCGAGAACCGCGGATCGGGCGTCCACTTCCAGGCCCTGTGCCCCGGGTTGGTGCGCACCGAGTTCCACGAGAGTGCCGACTGGCACGTGGGACCGGTTCCCCGCCTGGCCTGGTCCACCCCCGAGCAGGTGGTCGACGCCTCCCTGGCCGCCCTGGGATCGGCCCGGGTGGTGGTCGTGCCCACCGCCCTCTACCGCCTGGGGGCGGCGGCGGTGCGGCCCCTCCCCCGCCGCCTGGTCAGCCGGGTGGTCGCCGCCGTGGCCCGCCGCCGCTAGACACCCGGTCACCGGCCCAGCCCAGCCCACCTCCGAGCTGGTGGCAGGGCCGGGGCCGGAACGGTCCCGCTTCTGCCACCAGTTCGGGTTGGGGGGCGCCGTGGCCCGCCGCCGCTGAACCAAGGCGCCTTTCGAACTGGTGGCAGGGCCGGGGCCGGAACGGTCCCGCTTCTGCCACCAGTTCGGGGTGGGGGGAGAGCCTGGGACTTCGGGAGCGGAGTCGGCGTTGACGGGAACCGTCGGTCCCGGTACCGTCCGGCCGTCTGCTGGTGGGCAGCGAAGCCGGTGTGATTCCGGCGCTGTCCCGCAACTGTGAGCCCCTTCGGGGGCGAGCCAGGTCGCCTGCTCTCCGGCTTGACGAACCAGCCTCGAGGACGGGCCCCGGTTCGCACGCACAGGTCAGCCCTGTCGTCGATCGAATCCCACCCCTCGACCGACAGGAGGACTGACATGAGACGCACCTTCACTGTTGTGACCGCCCTGGCCATCCTGGCCGCCGCCTGTGCCGGCGGCTCCACCGGCGACACCGGCGATTCCCGGACCACCACGACTGCCGCCGGCCGGCCGGCCGGCGCCCCCGCCCGCATCGTCTCGCTGTCGCCGACGGCCACCGAGATGCTCTTCGCCATCGGGGCCGGTGACCAGGTCGTCGCCGTCGACGACCAGTCGGACTTCCCTCCCGGGGTCCCGGGCACCGACCTCTCCGGTTTGACCCCCAACGTCGAGGCCATCGCCACCTACGAGCCGGATCTGGTGGTGCTGGCGGGAGACGACGCCGTCGCCGGTCTGGAGGCGCTGGGCATCGAGACCATCGTCAACGACGGCGCCGACACCCTCGACGACAGCTACGCCCAGATCGCCGAGTTGGGGATCGTCACCGGCCACGAGGAGGAAGCCGCCGAGGTGGTGGCCGGGATGCGCACCGGGCTGGAAGAGCTGGCCTCGGTGGCCCCCGACCGGGACGAGCCGCTGACCTACTACCACGAGCTCGACGACACCCTCTACTCGGTCACCTCGGACACCTTCATCGGCGAGATCTACGCCCTGGCCGGTCTGACCAGCATCGCCGACGCCGCCGATCCCGACGGGGCCCTCGGCGGGTTCCCCCAGCTCTCTCCCGAGTTGGTGGTCGAGGCCGACCCCGACTTCGTCTTCCTGGCCGACACCGAGTGCTGCGCCCAGACGGCGGAGACGTTCGCCGCCCGTCCCGGCTTCTCGGCCCTGACGGCGGTGCAGGAGGGCCGGGTGGTCGAGCTCGACGACGATGTCGCCTCCCGCTGGGGCCCCCGGGTGGTGGACTTCCTGGCCCGGGTGGTCGAGGCCACCGCCACCGTCCCCGCCGGCTAGCCCGGCGCCCGCCCACCGGCCC
>DATMJI010000008.1:0-10294 GCA_035553895.1 Acidimicrobiales bacterium | reverse complement strand
GGTCAGTCTGGTACCACCACGGTCCGGTTCTGCCCACAATGCGCCCGCCGGCGCCCGCCGGCGCCTGGTGACGTCAGCGGGTGACGTCGAAGGTCACGGTCACCGCCCGCTCGGTGCCGCCCGCCGCCGCCCGCCGGCGCCCGGTGACGTCAGCGGGTGACGTCGAAGGTCACGGCCACCGCCCGCTCGGTGCCGCCGTCCTCGACCAGCACCGTGGCCTCCCAGGCCCCTCCCATCTCGAAGCGGAGTTGGGTCTCGTAGACGCCGGGCTCGACCTCGTCGGCCTCGTCACTGACCGTCATGGCCTCCATGCCCACCATCTGGGCCCGCAGGCACACCCGGGCACCGGTGACCGGCTCACCCTGGCGGGTCACGGCCAGGCGTTGCGCCGTCTCCCCGGTGGACGGGGTATCGAGCAGCTCCACGGCGTAGGTCCCGTCTTCTTCCGCCTCGACGGCGCAGGCTTGGCGGGCGTCCTCGTCAAGGCTGACGAGGGCGACGGCGAAGGCCACCGCCGCCAGCACGACGAGCACGAGGAGCCGCCTGATGCCGCGCATGGTCGTCGCCTCCCTGGCCGAACGGGTGCCGGCGGCGCCGAGCGTAGCCGGACCCCCGCCGCCGCTCTCCGGTGCGGGGCGGTGCCCAGCGGCGCTGGCGCACCCGGGAACGGGCTGGGGCGGCCGGTGCTAGCGTGCTGGGCGGATGGGAGCGTTGCACCCCCCATGTTCGCCGCTCTGCTAGCGGCCCGGGCCCGGGCCCGGCCGGACGGGCCGGCGGTGGGGGTGGCCGGCGGCGAGACCCTCACCTTCGGTGCCTGGGACCGCCGTTCGGATGCCGCCGGCCAGGGGCTGCGCGGCGGCGGCGTGGGACCCGGCGACCGGGTCGCTCTGTGTGTGGGATCCACGGCGTGGATCGACCACGCCATCGCCTACGCCGCCGTGCACAAGGCGGGAGCGGTCCCCGTCCTGGTGGGGGAGCGGCGCTCGCCCCTGGCGGTCGCCGCCGCCGCCCGCCGGGCGGGAGCAGTGGCGGCGATCGTCCCGGGACCGGCATCGGGACCAGGACCGGGTACCGGTTCGGGATGGCCCTGGAGCGCACCCGTGGCGGTCTTGGAGGCGGCGGGTGGGGCCGAGGACCCGTTGGCGACGGTGGCAACGGTCGCCCACTTCCACCTCGACGGGGGCCCGCTGGCCGGCACCCCGCCCCGGGCGCGCCCGGCGGCGCACCTGGTGGCGGCGCCGGAGGGCCTGGCACCGGCGTCGGAGGGCGCCGGCGAGGTGCTCCTGCACGCCGTCGCGCCCAGCACCGACGCCGGGGCCCGGTATCTGTGGTGGGCGGTGGGCGGAGACGGGCCGGCTCCGGTCGTGGCCCTGGCCGCCTTCGACCCCGAGGTGTGGTGCCGGCTGAGCGCCACCTACCCGGCGGCCACTTGGCTCTTGACCCCGGTCACCGCCCACTGGCTGCTGGCCTCGGGGCGGTTGCGCGACCACCACCTGGACGGGCGCATCCGCACCGTCCTCCTCGAGGGCCGCCCCGGCCCGGGACTGCTGGAGGCGCTGGGCCGGGCCCTTCCCGGAGCCCGGATCGTCAGCGTGGCGCCCGAGCCCGAGCCCGAACCCGAACCCGGGACGGGGCCGGGGCTGGCGTCGGCGGGCCCGGGCGAGGGCGAGGGCGCCGCCCCGGCGTCGGCCTCCCAGGTGGGCATGCTGTGGCACGAGCAGTTCTCCCCCGGCTCCCAGAACCTGCCCCCGCTCGTGCGCCGCTACCGCGGGCCCCTCGACGTCGCCGCCCTCGAGGCGGCCCTGGCCGAGATCGTGCGGCGCCACGAGCCGCTGCGCACCACCTACACCGTGCGCGGGGGCCGGCCGGTGCAGCGCGTCGCCCCGGCCGGAGACCGGCCCCTGGAGGTGCTCGACCTCTCCGGCCTGGACCCGGCCCAGCGAGACACCGAGGTCAGCGACGCCGTGGAGGACGCCCGGCGCCCTTTCGACCTGGGGGAGGGCCCGCTGTTCGAGGCCCGCCTGATCCGCCTGGCCGCCGACGATCACCTCGTCGTCCTGCGGGTCCACCACAGCGTCTTCGACGACGCATCGGTGAGCGTCTTCCGCCGGGAGCTGTCGGCGCTCTACCGCAGCTTCACCGCCGGCGAAGCGTCACCGCTGGCTCCCCTCGCCCTCGGATACTCGACCTTCGCCCGCAACCAGGACCGCCGCCTGGCGGGACCGGCGGGCCAGGCCGAGCTGGCCTGGTGGAAGCAGCACCTGGCCGGTGCCCCCCTCGCCCTCCAGCTCCCCATCGCCGATCCCGGCCGGCCGCCGGGCTCGCCCCAGGCCAGCCCCCCGCCCGTCAGCGTGGAGCTCCCCGCCGACCTCTCCGCCCAGCTCCGGGCCCTCGCTCGCCGGGAGCGCACGACCGTGTTCATGACCATGCTGGCGGCCTTCCAGGTGCTGGTCCAGCACCGCACCGGCCAGTCGGAGTTGCTGGCCGCCTCGGTGGTCGCCCACCGCAACCGGCCCGAGCTCGAAGCCATGATCGGGTGCTTCACCAAGAAGGTCCCCGTGCGCCTCGACGGTGGCGGCGACCCCAGCTTCTGCGAGCTCCTGGTGCGGGTGCGGTCGTCCCTGCTGGCCTCCCTCACCCACCAGGACCTGCCTTTCGAGACGGTGCTCCAAGAAGCACTGGGAGCGGCCGCCGCCACCCACGGTCTGGTGCCCACCGTGGCTGTCATGTTCCAGGGGGTGACCCCCCAGGTGGACGACGTCGTGCTGCCGGGCCTGGCCACCAGCGGCTACGACACCGCCGCCAGCATGGCCCGGACCCACTTCGCCGCCGGCGGCGACCGCAGCCAGGGGGCGGGTGGCGCCGGCGACGGCGCCGGCAAAAACTCCGAGGAGGGCGACGGCGCCCCCTGGGGCGGCGGCCTCTACAACGGGACCTTCCTTATCCTCTCCGTCATCGAGGGGAGCGACCGGCTGTCGCTGGCGGCCCGGGGCGCCTTCCACCGCCCGAGTGTGGTGGGCCTGCTGGCCGACTTCGAGGTGCTCCTCACCGACATCGCCGCCCATCCCACCCGGCCCATCTCCCGGCTGCGCGTCCCCGGGACCCCGGAGCACGACGGGGGAGGCCGTTCCCTCGACCTGCGGGGGTTCCGGGTGGACGGTGCCGCCCTGGAGGCGGCCCTGGGCAGCCACCCGGCCATCGACGAGGTCGCCGTCGATCTCGATCCGCAGGCCGGCGGCGGCGTCCGGTTGGTGGCCCGGGCGGTCCCGGCGGGCGGCGAGGTCCTCCCCAGCCAGGCCGACGTGCAGGCCTTCCTCTGGTCCCGGCTCCCGGGCTGCGCCGTCCCCGCACTGGTCGACCCGGCCGGGCGGGCCGGCGGGGAGGGCGCTCGGCACCTGCCCGAGGCCGAGGTGCTGGCCGGTCTCTGGCCCGGGGCCGGGCCCGCCGGCCCCGGCGCCAACTACTGGCAGCGGTTCTCCTTCCTCGACGCCCTGCACCGCGGCCGGGAGCAGGGCGTGATGGTGGGGGATGGCGACGTCGTGCACCACCGCACCCTCGCCAACCTGGCGGCCTCGGTGGCCGCCCGGCGATCTCGCCACCGGATCCTTACCGGAAGGACACATCATGATGACTCCATTGCGGCCGAGGCGCGGCTGGGCTAACGTCCCGTCTGCACTCCGCAGGGTCCCGGGAAGATGCCGGCTCCGTCACTCTTCGCCCCGCTCTCTATGCCCCCTGCATGAGGACCAACCCAGCCAGCCCCCCCAACTCCCGACCCCGGAGGTCGAACATCCATGAGGAACCGCATGTATCGGCGGATCGCTGCGCTGGCGAGCGCCCTGTTCATGCTGGCGACGCTCTTCGCCGCCAACCCGGCGCGCGCCGCCCACACCACCGTCCTCGAATGTGGCGCCATCGTGACTACGAGCATCGTCCTCGGTGCCGACATCGGCCCCTGCGGCGATGACCTCTCTGGCGAGACGGGCCACGGCGTCAACGGCCACGGTCTGGTGGTCCGCGGCTCCAACATCACCATCGACCTCAACGGCTACACCATCTTCGGCCACGGTGGCATCGAGATGGTGGCCCACCAGGCGGCGGGCATCAAGGTCGACCAGCAGGACAACGTGACCATCTTCAGCTCCCAGCCCGGGGGCACCATCCGCGACTTCTTCCACGGCGTCTGGATCCTCGGTGGCTCCGGCAACCAGGTCGGCGGCCTCAACATCCTCGACAACAACGACGGCCCGCCGGCCGGTGGCGGCAACGGCATCGTCCTGCAGAACGCCGTCAACAGCAAGGTCATCGACAACATTGTCGACCGCAGCGGCGGCTTCGGTGGCATCTCGATCTTCAACGACCGCCGGGTCCCGCCCTGCTGCCCCCAGGGCGCAGCCAACAACCTCATCAGGGGTAACACCGTCACCAACGCCAACAACCGGGCCGGCACCGTGGGCCTCAGCATCGAAGCGGGATCCGGCCACGTCATCGAGGACAACACCGTGGCGGGCAGCGCCAGCGACGGCATCCGCCTCAGCACCACCGTCAGCTCCACCCGGGTGAGGAACAACGAGGTGCGCACCAGCGGCCGTGATGGCATCCACCTCCAGGAGAACCTCGTCACCGGGGCGAGCGCCGACCGCAACCTCGTCCAGGGCAACCAGTCGGGGCGCAACACCCGCGACGGCATCCACGTCGAGGGTGAGCACAACCGCATCCTCGGCAACACCGCCCTCCAGAACGGAAACATCGACCTGGTCGACACCAACGTGGCCTGCGACATGAACACCTGGTCGGGCAACATCTTCGGGACGGCCGACCCGGCCTGCGCCGGGAGCTAGGCCGTCCCGCTACGGCGTCGACGGGGCCGAGCCACCGCATCTGGCTCGGCACCGTTGCCGTCATTCCCGCCGGTCCTGGCAGTTGACCTGGATGACGGCTCGCTCTAGCATCGCTGCGCTGTATGTGCTGAGAGCATCCTGATAGTCAGATTTCCCGAAAGAGCGGGCCGGCCCAGAAGGGCCGGTACCGGAGCCGAGAGAGACGAGGATCACCATGACGGCCAACAGAACCGGTTGGAGGAGACGAGGCCGCGATGCCACCGCGGGGCGTGTGCTCGTGGCCGCCGCCGTGGTGCTGGGGATGACGCAGCTGGCCGCCCAACCGGCCTTCGGCGTGACCTTCACCAATTCCACCCCGATCACCATCCCGGCCCTCGGACCGACGGTGCCCGCCCCTTGGCCGGGTTCTCCCTACCCGTCGTCCATCTCGGTCACTGGACTGACCGGCACCATCACCGACGTCAACGTCATCCTCAACGGGTTCGACTGTTCCGAGACCCAGCCGGACTTCGCCTACCCTGAGGACGTCGACCTGCTCCTTGCCGGTCCGACCGGGGCCAACGTGGTGTTCCTCTCCGACATCGGCGGGAACAACCTGCGCACGCCACCCCTTCAGTTCAGCGACTTGACCATCACCGTCGACGACGAGGCTGCCGCCCCGCTCCCGGCCGACACCCAGCTGAGGGCGGGGACCTACCGGCCCCTCGACGACGACGACGATCCCGACGAGCAGGTGATCACCGACACCTGGCCGGCACCGGCACCGGCACCGTCGTCGGCCACGGCCCTGAGCGTCTTCGACGGCACGGCCCCGAACGGGACGTGGAACCTGTGGCTGGCTGACGACTTCCAGGGCCCGGACAACTGCTCCCTCCTCCGGGGCTGGACCATCGACATCACCACCACCGACACCGGGGGTACGACCACCACGACCGCCGGCCCGACGACGACCACGCTGCCGCCGACCACCACCACGCTGCCGCCGACGACGACCACGCTGCCGCCGACGACCACCACGCTGCCGCCCACGACCACCACGCTGCCGCCGACCACCACGACCACGGTGCCCAGCGGCGATGTGGTCGGTGACATCGACGAAGAGGTGAACACCGACGGCAGCCGGGGCCAGGTGGTGGTCACCATCACCTGCGACGCCGGATCCCTGTTCCTCCTCCGGGTGGAGATCACCCAGGGGGCAGCCAGCGCCCAGGGCACGGCCCGGGGCACCTGCACCGGCTCCCCCCAGGAGGTCAAGGTCGGCTTCGCCACCGCCCGGCCGAGGCCTGCGTCGATGCCCGGGTCGGTGACCCCGGCACCCGGACCGTCACCGACGCGGACACCGCTTGCGAGGACGTCACCATCGTGCTGGACTGAACCTCGTTCCCTTCCATGCCGTGCGGAACCGGCCGGGGTGTCAAAGCCCCGGCCAGTTCCGCGTTTTCGGCCATAAATGTGCCCCGTGGCTAGTGCGTCACCTTCTTACGGTGTGGTAACGTCGCTTCCGGCTCGATACAAGGGCCGGACCGCATCTAGGAGAGGACAAACAAATATATGAGTAGACTTCGCAAGTCCGTTGGAGTTCTGGCGACGCTGGCCTTCGTGACCAGCCTCTTCGTCCTGGCACCGACGCCAGCACAAGCCCGGCACGTCAACTGTGGTGAGATCACCGAGAACACCACGTTGACCACCGACTTCCTCAACTGCGAGGGCTACGGGCTGGTCATCCTCGAGGACAACATCACCGTCGACCTCAACGGGCACACGGTGTCGTGCAACAACACCTTCCCCGAGCAGGTCGGGATCCTCCTGTTCGAGGTGACGGGTGTCACCGTCCAGAACGGAACGGTCGAGGGCTGTGACGCCGGTGTGGCCATCGAGGGCGGCGGCAACAACACCGTCCGGCGCATGATCGCCCGCAACAACGTCAACGACATGGAAGAGCCTTTCGCCCCCACCGGGCCCCCGCCGCCGGGATCGACCCTGGCTGACATCTTGTGCAACTACGGCGACGGCATCGCCGTCAACGAGTCGTCGAACAACCTGATCGAGCGCAACTGGGTCTACGGCAACGGCCCCTACTCGGGCATCTCGCTCATCGAGGAGGGCTCCGACGGCAACATCGTCAGGAACAACCGGGTGGAGGACAACAACCTCACCAACCTGCGTCCCCAGAACCCCGAGCAGAACTCCCTGTGCGGGGCCACCCTGCCGGGCACGCCCGGCATGCAGCGGGGCCGGACCGTCCAGAACATCGGGATCCGCATCGAGGGCCCGGGGGCCGACAACAACCGGGTGACCAGCAACCAAGTCACTAACAACGCCTTGGTCGGCATCTCCATCCACAGCTACGTGTGCAACGCCCAGCCGGGCGACCCCCGGGGCGACTCCAACCCCAACCTGCACAACCGCATCGACCGCAACCACGTGAGTGGCACCGGCAACGAGACGGTCGAGCTCGACGCCTTCGCCGACGGGATCGGCCTGCTGGCCCAGGGACCGATCGGTAATGTCACCTGCGGGAGCGACCAGAACACGGTGAGCCACAACGTGTCGGTCGACAACCGCCGCCACGGCATCAGCGTGAACCGGCACAACGACGAGAACACCATCCTGCGGAACATGGCCAACGACAACGATGTCGACGGCATCACCGTCGCCGCCAACGCACCCACAGAGGCTGGGCCCGACCCGTTCGGGGCCAGCGACAACACTCTGCGGGAGAACCGGGCGGCCAACAACGGCCGCTTCGACGGCAGCGACTTCAACCCCAACTGTGACAACAACGCCTGGATCAACAACATCTTCATCACCGTCAACCAGGAGTGCGTCGACCCCGACGCAAGCGTGGTGGTTCCGGCCGCCGCTGCTGCCAGCGCCGCCGCCGCGGGCGACGACCTCAGCGGCATGACCCGGAGTCCCTCGAGCTAGAGGGCGCCGAGTCCCAGCAAGACCCAAGACACTCGGCCCCACCGGCACGCAGCCGGTGGGGTCGAGTCGCGTCCGGATGCCGCGTCAGATCACCGCCCTGACCAGAGGTGTTGGCTAGAAGGTATTGCGCTGTTCGACAGCGTCGCATAGCGTGAGGGCTGGATAGATGTCCGAGGAACTGGCCGGTGTTCCTGCATGCGTGTTCTCCGGCGACGGGAGCCGCTCAGGGAGCGAGCCGGTGTTGACGGAGGGGGTTTCGTCATGGGGGCTCGCGCGAGAGTGCTCATCGGTCTGGTGACTTCGGGCGCAGCCATCTTGGCGTTCCTGCCGGGAACGGCGGCCCGGGCCGCCAGCCACCTTCCGGTCATGCACGATCCCGGTCTGGCCGTCGAGGAGGTGGTCTCGGGCCTGACCGCGCCGGTCAACATGGCCTTCATCGGCGAGGGCGACATCCTGGTGAACGAGAAGGTCACCGGTCGGGTGCAGCGGGTGGTCGACGGGGTGGTCGTCGGCACCGTGCTCGACCTGGCCGTCAACTTCGGCTCGGAGCGGGGCCTGCTCGGTATTGCCCTCCATCCGGAGTTCCCGAGCGATCCTGGCGTCTATCTGTACTGGACCGAGAGCAGCACGGGGGTCGACACCAACGTCTTGTCCCAGACGCCCCTGCTCGGCAACCGGGTCGACCGCTACGAGTGGAACGGCTCGGCGCTCGTTTTCGACCACAACATCATCCGCATCCGGGCCATCCAGCAGGACGCCGGCCAGCCCGAGCGGGGCAACCACGACGGCGGGGTGTTGGCCTTCGGCCCCGACGGCAACCTCTACATCTTCATCGGCGACCTCGGCCGCCGGGGCTGGCTCCAGAACCTGGCGTGCGGCCCCACCACCGAATGCCCGGGCCCCCTCGTTCCCGACGACCAGTTCGGGGGGCCGGAGCCCGACGACGCCCATCTGTCGGGCGTCATCCTCCGGTTGAACGACGACGGGACCATCCCGGCCGACAACCCCTTCTTCGCTGCCGGAGCGGCCATCGGCGGCGAGGTTGGCGCCAACATCCAGCGCCTGTTCTCCTACGGGCACCGCAACGGGTTCGGTATCGACTTCCATCCCGTCACCGGCGACTTGTGGATGCAGGAGAACGGCGACGACACGTTCTCGGAGATCAACCGGGTCGAGCCGGGGATGAACGGCGGTTGGATCCAGATCGCCGGTCCCGTGGAGCGCATCGAGCAGTTCAAGGCGCTCGAGACCACCTTCGGCGCCATGGCCCTCCAGCAGCTACGATGGCCGCCGACCAACATCGCCGACTCCCCCGGGGAGGCCCTGGCCCGCCTGTTCATGCTCCCGGGGGCCCACTACCAGGATCCCGAGCTGGCGTGGAAGTGGGAGATCGCGCCGGGCGGCATCGGTTTCGCCGGTCCGGCCCTGGGGCCGGCCTACGAGAACGACCTGTTCCAGGGAGCGGCCACTCCTGTGCTGCGGGGCGGCTACCTCTTCCGGCTCGACACCAGTAGCGGAAACCTGGTCGTCTCCGACCCCCGGCTGGCCGACGGCGTGGCCGACAACCTGGCCAAGCACGACATCACCGAGAGTGAGAGCCTGCTCGTGGGCAGCAACTTCGGGGTGGTCACCGACATCGACACCGGGCCCGACGGTGCCCTGTACCTCGTCTCCATCACCAAGGGTGCCATCTACCGGATCTCGGCCACGGGGATCACCGTGGACATCGACCCCGTGGTGCCGACCGACGGGAGCCGGGGGCAGGTCAGCGGCACCATCACCTGCGATGCCGGCGACTTCTACCTCGTGGAGCTGAGCCTGACCCAGGGCGATGCTGCGGCCACCGGCCGCCAGCGAGGGCGCTGCACCGGCGAGCCCCAAGAGGTGCGGATGGGCTTCGCCACCACCGGACCGGCGTTTTCCGGCGGCACCGCCAGCGCCTGCATGGCCTTGCACACCGCCGCTCCCGGTTCCCGCACCGCCACCGACCACCCCGAGCTGTGCCGCCCGGTGACGGTGGCGGTCCGGTAGCCCGCCCCCCATCCCGTCTTCACCGAGCCTTCGACCACCCGATCGAGTAGGGAGAACGAACGTGCAACCACCGCGACCGTCTGGCGTCGCACGCGGGGCATCCCGGCGCACCGCCCTTGTGGCCACCCTGATGACCTGCCTGCTAGTCGCTGCCCTTGCGCCCGGGACTGCGGCGGCCGCCACCGTGGACGTGTCGGTGATCGACAACGACTTCGTGCCCCCGACCGTCACCATCTCCGCCGGTGACACGGTGCGCTGGACCAACAACGGCTCCGATCACCACACCGTCACGGCCAGCAACGGAGCCTTCGACGGACATCTCTTCGCCAACGGTGACACCTTCACCCACACCTTCGCGACCGCCGGCCAGTTCCCCTATGTCTGCGAGATCCACCCGGGCATGGACGGTGTCGTCGTCGTCCAAGGCAGCGGCACGACCACTACCACGGTGCCGCCGACGACCACCACGGTGCCGCCGACGACCACCACGGTGC
>DATMJI010000007.1:0-3330 GCA_035553895.1 Acidimicrobiales bacterium | reverse complement strand
CAGGTGGTTGGCCAGGTCGCTGACCGCCTCGATGGTGCCCATCACCACCACCCGGTGCAGGTAGCGGCCCTGGCCCCGCTGGTGGTGCAGCCACTGCCGGGCGGCGTAGCGCCCGAGGAACAGCAACACGATGGCAATGGGCACGAAGCTGGCGACGAAGCCCCGGGCCACATTGAGGTTGGTGGCGTAGAAGACCATGGCCGAGAGGGCGACGAAGCGCACGGCGGCGTTGAGGACCCGGCGGAACTCGTCGGAGCCGACGCCCAGGATGCGGGGGCTGTAGCCGCCGCTGGCGGCGATGACGAGCAGCCAGGCGCCGACCATGGACGTGGCCACCGCCGGGTAGGCCACGGTCTCGCCGGCCACGGGCAGGAACGTGTCGGTCGAGCCGAAGCGCAGGAGCTGGGCCACGACGGCGGCCACGGTGAGGACCACCGTGTCGACCGCCACCACCGCCAGCGAGTAGCGGCGCTCCCAGGCCGGGCGCCCGGGAAGCTGCTTGCGGCGGAAGACCCGGGGCCGGGCCTCGCTGCGGCGGTCAAGCCGCAAGCTCACGGGGTACCGGCCCGGACACCCGAGGCCAGGCGGGGCCCCGTGCCGAGGGCGGTCGTAGCCGACCTGGCCTGGATGCGCCGGCCCCCCAGACTGTTCACGGGCCCCATGATTTCACGATGCAGCGGTTCCGGTGTCCAAGACCCCGGGCAGCCAACCAGTTTGGCCGGCCGCCTCGTCGATTCCTCCCTACGCCAGCCCGCCGGCCGCAGCTCGGATGGCGTCGACCATGGCCGGCAGGGGGCTGTCCTTGGGCACGAAGGCGGTGACACCGGCGGCGGCTGCCGCCGCCCGCAGCTCGTCGTCGGCGTCGCCGCTGAAGGCCACCACCCGGACCCCGGGGTGGCGCTGGAGCAGGCGGCGGGTGCCCTCGATGCCGTCCATGCCCGGGAGCCACACGTCGGTGAGGACCACGTCAGGTTGGTGCTCGTCGACCAGGTCGAGCATCTCGCTCACCGTGCCGGCGGTGCCCACACAGGTGAGGTCCTCTTGGGCCTCGACCACCGCCGCCAGGGTCTCGGTGATGACCCGGTGGTCGTCGACCAGCAGGACACGGATGGGCTCGGGCCCGCTCATCCGTTGGCCTGCCGGTGGCGGCGGAGATGGAGGGGCCCTCCGGAGCGGCGGGCCTGCTTGGCCTCGTACATGGCAGCGTCGGCTCGTTGCATTAGCTCTTCGATACCCATGTCCTCGCCGGGAGCGCAGTGGGCCCGGCCCACGCTCAGGGCCACGGCCAGCGGGGGGCCCCCGCCCGAGAGGATCACCACCGGCTCCTCCAGCAGGCGGGAGAGGGGGAGGCTGCCCTGGGAGCCGTCGGCCACCAGCAGGGCGCAGAACTCGTCGCCGCCCACCCGGGCCACCACGTCCGAGGCCCGGAACGACTGGCGGAACCGGTCGGCGATGGCCACGAAGACGTCGTCGCCCCGATGGTGCCCGTAGGTGTCGTTGATGTCCTTGAGGCCGTCGATGTCCATGTAGAGCAAGGTGGTGCCCAGGCCGTTGCGGCCGGCCACCTTGAGCAGCTGGGAGGCCAGGCCCACGAAGCCCCGCCGGTTGTGCAGCCCGGTCAGCTCGTCGACCAGGGCCAGCTGGCGCAGCTGGCCGACCATGGCCTGGCGGGCCACGGCGTAGCGCAGGGCCCGGCCGAGGGTCCCCGGCCACTGCTCGCCCTTGACCAGGTAGTCCTGGGCTCCCTCGCTGATGGCCACCACGCCGAGGTTCTCGTCCTCGGCCCCGGTGAGGATGAGCAGGGGGACCTCCGGGGCCTGGTCGCGCACGGCCCGGAAGGTGTCGAGCCCGGTGCTGTCGGGCAGCGAGAGGTCGACGATGCTCACGTCGATGCCCCCCTCGGCCAGCCGGTCGAGGCCGCGCTCCAGGCGGTCGAACCACTCCAGGTGGACGCGGAGATCCTGGGTGGCCCGCAGGCTGGCCTGGAGGAGCCCGGCGTCGGCCACGTTGTCCTCGAGGATCAGCACCCGCAGCGGCCCGCCCCGGCCGGCGCCGGCGACGGCGGGCACCTCCTCGGGCCCCTCAGCGGCGGGAACCTTCGTCATCCCGCCTGCCCCGTGCTGAGGGCCAGGGCCGGCCCGGGCTGGAGGACGCGCCGGGCCCGGGCGACGGCCTCGCCCAGTCGCTCCACCAGGCCAGGCACCGGCTCGCAGGTGCCGTCTCGGGCCGACCGCTCGATCTCGGCGGCCAGCTCCCGTACCCGGGTGGCCCCGAAGTTGGCGCTGCTGCCCTTGAGGCCATGGGCCAGCTCGCGAACGCTGCCGGGATCGCCGCCGGCCTCGGCCCGCAGCCGGGCCACCCGCTCGTCGGCATCGTCGAGGAACAGTCCCACCAGCTCGGACCAGCGGTCGGGGCCGGCGCCACTGGCGCACATGGCCTGCAGCGCCCGCACCCGCTCCCAGTTGAAGGCGCCGCCGTCGCCCTGGTCGGGTCCCGGCGGGACCCGCTCTGGCCCGGCGGCGGGGGCGGCGCCCACCCAGTGGGCCAGGACCTGCTCGAGCTGGGCCGGGTCGACGGGCTTGGACACGTAGTCGTCCATCCCCGAGGTCAGGCACTGCTCCCGGTCGCCCCGCATGGCGGCGGCCGTCATGGCGATGATGGGGGTGCGCCGCCCGTTCCCCTCCCGGCGGCGGATCTCGGCCGTGGCCTGGTAGCCGTCCATAGCCGGCATCTGGCAGTCCATGAGCACGGCGTCGAAGCGGGTCCGGGCCAACGCCTCGATGGCCCAGGCCCCGCCGTCGGCCACCTCGGCGTCGTAGCCGAGGCTCTCGAGCAGCAGGCGGGCCACCTTCTGGTTGGCCAGGTTGTCCTCCACCACCAGGACCCGCCCCCGCCGGGCCGGCGGTCCGGCCGTGGCCGCCGCCGGCAGCGACAGGGGGGCGGGTGAGGGCGAGGCCGAATCGGCGATGGCGTCGTAGAGGGCCGACTGGCGCACCGGCTTGGCCAGCTGGCGCACGGAGTTCGACAGGGCGGGCAGGGGAGTGGGGTCCACCCCCGGCTTGACCAGCAGCACCACCTGGCGGGCCCCGGGCCCGGGAGCACCGGCGTCGAGCCACAGGTCGGGGCGGTACTGGGCGGTATCGACGATGCACAGGTCGTAGGGGTCCTGGTCGCGGCCGGCCCGGCGCAGGTGCTGGAGGGCGACGTCGCCATCACCGGTGGCGTCGACGAGCACCCCCCACGTGCGCAACTGGGCCCGCAGGACCTGGCGCTGGGTGGCGCTGGCGTCGACCAGCAGGGCCTTGGTGTCGGGCAGGGCCCGCTCGGTGG
>DATMJI010000006.1:0-7227 GCA_035553895.1 Acidimicrobiales bacterium | reverse complement strand
GCCCAGCACGCTGGCCGGGACCTCCTGGATGGCCCCGCACTCCTCGCACACCAGGTGCTGGTGCACCTCGCCGGCCAGGTGGTACACGGCCGGACCGTGGCCCAGGTGGGTGTGCTCGACCACCTCCAGTCGGCGCAGGGTCTCCAGAGTGCGGTAGATGGTGGCCCGGTGGACCTCGGGGTGCTCCCGGCTGACCGCCTCGGCCAGCTCGTCGGCGCTGCGGTGGTCGCCGGCCTGGTCCAAGGCGGTGAGCAGGGCCCGCCGGGCGGTGGTGACCCGCTCGCCCCGGTCCCGCAGCCAGGCCACCAGCGAACCCACCCGGTCGGAGCTCATCGGCCGGGCCCGCCGTCAGCCCGGCTCGCGGTGGGCGAGGTCGGGGGAGAAGGCAGGCAGGCACACGGCGATGTACTCCGCCCCCTCGGGATCGGGCGTGGCGTAGCGGACCCGCTCGCCGGCCCGCACCACCACGGCCTGGCCGGCAGTCACGTCGAGGTCGCCCTCGGCACTCGTGAGGCGCAGCCGGCCGGCCAAGACCACCGTCACCTCGTCGAACTCCGGGACCTGGGCCGGCTCTTCCCAACCACCGGGGCTGCGCATGCGGGCCACGCTCAGCTGCTCGTGGCCGGTGTTGACCCGGCCCACGAACTCCTCGATGAGCTTGGGCTTGGTCCCGGCCGCCTCGACGCGGGTGGGGGCGGGGACGAGGGTGGGCATGGGCCGGCGAGCGTAGCCGCCGGCCGGCGAGGCGCCGGATCCTGACTACACTCAGATGTGCGATATGGCTTCCCGTACCAACCGCCGAGAATGCTGATTATGTAAAGTCACGCCTGGGCCAGCGACCGCCGGATCGCCGCTCAGTCCGGGGGGCACACCGTCTCGGCGTCGACCTCATACTTCGGAATCGGACGTTGCTCGGCTTGCTCCACCGTGGCGGCCGCACCGTTCTCGTTGATGTCGTCGATCAGCCAGTCCATCTCCAGGATTTCCCGGCGTTGCGCCTCACTGATGGCGACGGCGAGCTCGCAGACACGGACATCATCGACGTTGAACCGCTCTGAGCGGGTGATGGCGAGCGAGTGGTGAGGGATCATCGCCCGCATGAACTCCACGTCGTCGACCGTCGCTTGGCTCCGATCGAGGAAGGTCCCGAGGCCCATGAGCACCAAGCTGGCGGTGATGATGGCGACGTTGGCCTTGGTGTTGCGGTACATGTTCAGCATCCAGGCGAGCATGACCAGACCCATGGTCCCACCCATGACGAGCGCCATGTAGACACGGCTCTGGCTGAACCGGATGTGGCCCCACTCGTAGGAGCCGACGAACATCACCCAGTACATCACGAACATTCCGGTCACGATCATCGCGGCAAAGCGCAGGTACATCTTGTGCTCGATGCCACCGGACCCTTCGTCGGCGTGCGGCATGTCGCCTCGTTCCACTGTCTCGTTTGCCATGGGTGTCAGCTCCTTGGTCACATCGGGGTCGGGACGTGTCCGCACTCGTCAGCGGTCTTGCGGTCCTCCTCGGTAGGGCTCGGCGCGGGGCCGGACGCTGACCGAGGTGTATCCGCAGGGACGCACGGATACGCCCCAGTCGTCAGCGACCCGCCGATGCGGACCACGAAGGAGACGGGAAGCGAGCCGGATCTGAAGCCGGCGCCGACCCGGGCGTAGACTGCAGCCGGCACGGATCTCACGCCCAGCGGTCGAGCCAGCGGGAGGATGACCGGCGGATGGCGTCGCAGAACACGGGGAACCACGAGGAGCCGCCAGCCTCCTCCGATCCCCGCCGCTGGCGCAGCGCAGCCAAGGACATCGACGTGGCCCCACCCGACGGCGCCTACCCCATCTCCCGGGGTGCGCCCGAGCGCAAGCTCCAGCGGGTCAACCGCTACGACCGCCGGGCCATGCTGGTCCATCGCCAGCAGCTCGCCCCCACCGGCACCCTCGGGCTCAGCTTCCTGGTCGTCGACGGCCAACCCTTCGAATTCCACCCCGGCTACTTCATCGCCATCCAGGCCGAAGCCGATGACCTCGACAAGCGCCGCAGCCCCTATTGCATCACCTCCCCGCCCGGCGACGACGGGACCTTCCGCCTGGTGGTGCGCCTGGTGGAGGGCGGCCAGCTCTCCGATCACCTCCAGGGTCTCGGCGTGGGCGACGTGATCAACTTCCGCGGCCCCAGCGGCCGCACCATGATGCCCCGCCGGGCCGTCGACCAGCTGGTGCTGCTGGCCACGGGCGTGGGGATCGGCCCCTTCCTCTCCCTGTGCCCGCCGCTGCTGGCCGGCGGGTTCGCCGAACCCATCCACCTGTACTGGGGCTTGCGCCAGGTCGAGGACATCTGCCTGGTCGACGAGCTTGACGCCCTGGCCCGCGACCATGCCAACTTCGACTACCGGATCTCGCTCAGCGAACCGCCGCCGGGTTGGACCGGCCTGCGGGGGCGCCTCACCGAGAGCGTGCCCAGCCTCTTGGGCCAGCTCGGGAACACCCTCTTTTACCTGGTGGGCAACGGGGCCATGATCGAGGAGGTGTCCACCGTGTTGTCGGATCTCGGCGTCGACCAGCGCGACGTGTACCAGGAGGCTTACTTCAACAGCCGCTACCGGCCCGATGCGGCCACCCTGGCCGGCATCCGTGAACGCTTCGTGGCCCGCGACCTCTTCTCCCCGTACGCTCACCTCGAGGCGGGCCTGTACCTGCCCGAGACACCGGTCACCCGCAGCCGCGCTCGCCGCCGCTGACCGCGTCGTCCGGCACCCGCCAACTTGAACCCCCTGGGGGTATGCTGGTGCGGACAAGGAGGAGAGCATGCCCGGTTACGAGATGCACAAGGACGCGGTGCAGCGTCGCCTGCGCCGCATCGAGGGCCAGGTCCGGGGCATCCAGCGCCTGGTCGACGAGGACACCTACTGCATCGACGTGCTCACCCAGATCTCGGCGGTCAACCGGGCCCTGCAGGGCGTGGCCCTGGGCCTGCTCCACGACCACCTGGGCCACTGCGTCACTGACGCCGTGCGCAGCGGCGAGGACGAGGGTGAGGCCAAGGTCCATGAAGCCACGGCGGCCATCGAGCGCCTCTTGAAGTCCTGACCAGCGGGCTTCGCCCACCGGCGGGCTTCGCTCGCCCGACGAGCGACGTGCCGCCGAGCTGCGCTCGGGGCCTGGCCGGTCAGGCGGCCAGGAAGGTGAGGCGGACCCGGCGCCGGGGATTGTCGGCGTTGAGGTCGACCAGGACCACCCGCTGCCATGTCCCGAGAGCGGGGCGCCCACCGTCGACGGGGATGACCACGGACGGGCTGACGATGGCCGGGAGCAGGTGGTCGGCCCCGTGGCCGGGGGCGCCGTGGCGATGGCGGTAGCGGTCGTCCCGGGGGATGAGTGTGCCGAGGAGGTCGACGAGGTCGGGCTCGGATCCCGAACCGGTCTCCATGAGGGCGACCCCGGCGGTGGCGTGGGGGACGAACACGTTGACCAGCCCGTCACCCCGGCCCTCGCAGAAGGCCACCACGTGGTCGGTGACGTCGATGATCTGGCGGTCAGCGGTGTCGACGGAGACCACCCTGACCCGCCCTTCGCTCGCTGCCTGGTCGGTTTCTCCCGCCACCGCTCAAGGGTGCCACGCCACGAAGCGGTAGCGTGTGGCCCGTGTCTTCGCGCCTGGCCGTCGAGCTGACCAGCAAGCGCGCCGACGGGACCTGGACCTGGCGGGCCGCGGGTGCCCGCCAGCCCAAGGGGGTCCTCGACGGCAGCCTGCTGGCACCCGATGCCCGGGTCGGCGACGTGATCAGGGCCGAGGCCGATGTCGACATCGAGGGCATCACCATCACCGCAGTGCTGACCACCAAGGCGACCCGCCGCGAGCCGGAGCGCCTGGAGGTGCTCGGTTCGGGCCGGGAGGAGCCGGGCGTCACCTCCAACGTCAGCGACCGGGGCGGCCGGGGCGAGCGGGGTGCCCGGGGAGGGCCGTCGAAGGTCAGGGAGCGCCCCCACCGCGAGCGCCGGGAGGGGGCGAGGGCGGAACGGCCTGACCGGGCCACGGGGGATGCGGCCGGCGCCGGTCCCCACCGGGAGCGACGACCGCGCCCCCCCCGCCGGGAAGCGCCCGCCGCCCGGCCCAAGCCCAAGAAGCTGCGCCCTGGGCGGGCCCACCGCGACGCCGTGCTGGCCACCTTGCCCCCGGAGCAAGAGGTGATCGCCGTCCAGGCCCTGCGCGGGGGGATGCCCGCAGTGCGGGCGGCGCTGGAGAACCAGCAGGCCGCCGCTCGGGCCGAGGGCCGACCGGAGATCCCGGCCGCCGCCGTCCTGGCTATCGCCGAGGGGCTGCTCCCCCGCCTGCGGGTGGCCGACTGGATGGACCGGGCCGACGCCGCCCTGGCCTCGGCCGAGGAGCTGGCCCTCGCCGACCTGCGCTCGGTGGTGGTCAGCGCCGACGACGTCGTTCGGGCCGAGGAGACCCGGGAACCGGCTGCCCGCCTGCGGGCCGTGCTCGAGCGCCGGACCGAAGAGGAGCTCGCGCAATGGCGGCGCGACCTGGAGCAGTCTCTCGGTGACGGACGGGTGGTGCGGGCGCTGCGCCTCTCCTCGCGTTCCCCCCAGCCCGGGGAGCGGCTTGATCCCGATGTCGCCGCCGGGCTGGCCAAGGCCGCGGGCGAGGCCATGACCAACGAGGTCACGCCCGATCGCTGGGCCGTCCTGCTCGACGCCGTCGCCTATTCCGCGGTGCGGCGGGCGGTCGTGCCCGTCGGCGTCCCCGGAGAACCCGGCGACGAGCTGCTCGCCGCCGTGCGCAAGCACGCCGGGCGCGTCCCCCAGATCGCTTCCCGCTTCGGAGTGGAGGCTCCCCCGCCGCCTCGCCGGGGCCGGGGACGCCGGCCACCGAACGCCGGTCGAGCTACCGGTCCGGCGGCATCACCGCCGGCTGGCGGTCCTGGCCACCGGCCCCGGCGCATCCCCCCGCCGCCCAGCGAGAGCGGAGCTACCGGCAAGGCCGCTCCCCCAGGGCCGGAAGCGAGCGCGGTCGCACCAGCCGGGGTGGTCTCACCGCCTCAGGAGTCCGGGGCCGCCCAGGAGCCCGGGGCCGCCCAAAAGCCCGAGGTCACCCAGGAGCCCGAGGTCACCCAGGAGCCGGTCGTCCGAGGTCCCGAGGCCGCCCAGGAGCCCGAGGTCACCCCAGGTGCCCAGGCCGCTCAGGAGCCCGGGGCCGCCCAGGACTCCGAAGCCGCCCAGGAGCCGGAAGCCGCTCAGGAGCCTGAAGTCAGCCGAGGTCCCGAGGTCGTCCAGGAGCCGGAGGTCACCCGAGGTCCCGAGGTCACCCCAGGTGCCCAGGCCGTTCAGGAGCCCGGGGCCGCCCAGGAGCCAAAAGTCATCCGAGGTCCCGAGGTCGCCCAGGAGCTTGAGGCCACCCAGGAGCCCGAGGTCGCCCAGGAGCCCGGGGCCACCTCAGCACCGGAGGCCGGCGACACCCCGTCTCGGGCACCCGAGGGAGACGGGGAAGCCCCGGTCAGCTAGCGGCCAGGGAGGCCGCCTTGTTGGGCGCCGGTGTGCCCGGGAGGTGCAAGAAGCTGCGGACCTCGACCACGCCGGCCACGGCGCGGACACGACTCGTCACCTCGTCGATGGCTGCCGGGGTGGCGAGCTGGCCCCGCAGGGTGGCCACACCGTCGACCACCTCGACGGTGACGTCGCTGGTCGCCGCATCGAGGCCGCTGATGGCGGCGTGGACCTCGTTGGCGATGTCGATGTCGTCCTCGGGGGTGAACGTGCCGGCACCGGCTGCCCGGGCCAGGTCGCCCTGGAGCTGGCCTTCCTGGTAGCGGGCCTCGGCCTCTACCGCCTTCTGGCGCTGGCGCCGGGCCGACGCCACCTGGTCGGCCAGGCGAGCCCGGCGGGAGCGGCCCCGGTCGGGATCGAAGTAGTAGGCCCCGCAGGCGCCCAGGGCCCCCCACCACAGTGCTCGAAGCCGTCCTCGTCGCGCCATCTTCGCCTCCGTGTCTCGGTCGTCTCCGTGGCTCGTGCCTACCCTGCCCCCCGGTCCCGCCACACCGCCGGCGACCCGCCGGCGGGCATCGGGGCAAACCCACGCTAGGTGATCACGTCGAGGATCCCATGGGCACCGAGGAGCTCGGCCAGGCCGTCCACCAGGTCGAGGTCGACCACGTCGGCCAGGGGTACCCACGCCGCCTCGGCTTCGTCCGGGCCCGGAGAGGGTGTTCCGGCGGGAGCGAGGACGGTCACGGCGAAATCGAAGATGACGAAATGGTGATCGGCCCCGATGCGCTCGACCCAGTCGATGAGCTCGCCGCAGACCCCTTCGATGCCGGTCTCCTCGGCCAGCTCCCGCACCACTGCTTCGGCCAGGGTCTCCCCCGCCTCCACCCGGCCGCCGGGCACCGACCACCGGCCCTGGGCCGGACCCCGGCCCCGGCGCACGAGCAGCAGCCGCCCGTCGTCGACGGCCACCGCACCCACGCACACCTCCGGCCGGAGCCCGCTCATGGATCAGGGCGGCCCGGGACGGGGAGCGGCCGGTGGACCACGATGGCCCGGGCGGTGAAGCCGAAGGACTCGAAGAAGTTCTTGGTCGAGCGGTTGCCGGGCAGGGCGAGGGCATCGACGCCCTGGCAGCCCTGGGCCTGGCACCACGCCAGCAGGCAGTCGGTCATGGCCTCCCCCACACCGACCTCCCGGGCCTCAGGGTCGACGTAGAGGTCGCTGATCACCCCGAGGACGGCCCCGTTGCGCAACGCCTCGGTCCGAACGACGCCGTAGCCCAGCACCACCCCGTCGATGGTGCCGGCCACCACCAGCTGGCCGGGATCGTCGATGGCTGCTGCCAGGGACCCCTCAGCCGGCAACGCCCGCGACTCGCGCTGGGACCAGATGCCTCCGCCCCGGTCACCAACCTGCTCGGCCACGGCACTGGCGGCGAGGGCAGCGAGCACAGGGAGGTCGGCGGGAAGCGCCGGACGGGCGCCTTCCAAGTCAGCCGCCCGTCAGCTGGGCGATCTTGTTGAGGATCGTCTTGCGACCCCGGTGCGCCTCCTCGTAGGTACCGACGGCGGCCAACTCCTCAGGCGAGAGGCTGGAGAGACGGGGCACCACCTGGGAAGCGGACAGCGACTCGTAGTCGGGGATGGCCAGCGTGGCCACCGGCGGCGCCGTGGTGGCCGCCGCCGGGCTCGAGGGTCCAGCGGCCGGGCGGGGGCGGGCCGCTGGACCCTCG
>DATMJI010000005.1:0-3177 GCA_035553895.1 Acidimicrobiales bacterium | reverse complement strand
GTTCAGGACCCGTGGCAGGCTTCTACCGGTTCCTCGGCGGGCTCGGCCGCCTGCTCATCGCCGCCGGGGTGGTGGTCCTGCTCTTCGTCGTCTACCAGCTCTGGGGCACCGGCCTGCGGGAGGCCCAGGCCCAGGCCGACCTCACCGAGCGCTTCACCGAGTCCCTGGTCCAGACCCCGCCAGCGGCCGAGCCGGCTGAACCGGCCGAACCGGTGGAGGCCCCCGTGCCCCCGCCCACGGGCGAGGCGGTGGCCATCATCCAGATCCCCAAGATCGGGGTGGAGAAGGCGGTGGTGGAGGGCGTCGGCGTGGCCGACCTGCGCAAGGGCCCCGGCCACTACCCCGCCACCCCCATGCCCGGCCAGCCCGGCAACGCCGCCATCGCCGGGCACCGCACCACCTACGGCGCCCCCTTCTACGACCTCAACGAGCTCGAGGTGGGCGACGAGATCCTGGTGCGCACCCTCCAGGGCGAGTTCCGCTACGAGGTCGACCGCACCTCGGTGGTGCGGCCCGACCAGGTCGAGGTCCTCGACCAGACCGAGGAGGCCCGGCTCACCCTCACCACCTGCAACCCCCGCTTCAGCGCCGCCCAGCGCCTCATCGTCTCCGCCGTGCTGACCGGCGACCCCTCGGCCCGGGCCCCGGCCATCGCCTGGGGGGCCCTGGCCGCCGCCATCTGGCTGGCCGCCGGGTTCGTTGCCCGCCGGTGGCGGCGCTGGCCTCCCTACCTGGTGGCCGTTCCCACCGTGCTGGTGGTGCTGTTCTTGTGCTTCGAGAACGTGGCCCGCCTCTTCCCGGCCAGCATCTGACGCGGGAGCCGCCGTCCGCCCCTTCGTTTTGGCAGCAGAACTGGTCGAGAAAACGACCACTTCTGCTGCCAGAACAGATGCTTCGCCGGCCGTTCGGCCTCCTCAGGCCGCTTCCTGGCGGGGGAGGACGATCTCCCGGCCCACGATCTGGATCGACGCCGCCACCGGCACGGCCAGCAGGGCGCCGAAGACGCCGAGCAGGGCCGCCCCGATGAGGGCGGCCACGATGGTGGCCAGCGGCGAGACATTGAGCGTCCGTTTCATGATGCGGGGGACGAGCACGTAGTTCTCCACCTGCTGGTACACGAAAGAGAAGGCCAGGGTGGCGACGCCGACCGGCACCGACACCAGGAAGCCGACGAAGATCGCCACCACCGAGCCGATGGTGGCGCCCACCAGGGGGATGAGCCCGGTGAAGGCGATGACCACGGCCAGGGGGAACGGGTAAGGGATGCCCACCACCACGAAGAAGGCGAAGGAGGCGGTGGCGGCGATGGCCGAGGTGGCCAGGTTCCCGAGCAGGTAGGCCCCGATGTGGTTGAGGGCCTGGTCGGCCAGCGGCGTGAAGCGGTCCCGCTTCGAGCGGGGGACGAGCCGGTAGGCCGTGGCCTTGATCTGGGCCAGGGACGCCAGCAGGTACAGGGCCAGCACCACCACCGTGAGGGTGGAGGCGAAGGCGGCGAGCACGCCGCGGGCCATGCCCAGCACGTCTCCGAAGGCACCGCTGAGATCGGGTGCGCCGTCGTCTTCCGCCGTCGCGGCCCCCGGGCCGGCCAGCAGCGACCGTACCCGGTCCACGACATCGAAGCGCTCGTCGAGCTGGCGGACCACGTCGCTCTCGCTCCGCAGGTCCTCGAGATACTCCGGCAGCTCGATGCGCAGGTCGTCGGCCTGGGCGAGCAAGGGAGGGACGGCGGCGGCGAAGAACAGGACCAGGACGCCGACGACCCCCGCGGCGATGGTGAACACCGCCCAGCCCCGGCTGAGCCGCCGCCGCTGCAGCCAGCTGACGGCCGGATCGAGGCCGAGAGCGAAGAACGAGGCGATGCCCACCAGCAACAGGACCGGGGCGGCGGCCAGCACCATGCGCACCAGCAGGAGGGCGCCGGCCCCCCCGAGGGCCACCACGAAGCCCGTCCGCAGCGGGGCGTCGAGGGCCAACCGGGACGGGGCGGGTTGCGGCGGGGGCCCGTTCGTCTCGCTGTCGTCGGCCACGGGCACCTCCGGGTCCAGAGCATAGGTCCGCCCGCCGAGCCCGCCCCGCTCCGGCCCTGGTCCGCGCCGTTGCGCCGGCCTCCCTCCCGTTCTCTGTCGGTTCGCCCGTGCGTCGCACCGTCCAGCCGACAGAGAACGGGGGAGGGTTGGCCAGATGTCGAGCCTGGAATACTTTGCCGGTGATGGCGCCGTGCTGAGCTACCTCGTCGGCCTGGCCGTGACCGGTCTCCTCGTCGGCGCCCTCGGGCGCCTGGCCGTGCCCGGTCCCAACCCCCTTGGCTGCCTCGGCACCATCCTGGCCGGCCTGGCCGGCGCCTTCCTGGCCGGCATCGTCGGCCGCCTCCTCTTCGGGGAGAACTACGCACCCGGCTGGATCGCCTCGGTCGTCGGTGCCGCCGTGGTCGTGTACCTCTTCACCCGCTACGGGAGTCGCCGGCGCATCTAGGAGGCCACCGGCGCCGGGAGCGGCGACGACCGCCCCGCTACCGTTTGCCCATGCGTGTGGCCCTCGTCGCCCTGGTGGGCGGCCTGGTCCTCGGCCTGGCCGCCGGTGGCCGTCCGGCCAACGCCGCCAGGGCCCGCCTGCGCTGGCCCTCGCTGGCGGTGGTGGCGGTGATCCTCGCCTGGGCGCCCCGCCTGCTGGAGGCGACGGCTTCGGCGGCCGCAGTCCTGGTGCTGTGCTCCCTTCTCGCCCTCCTCGCCTTCGCCCTGGCCAACCTGCGGCTGGTGGGCATGGCCGTGGTGGCCGTGGGCCTGGCCGCCAACGCCACCGTCATCGCCGCCAACGAGGGCATGCCGGTCGACCCCCAGGCCGTGATCGCCGCCGGGCTGGCCGAGCCCGGCGACGCCATCCTCATCGAGCTGGGCACGGCGCAGCGATGGCAGGACGGTGACGACCGGTTGGTGGTGCTGGGCGACATCGTGCCCGTGTCGGCGGTGGGCGAGGTGGCTTCCTTCGGCGACCTAGTCCTGGCCGCCGGCCTGGCCGACGTGGCCTACCGCCTGCTCCGTCCCCGCCACGCCAGCCACCGGCCTACCCGTGGGAGCCGGGCCCACGTGGCCGTGGGCGGCTCCTGAGTCCCGCACCCGTTCCCGGCTGCCGGGTCGCCCTCGTCTCGTTCCGCCTGGGGGAGGCCGACGGGGTCTCGGT
>DATMJI010000004.1:0-3256 GCA_035553895.1 Acidimicrobiales bacterium | reverse complement strand
GGGTGAGCCTCGCCGGGGAGGACCGGTGGTGCGGCCTGGTGGTGGCGGCGGGGGCGGCCGTGGCTTTCGATGCCGGTGCCCTGTCGGCGGCACTGGAAGGGGCGGGCGAGGTCGAGCGCCGGCGGGCGGCGACGGCCCGCCTGCCCCGCCACCACCCCGAGCGGGCAAGCGACGCCCTGGCCGTGCTGGCCGGGTGCACCTTCGCCGAGACCGGCGCCGTGGTGGCCGCCCCCACCACCTCGCTGCCCGAGGCCCCCGGGGGCGACCGCCAGTGGGACTACCGCTTCACCTGGCTGCGCGACGCCTCCCTGGCGGTGTCGGTGGCCGCCCTCCTCGGCCGGGGCGACCTGGCCGCCGGGTACCTCGACTTCGTGCACGCCATGGCCGGGAGCGCCACCGTCCCCACCGGGCCCATGACCGGGGTGCGGGGCGGCGAGGTCCCGGCCGAGCGCCTGGTGGAAGGCGTGGCCGGGTGGGCCGGCTCCCGGCCGGTGCGCACCGGCAACGCCGCCGCCGACCAGGTCCAGCTCGACGCCCTGGGCTTCGTGGTCGAGGCCGTCTCGGTCCACGTCCAGACCGGGGGCTCCCTCGACCGGGCGACGTGGGAGCTGGTGGGGGCCATCGCCGACCGGGCGGCCGGCGACGACACCGAGGTCTCCAACGGCATCTGGGAGCTGCGGGAGCCCAAGGCCCTCGTCGACGCCGACCTCGGCAAGTGGCTGGCCCTGGACCGGGCCCTGTGGATCGCCCGGGGGTGGCGTCCCCTCACCCGCCGCCGGCGCTGGCGCCGGGCCCGCGACCGGCTCCGGGAGCGGATCCTCGGGGCCATCGAGGACGACGGCCTGCTGCCCCAGGCCTACGGCGAGCCCGGGGTCGCAGACGCCGCCGCCCTGCTGGCCGTGGTGTTCGGGCTGCTCGACCGCCACGACCCGAGGGCCGCCCGCCTGGTCGACGCCGTCATCGCCCGCCTCGACGCCGCCCCCTTCCTCTACCGCTACGAGCCCGACGGCTCCGACGGCCTGGCCGGCCGGGAGGGTGCCTTCCTCCCCGCCTCGTGGTGGGCGGTGGCGGCCCTGGCGGCGGTGGGTCGCTACGACGACGCCCGCCGGCGGGCCGGCGATATGTGCCGGATCCTGCCCCGGCTGCTGAGCGAGGAGATCGATCCGGAGGAGCTCCACTGCCTGGGCAACGTCCCCCTGGTGTGGTCGCACATGGAGGCGGCCCGCACCATGTACCTGCTCGACGCCGAAGAGCGCCGGCGCCGCACCGGCGCCGCTGGCCTGTGGCTGTGGCGGGTGGCGACCTTCCTGCGCATGCGCCTGCGCCGCCCACCGGCGGCCGACCCCTTGCCGACCATTACCCCGGGGTAGGGCCCAAGGCATGGACGGCATCGGGCGCTCGACCTCACCGGCCGCCGAGGCGGTGAGCCGGGACCTGCGCACCGACACCTCCCGGTTCATGCGCCTCCGGCGCCGGACCACCGCCTTGTCCCTGCTGTCGACGGGTGCCCTGGGCCTGGTCGAGGCCTACCAGGCGGGCCTGCTGCGCCACCTCCCCGAACCGCCATTGGCCGTCTTCGACGCCGACCGGGTCGATGCCTCGGGCGAGGCCTACGAGCTGTTCAAGACGCCCGACGCCGCCCTCGGCATGGTGAGCTTCGCCGTCACCGCCGCCCTGGCGGGGATGGGCGGCGCCCGGCGGAGCGACCGGCGCCCGTGGGTGCCGCTGGCCCTGGCGGCCAAGGTGGCGGCCGATGCCGCCGGCTCGCTGCTGCTCACGGCCGAGCAGGTGACCAAGCACCGGCGCCTGTGCTCGTGGTGCCTGCTGTCGGCGGCGGCGTCGCTGGCCACCGTGCCCGCCGCCGTACCCGAAGCGGCCGCCGCCTGGCGCAGCCTCCGCCGGCGCCGCTGAGTGACCGCCGCCGGGTGCCCCGGGCGAGAACGGGCGGGCCGGGGAAGGGAGCGCCGGGCCGGGGGGGATGCCGTGCCCGGGCGCTGGCAGTCGATAGCATCGAGTGCCAACCGATGATGGACGAACGACGTGCAGCCATCCTCCGGGCCGTGGTGGAGGAGTACATCGAGACGGCGCAACCGGTGGGCTCGAGCCGGGTGGCTCGCCTGCCGGCGGTGGCCGTCTCCCCGGCCACCGTGCGCCACGAGATGGCCGTGCTCGAACAGGACGGGTACCTGCGCCAGCCCCACACCAGCGCCGGGCGGGTGCCCACCGACAAGGGCTATCGGCGCTTCGTCGACAGCCTGGTCAGCCCCGGTCCCCTGGGGGCGGCACAACGCCACCAGGTGAGCGCCTTCTTCGCCGAGGCCCACGGCGCCCTGGAGGAGATGCTGGCCGACACCTCCCGGCTGCTCTCGGGCCTCACCGACTACGCCGCCCTCGTCACCGGAGCCCCGTCGGACGACGCTACCATCCGCTCGGTCCAGCTCGTGGGCCTGTCCGACCGGGTGGCCCTGGCCGTCATGGTCCTCTCCAACGGTGCGGTCACCAAGGCTCACCTGGAGCTCGACGACGACACGGGTGACGCCACCCTGGCGGCGGCCACCGCCCACCTGTCCCGCTGGATGATCGGCACCACACCCCTGGCCCCGGCCAGCGTCCCCTCCTCGGGCGATGCCGCCGTCGACCAGGCCAGCCGGCGGGCGGTGGCCGTCCTCGGCGAGGTGGCGGGCGAGGGCGACCCGGGCCAGGTCTTCGTCGGTGGCACCAGCCGCATGGTGGCCGCCTTCGACGCCGTCGACAGCGTGCGCAAGGTCCTCGGCATCCTCGAGCAGCAGTACGTGGTGGTGAGCCTCCTGCGCGACGTGGTCGACCGGGGCCAGACGGTGGCCATCGGCGTCGAGCACGGCGTGGAGCCCCTCGCCGAGTGCTCGGTGGTGGTGGCCCCCTACCAGGTCGAGGGCGAGACCGCCGGCGCCATCGGCGTCCTCGGCCCCACCCGCATGCACTACTCCCAGGCCCTGGCCGCCGTGGCCATGGTGAGCCAGCGCCTCGGCCACCGTCTGAGTGACAACTGACGTGGCCGCCGACTACTACGAGCTGCTCGGGGTGGCGCGCACGGCGTCGGCCGAGGAGATCAAGCGGGCCTACCGCCGGGCGGCCCGGGAGCTGCATCCCGACACCAACGCCGACCCCGGTGCCGAGGAGCGCTTCAAGGAGCTGGGCGTGGCCTACGAGACGCTGTCGGATCCCCAGCGCCGCCGGCGCTACGACACCTACGGTCCCGAGGGGGTGGGTGCCGGGA
>DATMJI010000003.1:0-7225 GCA_035553895.1 Acidimicrobiales bacterium | reverse complement strand
GGCTTGGGGGCCTACGGGCTCCAGGCGGCCATCGCCGAGTGCCACACCGTCGCCCCATCCGTGGAGGGCACCGATTGGGAGCGCATCGTGGTGCTCTACGAGGCGCTCGGCCGGCTGGCCCCCTCCCCGGTGGTGGCGCTGAACCGGGCGGTCGCCGTCTCCATGGTGCAGGGACCGGCTGCTGGCCTGCGGGCCGTCGAGGAGCTGGACGGCGGCGGGCGGTTGACCGGATCCCACCTGCTGCCAGGCGTCCGGGGCGAGCTGTTGCGCCGGCTCGGTCGCACCGACGAGGCGAGGTCGGAGCTGGCCCAGGCCGTGCGCCTGTGCACCAACGACCGGGAGCGGGCCGCCCTCGAGTGCACCCTGCGAGAGCTGGCCTGACGCCGCCCGGTCAACCCGTGGCCAGGTGCTCGGTGGCGTCCTGGTAGGTGCCGCCGGGCGGGTTCGGGTCCGGCCCGTAGACGAGGTACACCACGCCGGTGTCGAACGATCGGGACGAGAGCAGCCGGAGCGACTGAGCCGGCTCACCCTCGGCGAAGAGCCTGAGGCCCGATCCGGCGGTCGCCGGGTGGACGAAGAGGTGGAGCTCATCGAGCAGGCCGGCGCCGAGGAGCTGGCGCACCACCGACACCGAACCGCTCAGGGCGATCCTGCCGATCGCCGGATCTTGCTTGAGGGCCGACACGGCTTCGACGAGGTCGCCCTCTACCTGCTCGGTGTTGCGCCAGGCGAAGCTCTGGGGGCGCCGTGACGCCACCAGCTTGCGCATGTCGCCCAGGCGCTTGGCGAAGGGGGCATCGTCGCCGCCAGCGGCCTCCCGCTCCGGCCAGGCAAGGGCGAAGCTGTCGTAGGTCACCCGCCCGAAGAGCATGACGTCGGCGTCATGGGTCTGGTCCACCGCCTGGCCCATCTCCTCGTTGAAGTACGGGAAGTGCCAGTGGCCGACGCCGGGGTCGACCACGCCGTCGAGGGCGCTGAACATGCTGGCGGTGATGGTGGCCATGGGTGTGCTCCTTGGTGAGGGATGGTGGACTCCGTGCTTTCGCTCTGACGTCGCCCGCCTGGCCAGTTCATCGCGGCCACGCCGAGCGGGTCTGAGGTGCCTGAGGACGACCGTCTCGGGGTGGCCGGAGCCGGAGCGGGTAGAGGTCCCCGGTGGCGGGCGAGGACGAGCTGCGGGGGCTGGCCCGCGAGGTGGCGAGGAGCGCCCTGGGCTTCGAGCAGCTCCGCCCCGGGCAGGAGGAGGCGGTTGCCGGCGTGTTGGCCGGCCGGGACGTGCTGGCGGTCATGCCCACCGGTGCAGGGAAGTCGGCGATCTACCAGATCGCCGGTGCGGTGATCGAGGGGTCGACCGTGGTGGTGTCGCCGCTCCTCGCCCTCCAGCGCGACCAGGTGGGTTCCATCGGAGATCGCCTGGGCGGGGCCACCCAGGTCAACTCGTCCATGAGCGAGCGCCAGCGGCGGGATGCCTTCGACGATCTCCGCACGGACGACGTCGAGTTCGTCTTCGTCGCCCCCGAGCAACTGGCCAACGGTCAGACCCGGGAACGACTCGCCGCCGCCGGACCTTCCCTGGTGGTCGTCGACGAGGCCCACTGCATCAGCACCTGGGGCCACGATTTCCGGCCGGAGTACCTCCGCCTGGGCGAATTCCTCCATGCCCTCGGCCGGCCCCAGGTCCTGGCCCTGACCGCCACGGCGGCGCCGCCGGTCCGCAGGGAGATCACCGCTCAGCTGGGGATGCGTGACCCGGTCGAGGTCGTCCAGGGATTCTTCCGGACCAACATCGCCCTGGCGGTGGAGGGGCGGCCCGATGCCCGGGCCACGGGCGAGGCCCTGCTCGATCGCGTGGCGTCCTCGGAGGCCACGGGCATCGTCTACGTGGCCACCAGGCGCCAGGCCGAGGAGCTGGCCGGCGAGCTGGCGGCACGGGGCCGGGACGCGGCCGCCTACCACGCCGGCCTGCCCACCGCCCGGCGCCACCAGGTGCACGAGCGGTTCCAGGAGGCGGAGCCGTATGTCGTCGTCGCCACCACCGCCTTCGGCATGGGGATCGACGTCCCCCACGTCCGGTTCGTCTTCCACGCCGACCCGCCGGAGTCGCTCGATGCCTACTACCAGGAGTTCGGCCGGGCGGGACGCGACGGCGACCCCGCAGAGGCCGTGCTGTTCCACACCATCGGGGAAGTGGGGAGCCGCCGCTTCTTCGGCGGGACGGCGCCGATCGACGCCGGCGTGTTCGACCACGTGGTCTCGGCCGTCCACCACGCTCTGGAGCCGATGGCGGTGGACGCCCTGGTCGAGGTGGTCGGCGTCTCCCGGTCTCAGCTCGGCACCGCCCTGGACCTGCTGGAGGACACCGGTGCCGTGGTGGTCGACGGCGCCGGCCTGGTGCGTTCGGCACCCGGCGCACCCGCCCCCTCTGAGGCGGCCGAGGCGGCGGCCCAAGCCCACGGGGACTACCGCATCGCCGAGCGCACGCGAGGGGAGATGATGCGCCACTACATCGAGACCGACGCCTGCCGCTGGCGCACCATCCTCGGGTACTTCGGCCAGCCGGCCCAGGAGGACTGCGGGCGCTGCGACAACTGTGCCGCCGGCGTGGTTGAACGCGGCCCGGAGCCCTTCCCGCTCGACTCCCGCGTCCGCCACCACCAGTGGGGTGCGGGCCAGGTCATCGGCTACGAGGGCGACACCATGACCGTGCTCTTCGACGAGAGCGGCTACCGCAGCCTGTCAGTCGAGCTCGTCCTTGAGCAAGGTCTCCTCCATTCCCATGACCTCGGCGCATCTACGTTTCGTTCCTCCCGACCGCCGGGAACAACGAAGCGCGACGAACCATGACGACGACCCGAGGAGGTTTCCCATGAAGGTCAAAAGACTTGCCAAGACGGCTCTGGCCGCGGCACCGCTGATCCTCGGCACCGCCTCACCGGCGTACGGCTGCCTGGTGCTCCCCGACTCGCCCGGGATCGGGACCCAGGACGACCAGGGCCCGGCCGCGGTCCACAGTGACCAGATTGACTGCGGCCCCGTGGGTTGCGGGCCCAACGCCCCGTTCGAAGAGCTCCAGGAGGCCGACGCCCGCAACCAGGGCCAGGGCTTCAGCTGTGACCCGATGTGCGTGGCCGGGAACCCCGACCAGGCCGGCGGGCCCCGGTAGCCCGCCGGAGGTCGCCCCGGAGACGTGGCCCCCGGTCTCCCGGGGGTCACGTCTCCGGAGCCCCGCAGGTCACACCCGCGGGGCGACGCCGTGCACGTGGGGCAGCACGGCAAAGCCGGACCGCTGGAGCGACTCGACGCAGAACCCCGCTCCCTCCAGGGCCGCCAAAGTCCGCCGGTTGGGATGGCACCCTCCGTTCACCCACGACCAGGGCCGATCGACCAGGTCCTGCCACTCGGCGAGGCCCTCATCCCCGGCCCGGACGTGCTCCATGAGCACCAACCGGCCCTGGGCCCGGAGTACCCGGCGGACCTCGGTCACCGTGGCGTCGAGGTCGGCGACGCTGCACAGCACCAGGCAGGCCACCACGGTGTCGAAAGTCGCCGCGGCGAAGGGCAGGCCCTCGCTCACCCCGCGCACCACCCTCACCGGGACCTCGCTCTCGCCCACCCGCCGGGCCGCCTGTCGCACCATCGCCGGATCGGGCTCCAGGGCCACCAGCTCCCGCACCGCGGGAGACAGGTGCTTGAAGCTCTCGCCCGTCCCGGCCCCGAGGTCGAGCACCCGCCCGGTGGCGTCGGCGAGCAGCTGATGGCGCCGGCGCCCGATCTCTCCCCGTTCAGCCCGGCGGGCCAGGTGCCCGTACCACCAGGCGAAGACCGGCCTGCTCCGCGGCCGCCGGTGCCGGCGGGCGAGCGCCGGTAGCGCGGCCAGCACGGCGGCACCGACCCACCACGCCGCCCGCCGCCCGCCGATCATGGTGGTCGGCGGCTCCCGGCGGCGGCCGGTGCCACGCCCCACGGGCCGGCTCAGTCCTGCTTGCGGGCGATGGCCCGGCCCAGCTCCTCCTTGGTCATGTCCGAGCGACCCTCGATGTCGAGTTTCTTGGCCCGCTCGTAGAGCTCCTCTTTGGTGTGGCCCTTGACGTCGACGCCCCCGGCCGTCTGGCCGCCCTCACGGCCGCCGGCGGCCCGGCTGTCAGAAGGCCCCTTCTCGTCCTTGGGCTCCCAGTGGTCGCCCACCTTCTCGAACGAGTGCTTCAGCGACGAGTAGGCGGTGCGGTGGGCCCGCTCCTCGGAGTCGTACTGCTCGTGGGCCGAATCCAGGGTCTTCTGGTAGGTGCGCTTGGCCTTCTCCGGCGAGCGCTGCAGCGTCCCGGGCAGTTCCTCGTCCTTGCTCGGCATGGTCGCTCCCTTCCTCGGCGTACCCCTGGTACGTACCCGACAGGTTGGGGCCGAGAACCCCGTGGCGCCGCGCCGTCGACCAGGGACGTTCCAGACGTTGCCGGTACGCTGCAGACGATGTCGAGGATCGGGAGCTTCCCGGACCCTGTGAACGAGGTCTCGGCCCGGCTGGTGGCCGCCGGGGTGGCCAGCCTGTGCACCGCCATCCTCGTCTTGGACCAGGCGTGGCTGCTCCTGGCCCTGGCCTACGGCTTCGTCGCCCGGCTGCTCCATGGTCCGCGCTTCAGCCCCCTCGGCCTGGTGGTGACCCGGGTGGTGGTTCCCCGTCTCCCGGTGGCGCCCAAGGACGTGCCCGGACCACCCAAGCGCTTCGCCCAGGGCATCGGCGCCACCCTCAGCGTGGCTGCCGTCGCCCTCCACGCCGCCGGTGCCGCCGGTGCGGCCGACGTCCTGGTGGCCATGATCCTCGGCGCCGCCACGCTGGAGGCCGTCTTCGCCCTGTGCCTGGGCTGCCGTATCTTCGCCGGGCTCATGCGCCTGGGCGTCATCCCGGCCGAGACGTGCGCAGCCTGTGCCGACCTCAGCACCGGTCGGTCCACCGCCGCCTGAGCCCGGCGCCGGCCCGGCCGAGGAGCCGGCTCCGCCTACCCGCCGGACCCGCCGCCTGCGCCGCGTCGGCCTGCTGGTGCTGGCCGTCTTCGGGGCGTCGGTGGCCACCTTGCTCGCAGCCCGGGTCACCGGCCCGGTGGGCCCCTTCGACGCCACCGTCTCCCTGGAGCTGCGCTGGACGGGAGGCACCGAGGTCGAGCTCGGCCCCCTGGGCTCGCTGGTGGTCGACACCCACGACGGCCCCCTCGGCCTGCGGGCCCAGGTGGCGGGCCTGCGGGTCGAGGAGGCCGAGCGCTTCGTCAGCGACCCCGACTCGCTGGCCGGCGTCGAGGTGGCCATCGCCGACGACGCCCGCTCGCTGATCCGCCGCCTCATCCTGCGAGCCCTCGTCGCCGCCGTCGCCGGAGGCGCCGTCCTCGCCGCCGTGCGCGGCGCCAGCGTGCGCTCGGCCGGTATCGGCGCCCTGATCGGGGCGCTGGCCGGCGCCGCCGTGGTGGTGGTGGCCGTGATCAGCTGGCGGCCCACTTCCCTGTCCGAGCCCGGCTACCGGGGCCTGCTCAGCTTCGCCCCCCAGGCCGTGGGCGAGGTGGAGGACATCAGCCGGCGCTTCGGCGAGTACCGGTCGCAACTGGCCCAGCTCGTCGGCAACGTGGCCACCCTCTACCAGGCCGGTCAGGGGTTGCCCACCTTCGACACCGACAGCCCGAGCATCCGGGTCCTGCACGTGAGCGACGTCCACCTCAACCCGGCCGCCTTCGATCTCATGGAGCAGCTCGTCGAGCAGTTCGACGCCGACGCCGTGATCGACAGCGGGGACACCACCGACTTCGGGACGGTGGCCGAGCTGGGCATCGCCGAATCGATCG
This sequence comes from Acidimicrobiales bacterium, assembly GCA_035553895.1. Classification (GTDB taxonomy): domain Bacteria; phylum Actinomycetota; class Acidimicrobiia; order Acidimicrobiales; family CADCSY01; genus JADDRA01. Next base: position 1,403 of record DATMJI010000003.1, on the reverse strand, counting down.
GCGAGCTCGGTGTCCCCTATGTCTGGGTCCGCGGCAACCATGATTCGCTGCTCACCCGCGACGCCGTGGCTGCCCAGCCCAACGCCGTCGTGCTCGAGGGACGGACCGAGGAGGTGGCCGGGCTGCGTATCTGGGGTGTCGGCGATCCCCGCTTCACCCCGGACAAGAGCCAGGCCACGGGCAGCGACCGGGAGCGGGAGGAGGCCGAAGCCTTCGCCCCCCTGGTGGCCACCGGGCTCCGGCGCTCCATGCCCCCGCCGGTGGACGTGGTGGTGGTCCACGACCTGCGCACGGCCGCCGATGTCGGCGAGCTCGTCCCCTTGGTGCTGGCCGGCCACACCCACCGCAGCACCCGCACCGAGATCGGCAGCGCCCTGGCCCTGACCCAGGGGTCGACGGGTGGTGCCGGCCTGCGGGCCCTGGAAGGCGACGAGCCTGTCTCCCTCAGTGCCTCGGTGTTGTACTTCGATCCCGACACCGCCGCCCTGCAGGCCTACGACCTGGTGACCGTGGCCGGTCTCGGCGGCAACCAGGCCCGCATCGAGCGCCACGTCGTCGCCGAGCCCCTCAGCGGCGAAGATCCGAGCTGAGCAGCTCCTCGGCCACGGCCAGGGCCCGGTCGATGGAGATGGCGAAGCCGATGTTGGAGGCCTGGACCCCGCCGCCACTGGCGGCCACGGCCGTGTTGATGCCGATCACCCGCCCGGCGGCGTCGACCAGGGGACCGCCGGAGTTGCCCGAGCTGATGGCGGCGTCGGTTTGGATGAGGTCTCCCAGGGTGCCGGCAGCCGACGGGATGCTGCGGTCGAGGGCGGAGACGATGCCCCCGGTCACGGTGAGGTCGCCCTCCAGCGCCAGGGCATTGCCGATGGCCAGGACCGGATCACCGACCTCGGCGCTGCCGGGCTCGGCCAGCTCGGCCGGAGCCAGCCCGGCGGGGTCGGATACCCGGAGCACGGCCACGTCGGCGGCCGGGTCGCTCGCCACCACCGATGCCGGCCGGGACCGGCCGTCGGCGCCGGTCACGGTCACCGCCGTGGCCCCGGCCACCACGTGGGCGTTGGTGAGGATGTGGCCGTCGTCGCCCACCACCACGCCGGTCCCCGCCCCCTCGCCCTCGGTCACGAACGGGCCCCGGCGGGCCCGCACGGTGGTGTCGACGGAGACGACCGAAACCTCCAAGCGGGCCAGCACGGCGCCCACGTCGAGCCCCTCCCCGCCGGCGGCCACCGCTGCGGGCCGGGCGGCGGCGGCCGGTGGGGTCCCGTCACCGCCGGCCAGGTGCCCGCCGAGGGCGCCCGCCACCAGGGCGGCGGCCACGGTGAGGGCGGGTGCCAGGCGCCGGGAGCGCCGCCCGCCACCGGCGCCCGCCCGGGCGGCAGCGGGCGGGAGGATGCCGGGCG
>DATMJI010000002.1:0-3511 GCA_035553895.1 Acidimicrobiales bacterium | reverse complement strand
GCGGGGCCGGGGTCGCTCGTCCCGGGGGCGTGCGGGGGACCGATCCTGGGCAGGTGCAGTGAGCGCCGAGACCACCAAGACGACGACAAGGAGCGATGCCATGGGCTACATCGACAAGATCAGGGGGCGCGCCGCTGGGCTGGCCCGGGACAAGGGCGACACCATCGGCCAGAAAGTTGACAAGGCAGCCGAGGCCATCAATCGCCGGACCGAGGGCAAGCACGCCGACAAGGTGTCCAAGTTCGCCCAGGGCGCCAAGCGCAAGGTGAACGAGCTGGCCGAGGAGCGGCCTGAAGAGGGCGGGAGCCAGGGCGGGAGCTCCCCGCCGGCCACCTAGGACGGCGGGCGCCTGCCACCCCGGCGGCGCAGCCAGGCGGCCTCCGGGCGGCCGCTACTCTCGACCACCGTGGATGGCCCCGATGCGCCGGCGGGAGACCCGGCCGTCGAGGGCCGGGGGGTGCTTCCCAGCCAGATGCTGGCCCGGGCCGTCGAGGCCGGCTGGATCAGTGGCGGCGCCGACGTCATCCCCGAGGCGAGCATCCAGCCGGCCAGCGTCGACCTGCGCCTGGGCGACGTGGCCTACCGCATTCGCTGCAGCTTCCTCTCCGACCGGGACTCCGTGGAGTCCAAGGTCAAGGACTACATCGTCGACGAGCTGGACCTGCGCGGCGACGGTGCCGTGCTCGAGACCAACCGGCCCTATCTGATCCCCCTGCTGGAGGAGCTGCGCCTGCCCGCCGGGCTGCGGGGGCGGACCAACCCCAAGAGCTCGACCGGCCGGGTCGACGTCTTCACCCGGGTCATCACCGACCAGGGCTACCGCTTCGACGAGATCGCGCCGGGATACGAGGGCCGGCTGTATCTCGAGGTCGTCCCGCTGTCGTTCACCATCCGGGTGCGCCGGGGGCTGGCCCTGAACCAGCTCCGGCTGGTCCAGGGCCAGCCCCGGTTGCGTGACGACGAGCTGCGCGCCTGGCATGCCCGCCAGCCACTGGTGTTCCGGGGCGAGGCGCCCCTGGGCGACCGTGACCTGGTCACGGCCGACGGGCTCTTCCTTGGCCTCGATCTGCGGGGGGACGCCGACGGCCAGGTGGGCCACCGGGCCCAGAGCTACGCCCCGCTGCTCGACCTGGGCCAGGTCGGGGCCTTCGAGCCCGCGGCCTACTGGGAGCCGGTCCGCCGGGAGGACGGCGATCGCATCGTTCTGGCCCCCGAGCGCTTCTACCTGCTGCTGTCCGACGAGAGCGTGCGCGTGCCTCCCGACCTGGCGGCCGAGATGACGGCGTACGACCCCACCAGCGGCGAGTTGCGCACCCACTACGCCGGGTTCTTCGACCCCGGCTTCGGCTTCGACGCCGACGCCACCCTCCTGGGCTCACGGGCCGCCCTGGAGGTACGGGCCCACGATGTGCCCTTCGTCATCGAGCACCGCCAGCGGGTCTGCAAGCTCACCTACGAGCACATGCTGGCCCCGCCGGAGAAGCTCTATGGCAGCCGCATCGGCTCCAACTACCAGGGGCAGGTGGAGACGCTCGGCAAGCACTTCCGCCGGCCGTCAGCCCCCTAGCCCGGGCTTGCGGGAGACGCCCCGGGAGGTCCCGGTGTCGCGTGCGTCCTGGGCTGCGTCCTCGGGCGTGTCGCCCACCCCCTCGGCCAGCCTGCCCTCTTCGTCGTCGGCGAAGACGTGGCTGATGGGGTTCCCCGCACCGTCCCAGGTGGTCATCGGGTTGGGCTCTTGCTGGTCACGGGCGGCGGTCTTGGGCGACGCCTTCATCTCCTCGGGGGTCAGCTCGCGCTTCTGGTCGTGCTCGGTCATGGTGAACCTCCTGGATCAGCGGTCACCGGTTTCCTACCCCGAGGCGGCCGCCCGTCATCCCGGCAGGGCGGCATCTGCCTGGTAGCGGACCACGACGCAGTAGGAACCCAGGGCCCGGAGGCGGTTGGCGTCGACCGGCCCCTCCGAGGTGTCGAGCGCCAGCAGCTCGCCACTCTGCTCGTCGATCTCCACGTCGACCACCGTTCCCATCTGGTTGCCCCGGTCGGAGAGGACGATCTTTCCCTTCCAGTCGAAGTCGCCCGAGAGGGCCCGCTCCTCCCAGGCGTCGGCCGCGGCCCGTACCCGCTGCTCGTCGTCGACGACCACGGCATCGTGGCCGATGCCGCTCAGGGCCTCCCAGTCGACCACCTCGTCGCGGCCCACCTGGACGGCGACGACGCGGCGGGGGGGAACGTCGACCAGGATGCGGTCGAGCTTGCCGATCTTTTCGGCGCTGGCCTTGCTCAAGACCTTGAGGCCGGCCACCTCGCTCAGGCGTCTCATCGCTCGCCCTCAGGTGCCGCGGCGGGGGCGCCGCCGGTCCGCAGGTGGTCGCGGAAGCGCTCGACCGCCGCCCCGAAGCCGCTGAGGTCGTCGCTGACGAAGTCCCGCACGGTGGCGGGGACCATGAGCGCCTCGCCCGAGACGGCCAGCGTCTCGGGCAACGGGATGAACACGTGGCCGCCCGAGCGGGGGGTCAGCACCTCGCTGCCACCGATCTCGTAGCCGACCACCTCGGGTGCGGCGCCGATGTGGAGGACCACGTCGGTGACCTCGCCCAGGCGCTCGCCGGTGTCGGTCATCACCTCGCTGGCGATGACGTTGCGCCGCCGGGCCCCCTTGACGTCCTCCACCAGGGCATCGTGGCGATCCTCGAGATCTCCGGCGGTCGCCACCATCACCGCATGGCGGCCCAGGGCGGCGACCCGGGACCAGGCCAGAACCTGCTTCATGGGGCCACCGAGGAAGCCCCGGTGGTTGAGGGTAAAGCCCAGCAGCGAGGCCTCGGCCGTCCCGTAGACGACGTCTTTGACCTCCGCCAGCGCCTCGCCGCCGTCGACGGTGACGACGGGGTGGCCGATGAGCTCAGTGGCCCGCAGGAGCAGCGACGGGCTGCTCACGGCTTGGTGCCCCGGCCGCCGGATGAGCGGCCCTTGGTGTCGGCGGCGATCACCCCGCCGGAGCGGCGCTTGCGCTGCACGACCACGGCCACCACGGCCAGCAGGACGAGGAGGACGGCGACGGCGATGGCGATCTCCATCAGCCCTTCTTTCTCCAATGGGGTGGGCGGGGGGCCAGGCTAGCTCTGGAGCCGTCTTCGGAAGCGCTCAGGGCGGCGACCTCGGCCTCCAGCGCCTCCACCCGGGCCTCGGCCCGCACCGCCCGCTCGGTGGTGTCGGTCAGGCGCAGGATGAGCTCGGCCAGGGACCGCTGGTGGATCTCCAGGGGCACCAGGACGCCGAGCTCGGATTCGGGCGGGGTGCTGCCGTTGCCGGAGGGCGGACCGCCAGCGTCGTCAGCCGGGCGGCGGTGGCTGGGCGTGAGGAAGACCTCCACCGAGCCCGACCGCCGGGACGACGGCCGCTCGGCGATGGTGGCGGCCCGGCGCCAGCCCCGCACGACGGCGACCGACACGCCGGCCGCCTCGGCGGCCTCCTGCTGGGTCATCCACGCCCCGTCACCATCCTCCAGGCC
>DATMJI010000001.1:0-2211 GCA_035553895.1 Acidimicrobiales bacterium | reverse complement strand
GAGCGGCGTCGCCCTGGTGCTCGGGGGCGGCGGGCTGGTGGGCCACGCCTGGCACGTGGGGGTGCTGGCCGCGCTGTGGGAGGTCACCGGCTGGGACGCCCGCCGGGCCCAGCTCATCGTGGGCACATCGGCCGGGGCGGTGGTGGCGGCCGAGCTGCGGGCCGGCATCCATCCGGCCGACCTTCTGCGCCCCGGCATCGGCGCCGCCCCCACCACGGCGCCGGCACTCGCCCCCGAGGCACCCCAGAGCTGGCGCCCGGCGGCACCGGGGGTGGCGGCCCGAGCCGTGCGGGAGCGGGCACCGATCGCCCTGGTGGCCGCCGGCCTCCTGCCCCGGGGCGGCCGCGACCCGGGCGTGATCAGCGACGCCATCGCCGCCCTGGGCCCGGGCCCGGGTTGGCCGCCCGGGCTGTGGGTGGCGACGATCCGCCTCGACGACGGCAGCCGGGCGGTGGCCGGCCGGGGCCACCCGGGGGACCCGCAGGCTGACGTCCCCTCGGCGGTGGCCGCCTCCTGTGCCATCCCGGCCTACTTCGCCCCCGTCGCGCTGGGGGCGGAGGACCACATCGACGGCGGGCTGCGTTCCGCCACCAACGCCGACCTGGTGGCCGACCGGTCCTTCGACGTCGTAGTGGTGTCGTCGCCCATGTCGCTGGCGCCGGGGCCGGAGCGGCCGTGGTGGCCCCCGAGACCGTCACGCCTGCACCGCCTGGTCCACCACCGCCAGCTGGCGGAGGAGCTGGCCGCCGTGGCGGCGCCAGGCGGGGTCACCTTCGCCGTCGAACCGGGGCCCGGCGACGTCGCCGCCCTCGGACCCATCTCCGCCGCCATGGACCACGGGCGCCGGCCGGCGGCCACGCGAGCCGGGCGGGCCCGAGCCGCCACGCTCCTGGCGTCCCCCCAGGGGGAGCAGCTGGGGGCGGCCCTGGCCCCCTTCGCCCGCTCGGGTTGAGGGTGGGCCCGGCGGTACCGTGGCCCGGTGCCCCCGCCCCCCGTCGTCGCCGCCTACCGGGGCGAGGCGGTGGACCGGGTTCCGGTGTGGTTCATGCGCCAGGCCGGCCGCTGCCTCCCCGAGTACCGCCGGATCCGCCGCCGGCGCAGTTTCCGGGAGGTGGTGCAGACCCCCGAGCTGGCCGCCGAGGTCACCCTCCAGCCGGTCCGCCGCCTCGGCGTCGACGCCGCCATCCTCTTCAGCGACATCATCACCCCGCTCCAGGCCGTGGTCGGTGGCATCAGCATCGAGGCCGACGTGGGGCCGGTGGTGGCCCAGCCCATCCGTTGCGCTGCCGACCTGGCGCGCCTGCGCCCCCTCGAACCCGAGATCGACGTGCCCTACGTCCTGGAGACCTTGCGCCTCGTGCGGGCCGAGCTGGCCCCCGAGATCGCCCTCATCGGCTTTGCCGGCGCCCCCTTCACCCTGGCCAGCTATCTGGTGGAGGGAGGCAAGACGAGCGACCACCGCCGGACGCTCGCCCTGATGGCCGAGGCACCCGACGTCTGGGACGAGCTGCTCGGCCGCCTGGCCGGCATCGCCCTGGCCAGCCTGCGGGCCCAGGTGGCGGCCGGAGCCCAGGCCGTCCAGCTCTTCGACTCCTGGGTCGGGGTGCTGGGCGAGGCCGACTACCGGCAGCGGGTGCTGCCGGCGTCGGCCCGGGTCCTCCAGGGCCTGGCCGACCTCGGGGTCCCCCGGGTGCACTTCGGGGTGGGGGCGTCCCACCTCCTGGAGGCCATGGCCGAGGCCGGTGCCGACGTGATCGGCGTCGACTGGCACACGCCCCTGGACCAGGCCCGGGCCCGCCTGGGGCCGGCGGTGGCCGTGCAGGGCAACCTCGACCCGGCTGCCCTGGCCGCCCCGCCGCCCGAGCTGGAGCGCCAGGTGGGGGCCGTCCTGGCCGCCAACGGCGGCCGCCGGGGGCACGTGTTCAACCTCGGCTGGGGAGTTCCTCCCGAGACCGATCCCGACGCACTGGCCCGGGTGGTGGAGCTGGTCCACGCCGCCTCCCCACCCGCAGCTCCGGCACCGCCCCGTTCTGGTGGTCAGGAGAGGCCTGATTCGCCCTCTCCCGACCACCAGAACGGGGCGGTGCCGGAGCCGCGGGTGGGGAGGCGGCGTGGACCAGCTCCACCACCCGGGCCAGTGCGTCGGGATCGGTCTCGGGAGGAACTCCCCAGCCGAGGTTGAACACGTGCCCCCGGCGGCCGCCGTTGGCG